>CAZSLS010000355.1:0-4424 GCA_964607575.1 uncultured Planctomycetaceae bacterium | reverse complement strand
GAATACCGACCGGTGCGCGAAAATGCGCGCCAAAAGTCCGACAGACTCCTAGCCGCCTCAGTTCGGCAGGAAGGTGTTTGCCTTCTCCTTCGCCCCGGTGTTCTACGCCCACCGGGGCTATTTTTTGCGCTGAGGTTTGCACGGGCAGGCAATTCAGGTCATAATCTCCCGAATCGTATTATCCATCGCTATCCCCGACCGGTGATGTCGGGACAGTGGCATTCCCGTTGTCTTTACTTCAGAGGAGCAAGCTATGAGATCAGTATCTAACCGCGGACGTCGCATCTTTCAGGCCCTTGCCATATGTGTTCTGGCGGGAGCATGCGGTATCCTCGCCCGGGCGGCAGGGAAGATTGACGGTTATACAACTACGCCGCTGCAGCCCGGGGGCAAATGGACCGTACACGATCCCCGCCGCCCGCAACCGGCGATAGTAACGCCCGGTACGTCGAGTACACAGGAGACTCCGGGCAAGGCCCCTTCCGACGCGGTCGTGCTGTTTGACGGGAAGGATCTGTCGAACTTCAAACCCTCGAAGTGGAAGGTCGCCGACGGGTACGTTCAGGTCACCGGCGGACAGCTCGTCAGCAAGCAGGAGTTCCGCGACGTCCAGGTCCATGTCGAATGGCTCGCGTCCAAGGCGATCAAAGGCAGCGGGCAGAAACGCGGGAATAGCGGCGTGTTCCTCATGGGCAAATACGAGGTCCAGGTACTCGACTGCTTCGAGAATCAAACGTACCCCGACGGGATGACCGGAAGCGTGTACGGGCAGACGCCCCCGCAAGTCAACGCATGCCGTCCCCAGGAAGTATGGCAGAGCTACGACATCATCTTCACCGCACCGGAATTCAAGGACAAGAAGCTCGTCAAGCCCGCGTACGTCACGGTCCTGCTAAACGGAGTAGTCGTCCAGAATCACACGGAAATCCGCGGTCCATGCACGTGGAAAAACGTCGCCAAATACCGCCCCCACGGACCCACAGGCCCGCTGTCCTTCCAAGCACACGGAAACCCCGTGCGATACAGGAACATCTGGATCCGCCCGCTGAATCCGCCCGCACAGAAGGCAACCGAAACGAAGTAGCCGACGATCGATGGAAACCGGACATCAGGAGAATCCTCAAATGAGCACCAGACGCAGATTCCTCAAGACCGTCGCCCTTGGAGCCGCGGCGACCGCCATGCCGCGCGCCGCTTTCGCCGTCGATGATGCGAAGAAACGCCCGAATATACTCTTCATCTTCAGCGACGATCATGCTTTCCAGGCCATCAGCGCCTACGGAGGCAGGCTCGCGAAGGTCGCTCCGACCCCCAATATCGACCGCCTGGCCAAGGAAGGGATGATCTTCACCAAGTCCTACGTGACTAACTCGATCTGCGCCCCCTGCCGCGCCGTGATCCAGACCGGTAAGCACAGCCACATCAACGGTGTTCTCGACAACCGGCAGAGATTCGACGCCACGCAGCAGACCTTCCCAAAGCTGCTGAATAAGGTCGGATACCAGACGGCGATCGTGGGCAAGTGGCACTTGAAGGCCATCCCCACCGGTTTCCAATATTCCGAGGTCCTGCCCGGGCAGGGCAACTATTACAATCCCACCATGCTCATCGGACCCAAGCGGGTCAAGCATACCGGATACGTAACTGATATCGTCACCGATCTCGGCTTGGACTGGTTGAAGAACAAGCGCGACAAGTCCAAACCGTTCATGCTGATGCTCCAGCACAAGGCCCCCCACCGCAGATGGAATCCCAACCTCAAGCATCTCAGCCTGTTCGATGACGTCGAAATACCCGAACCGGCAAACCTGTTCGATGACTACTCAGGGCGGGGAACCGCGGCCCTCAAGCAGGACATGAGCATCTCCAAAACCATGGACCGTATCGATCTGAAACTCGTCCCGCCAAGAACGCTCAACGCCGAGCAGAAGAAGGTCTGGGAGGCCGCATACGATCCGAAGAACGCCAAATTCAAAGCCGCCAACCTCACCGGAAAGGACCTGATCCGCTGGAAGTACCAGCGATATCTCAAGGACTACCTCCGCTGCATCCGATCGGTGGACGAGAATGTCGGGCGTGTGCTTAAGTATCTCGACGAATCCGGTCTGGCCGGAAATACCGTGGTGATTTACAGTTCCGACCAGGGCTTCTATCTCGGCGAGCACGGATGGTTCGACAAGCGGTTCATGTACAAGGAATCCTTCCGCACACCGCTGCTGGCCCGCTGGCCCGGCGTTATCAAGGCCGGTTCGACCAACGCCGATCTCGTGCAGAACCTCGACTACGCCCAGACATTCCTCGACATCGCCGGCGCACCGAACCCCGCCGATATGCAGGGCGCAAGCATCAAGCCCCTGCTGGCCGGAAAGACCCCCGCCAACTGGCGCAAGAGCCTCTATTACCACTACTACGAGTTCCCCGCCGTCCATTCCGTCCGCCGACACGAAGGCGTCGCCACCAAGACTCACAAGCTCATCCACTACTACGATCTCAACGAGTGGGAGCTCTACGATCTGGCCAGGGACCCCGACGAAATGAAGAGCCAATACGCCAACCCCGCCTACGCTTCGGTCGTCGCCGATCTGAAGAAGGAACTCATCCGCCTCAAGAAGCAATACAAAGTGACCGACCCGCCCCCCCTGCGCCAGCCCCGACGCAGGAAGTAGTAGCTAAGATTCCGGGGGGTGTCACAACTGGTTCACAGGCTCTTGGGCGACCCGTCTCGGGCGCCGGGGCGAACGATCGCGCACCGGCAAGTGTGCTATACGGCCGTGATATCGATGGTTATATCATATCCAAATACGCCGATCTATCTTGCGTGCCCCCCCGCCGCGCCGCCTCCGCGTCAGAATTGTGAACTTGCCTACCGCCCTGCCATGCGCGCGGACTGGCGTTGTCGTGCGGCCATAACACATGATCTCGACGGATCTTATAGCAACGCGTTCGCCGAAACGCCGTCCTCAACTTTCCGCTTGACACCGCGTTATATGTCACAGGCCATTAAGTGCCATGTTAATAGGCTGTTATATCATCAACATGTAAGACGCGCCGCATGGCTTCGCCTCCGTTTGCCCGCCAATCTCGCCACACAACGCCTACGCCGTAGACGTTGAATGTTGAAAGATCAGCCGCTAAAGTTTCCTGTTTACAATTCAGGTATTCAGCGTCCGCCGCGTCCACGTCCGCGTCGGCGCCGGAAGGAATTGCGGTAGGCACGCTCTTCTTCTTCGTTGAGTTTACCGTCGCCGTCCTTGTCAAACTGTTTGCGGCGCTCGGCTCGCTCTTTTTCCCTTTCGGCCTCGGCCTTGTCGCGGGCGGCGGTTTCCTCCTTGTCGAGCTTACCGTCCTTATTCGTGTCGTAGCGGCGCATGCGGAACCAGTCGCCAATACCGCTGCGCTCGTCCTCGTCGATCCGCCCGTTCTTGTTCTTGTCGAATTTCGCGTACATCTCCTTGCGAGTCTGCTCTCTTTCGGCGTTGGCCTTGTCGCGGGCGGCGATTTCCTTCTCGTCGAGCTTACCGTCATTATTGGTGTCATAGCGGCGGTTGCGGTAATACTCGCCAATAGCGCCGCGCTCATCCTCGTCAATCTTCCCATTCTTGTTCTTGTCGAACCTGTCATAGAACTCTTTGCGACGCCTGTCGCGTTCGGCGGTTTCCTTCTCGTCGAGCTTACCGTCTCTGTTGGTGTCGTAGCGCCTCAGATCCATACGCGCCCGGAACGCTTCGCGGGCAGCTTCCTGCTCTTTCTCGTCTAACTTCCCGTCCTTGTTCTTGTCGTACTGCTTGATTATCTCAGGGCGTTCCCAGGGCGAACCGCCCCGACCCCGACTACTGGACCGTCGCCTGCTCACGGTTGCGAACTTGCCCGCCGCCAGCGCCTTATTGGCTGCGGTGCGCTCGTCGCCCGCCAGCTTGCCGTCCTTGCTCGCATCGTGTGCGCCAAGAACTCGCCTGCGCAGGTCGCGGCGGTACGCGTCGGCCTCCAGCCAGTCGATCTGCTTCTTTCCGTCTTTATCGAAGGCGACAATGGTCGACCACTTCTCGAACGACGCGACGAAACCCTTGCCGGTAGCCTTGTCGGCTTCAAATTCCTTCTCGCTCAGCTCGTTGTCCTTGCCGGCGGCTTTGAAGAACAATGACTTCTGAGCGACCGTGTCGTACGGATCGACCACGCCCTTGCACAGGTCCGCCGACGACTTGGCAGTTTCTGCGCCCAGAGCGACACCACCGAACACGGCGAATACCAGGATTACTGCGAGAGATCTCTTCATTTGACCATTCCTTTCACTGGAGGTTGATAAGACAAGATGTACGCACTTCCTTATAACATCAGCGAGGCGGTGATGCTACGGGGAACTATAAATTGACCTGCGATACCGGGCGGATCGGTAACCGGAAAAATAATTTATTTATCTCGAACCA
>CAZSLS010000354.1:0-4437 GCA_964607575.1 uncultured Planctomycetaceae bacterium | reverse complement strand
GAAGTGCGGCGTAAGGCTGCGGGCAGTGTGTCCGGACTTGCCACGAGAACGGACGGGTTTGGCGGGCAGAACGACGCCAAGATGCGACAAGCCCTGAATGAATCCAGCGTGGTTGCCCCGACGTCCGCTCCGGTGTTTGCCGATAGCAGCGGTCGCCCGATGGGCAAAGGCCAAGGCCGCGGCGTCAGGCAGTACGGTTATAAGTCTAAGAAGAACTACGAGGGCGAGAAGTTCGAGTACGTCAAGGGCCTCCGCAACGTGGGCAATACTTCGCTGTATCGCCGCGGGCGGGTTTGGATTGCATCTTCGGCCTCGAAGCTCGACCCCGCCAAGGATGCCGACAAGATCAAGAAGATCAAGCGTTTCTCAGACGAGTACTTCAAACTGATCGGTCAGAATACCGTGGCTGAGAATCAGGTAATGGCTTCCCAGCAGGCCAACGAGGAGATGCTCCTCGTTCTTCGCGGGCAGGCGTACCAGATCGAGTAGTCCGAGGAGTTTTTTGTCAGGCATGCCGGCGCGGCGGTCCTCACACCGGCCGTCGCGCCGTGCAATAACCGTCGAATATAAAGAGATTCACCATGGGAAGCACCAGACTAGTATCGATAGCGTTGTGTCTATGCCTGCCGGTTGGCGTATCGCTGGGCAAATCGCTCAAGCCCGCGGCGCCCAAAGACCTCGCTGCGGCAAGGGACAAGGGCCTGGCGTGGTTGACGAAGGACCAGGGAGCAAATGGTTCTTGGGGCAAGAAATACACCGTGGCGGTTACCAGCTTCGCGTGCCTGGGATATCTGGCGGCCGGCGATGAACCGTTCAAGGGCGACAACGGCAAGGCCCTGACCGCCGGGCTGAAATACCTGATGAGCGTGCAGAAAAACGGGCAGTTTCCTCCCCAGGGACATTCATGGATTCACGGGCAGGGTTTTGCGACCCTGGCGCTGTCGGAAGCAGTGGGGCGGTCGATGTTCTGCAAGACCAAACCGGACATCGACCTCAAGAAGATGCGAAACGTCGTTACCGCGGCGGTGAAGGTCATCGCGGTCAATCAGTCGACCTCCGGCGGGTGGTGGTACAAGCCCGGGTCGAAATCTCAGCACGAAGGCTCGACCACGGTTTGCGCGGTCCAGGCGTTGGTTTCGGCGGCGAACTACGGTATCGAGATCGACGAGTCCGTTTTGGCCAAGGGATTCAAGTACCTCAAGAAATGTCAGAACGCCGATGGCGGTTTCGATTATCAACTCGACAACAGCCCCAACACCAAGAGCATGAAAGAGGGTACGGCTGGAGACGTCGCCACGCTGGGCCTGATGCGGAAATTCGACTTTGCGGTCATGATGAACGGGTACAAGTTTCTTCTGCGAGTCACGCCGGGCGGGATATCGAAGGAACGCTTCCCATACTACGGGCACTTTTACGGCTGCATGGGAATGCGGTTGCTCGGGCAGGAGTTCAAAAGCTTCCGCGACAAGACGGACGGTTACATATCCGGTGCCCAAAGGGACGTGTTGTCGTGGCAGGGAAAGTCCGGTCAATGGCCCGCGATGAGTTACATGAAGACCTCGGGCGGAGAGGGCGAGGCGTACGCCACCTCGTTCGCCGCGATGATCCTGGGCGCCGGCGAGGGACGGTTGAGTATATTCAACCGCAAACCCCCCAAGCTGCCCGAATAATGTTTTAAGTTGGAAAAAAGGCTATTTTGGTTTCGAGTCACTGTCCCCGGGCGTATAATTAAAGACTGCGGTCCCGTTGCCCGGGGTCGATAACGTCGAAACCAATTTCTTTTGTTATAGTCGTCTCAAGGAGTTGAACCATGGTCCATCCATTTGAGAAAATTCTCTCCGGTCAGGAGACCGATAATTCGGGCGCCCCCAAAACCAGCCGCCGATATGTGCTGAAACTCACCGCCGGTGGTGCCGTTGCCGCCATTACCGCACAGGCATTCGGCCAGACCATAACCACGTTGGCCCTTGGTGAAGAGGGCGGTAAGGGCAGGCGCCCTCCGGTGAAGACCACCAAACGCCTCGGCGAGGAAGGTGGTAACCAGGGGATCATCGGACGTATGCCCGGGCAGCGCGGGCAAATCCCCACGTACTGTCGAAACTTCCGGGCTGCATTGAAAACCGGCGACGTCGAGACGGCGGGCGATAATTTCAAGAAACTCGAAACCGCAACCAAATCCTCCAAACCGAGAAATCCATACAAGAATCTGGTCGCCGGTTATCGAAGGCAACTCGATACCGCCCTTACCGGTAAGCTCAAACGGGCTGACAAGGACCTCGCCGCAAAGAAGTCCGTCCCCGCGATCAAGGCGTACCGGGCGGTCTCGCGGGTCGATGGTTTCAAACAGCAGGACCAGGCCAAGGGCAAACTCGCCCAAGCCGCCAAACTCGACGGTTACGCCGATGCCCTGAGCGAGGTCCAGGCCCAGGAACTATACGACACCGCCGCCAAGGCCAAAGACTCCGACAAACTCGCGATCTACGAGCAGGTGGCCAGGGAATACGACAAAACGCCCACCGGTAAGAAAGCCGCCAGGCAGGCCAAACCGCTCGCCGAACGGCTCAAGCGCGACGAAGCGGCGGCGGGCGGGCTGCTCCAAAAGGCCCGCAAGGCCAGAGGCACCACGCAGGTCAGGATGCTGCAGACTATCGTCAGCAGGTATCCCGACACGCCCTCGGGCAAGATCGCGGCGCAGATGCTCCCGAAAAAGATCGTGCGCCCACGCCCCCCGAGGAATCCGGGCAGACCGATTGCGACCACCATGGCGATCGGTGAGGAAGGTTGATGGACCGAAAGCGACTCGTGCTCATTCTGGCTGAACCCGACGATGAGCATGCGCTGTACGTCCAGGACCTGCTCACGGATGCCAGGCATATCGTTCGGATTCTCAACACCGCACAGTATCCCGCGGACTTCTCGCTGAGTTACGGTCCGCAGTCCAACTCCGCACGGATCGAATTCCCCGACGGGCAAGTACTCGACTGGAACGATATACACAGCATCTACTGGCGACAGTTCACCGGCGTGGGGGCATCGGTCCTGCCTGACGATGAGCAGGCCTTCATCGCCGAAAACGATTCCCGCAGCCTCGTCGAGTCGATGCTCTTCGCCCTGCCCGGAAAGTGGGTCAATTCCTACCGGGCCTGGCGCCTTCACCAGGTCAAGCCCGTGCAACTTGCCAAGGTGTGTTCGCTCAATCTCGAACCGGCGGTCATTATCCCGCGCACGCTGCTGACCAATTCCCGCGGCGAGCTCAAGGGTTTCGCCCGCTCGGCCGGTCAGTGCATATTCAAGCCCGTCCAGGGCGGCGCTCACACGCGGATACTCACCGACGAGCACCTTACCGACGAGCGACTCGATAGTCTCCGGCACGCTCCGGTCACCATTCAACAGTATATAGAGGGCACGGACATTCGCGTATTCGTCGCCGGGCGGAAGGTCATGGCCTGCCGTATCGCCACTGACGCGCTGGACTTCCGAGAAGACCCCAGCGCCGAAATTACCCCCCATGCCCTCAGCAGGGAAGTGGCTGACGCGTGCAGGCGTATCGCCCGCGCGCTGAACCTGGTCTGGACGGGCATAGACCTGCGATTGACCGAAAAAGGGGAGTATTTCTTCTTCGAAGCCAATCCCAGCCCGATGTTCCTGGGCTTTGAGTCGCAATGCCGCCTTCCCCTCACCGAGGCGCTGATCGACCTGCTGGTGAGATGATTCTGCCAAATATGCGTGTTTCCTTGAGTTCGAGGGGGACGGTCGCTATGCTATGACGCTTTGCCTGACCTGCGGGCCTTTTGGCCGACGGAAAACTCAATGAGCGAAGACATTCATCACGAGTGTGGTGTGGCGGCGTTGTACTGGATGGATAAGCCCGTGGGCAGGGGTGGGCGCGTAAGCAAGCAGGTCGCCAACCGTGACGTGACGCCGCTGATACCGGCGATGCTGCTGGACATTCAGAACCGGGGGCAACTTGCGGCGGGAATCAGTTCATACGATCCTGACAGGGATCAAATTCTCGACACTTACAAGAGAATCGGTACTGTTTCCGAGGCATTCCGGATGTCGCATCCGGGCAAGTACGCCGCGGTTATCAGGAAATACGCCGGTCGCGCGATTATCGGACACACGCGTTACGCCACGTGCGGGCGGGACGACACCCGTCACGCCCAACCGTTTGAACGACACCACGGGCGCCTTTGGAAGTGGTTCGCGTTCGCCTTCAACGGGAACCTCGCCAACTACACTCAGTTGCGAGACCGGTTGCTGGCAAAGAGGCACTATCACTTCACGCTCGACACCGACACTGAGATGATCATGCATATGCTGTCTTACCGTTTGCGCGGCGACAGCCCGCCTGACCTTCGCAAAGTCATGGCGTCTCTGGCCCGCAGTTTCGACGGCGCATACAACATGGTTTTCCAGGATGCGATGGGGCGGATG
>CAZSLS010000353.1:0-4495 GCA_964607575.1 uncultured Planctomycetaceae bacterium | reverse complement strand
TGCTCTCCGGCATTAACGAGTCCTGCAATCAGCAGCAACGCCATGAACGCAATTATTGATCTCCTAGTCATTTACCTTCTCCTTTGCATATAACCTTCCGTACACACTGGGATTTCCCATATGGCGTTGCGCCCACGACCGGCGCGGCCTTTTCAGCGATTCTATCACACTTCGATAGATCAATAAGCATGCTCTTGGCTCCTTGACTGGGATTTCTCAGATGGCCTTCGGCTGATCCCGGCGCACCGGGACCGTCGGCCCTCCTGATGATTCTAACGCTGATGATTCTAACGCTGATTCCATCATCTACAAGCACCAATTCTGCTGGATGACGGGACAATCAGGCCGGTCCCGGGCCATGATGGTTGGCAGAGCGACCTCCGCCATCTGGAACACGACGTACCGGGCGTGGGTGATGACCTTAGCTCCGATCTTGATCAACTTCTCCCGCAGCGTCGTCTTGGGCTGGAGCACTGGAAGGGGCGTCAGCCTGGACGTCAGTCGCGAAGCGTGATGTCGCAAAGTCCTTCCCAAAAGGTATTTACGGCAGCCAACCTGCGGTCTACGGAACCGGAGGTTGCAGGTTCGAATCCTGCCACGCGTGTTCGTTAGTCCTTACAAGGCCAGACACTTACGGTTGGCCTTGTTTCTTGTCAAAAACCGGCTGGGCGTGTATAGGCTTGCCTGGGCGTGCCGATCTGAGAGCCACGTTCTGCGGTGGCCATCGTGTGCTGCGATGGTGTCGAACTCAACGGATAGGAAATCTGATCCCGCGTGACTGTGCGCCGCTGGCCCGGGGGTGAGGGGTTTCAATGTTCTTGTTCGGTATTCACGCTTGTGCCTTCTTTTGGCTCTCTGAAAGTAGTTTGCTCAGTCGGTCGACTGTTTCCTTATACTCCTCGGCTTCGGCGACATTCTCGTTTTCGGATGGATCCTTCTTACGGTCATAAAGCATACGCTGTGCACCGTTACCGTATTCAGTGTAGGTGTAATCACGGGTCGTCACCGTAGACCCATTACCGTGGCGGGTGAACGCGGCCTCCTTCCATTGCCGTTTCGGGTTCTTCATGAGCGGCGCCATGCTTGCCCCCTCTAGATGTTCAGGCGGCTTCACACCCGCCAATTCACACAAAGTCGGATAGATATCCACAAGTTCGACAATGCGGCCAGTCCGGATGTTACCCTGGAAACCCGGCGCACTGATGATCAGCGGCGCGTGCGTGGCGTTATGAAGCAAATTCGTCTTGGCCCAGAAGTTGTGCTCTCCAAGGTGCCATCCGTGATCGCCCCATATCACGACAATGGTATTGTCGCGAAGCTTCAGTTCGTCGAGGGTTGCCAGGAGCTTGCCGACGAGAGCGTCCACGTAGCTGACGCAGGCATAGTACCCGTGGCGCGCGATCCTATGGAACTCTAGCGAGTTGTACTTGATATCGCGGTCATGATAACTGTGCACTTCCCTGGACCCCCTCAGCGAAGCCGGCGCCTTCTTCGGCTTGAATCGGTTCTCTGCAATCGCGATATCCTTCTGCTTGTACATGTCCCAGTACTTCCTGGGTGCGTAGAACGGCAGGTGAGGCCGGATAAAACCGACGCCCAGGAAGAAAGGTTTGTCCATTTTCGCCAGGCGCCGCAGATCTTTCAGGCTCTTTACACAGGTTTGACCATCAACATACTTCTCGTCCGGTACGTCAGGCGCTTCAAAGAATGGGCCGCGCTTACCCTTGAAAAACTTCTTGCTCGCCGGGTCAAAGGTATCCATGTGGTTGTCGTGACCTGTCGGAGTTTCCGACCAGCTCCGTTTGGCCGCCTGTTCCGGTCCGTGAAATATCTTGCTATTGGAAATCGTATGGTATCCCGCTTGGCGAAAAGCTTGCGGAAGAGTCACGGCATTGGGAGCGAATTTGTCGGCATTCCAGATGTTACACGTTCGCTTGTCGGGACGGATTCCGGTCAGCAGTGATGCGCGCGACGGTCCGCAGACAGGGGTCTGGCAGTACGCTCTGTCAAATATAATCCCTCGCTTGGCAAGAGCGTCGATGTGGGGTGATTTAATATGTTTGCTTCCGTAACAGCCAAGCTCCGGCCGCAGGTCGTCAATGGCGATGAAAAGTACGTTGGGTCTTGATTTTCCAGGTGACTTATCATCAGCGAAGCTCAGTAACGGCCAGCAGAGCGCGGCTGCCCCGGCACCCAGTGTCTTAATGAAACTTCTACGGTCCAACTTTCTCATTACACTCTCCTGAAACCTAACTGACAGGAAATTTGATTCCGCGCGGGCGTGCGTCGGAGGCGCGGCCGGCGAGGGGTTTTCTCCATTGGCCCGGGATTCTGCTTCGCAGCGCCTTCGGCGTATCGTATCCGATGCGGCGCGTTGAGCAAGCTGAATCTGAGGCTTGGGCATCGGACCATAGGCATTGAACAGGGCTGACGCGGGGCGCCAAGCGAGCGCCGAAAGCTCCGACTCTCCCCAAACCCCTCACCCCCGGTTTACCCTGAGCGAAATCGAAGGGGCCACCCAGGCGCTTACACGTGGAATCACATTTTCTATCCGGAATGCGATTGGTTAGATTTTGGTTTTGGTGTCGATATTGGTAGGCTCTGTTGTCGGCTGTGCGACTTTGAGACTCTCGATAATCTGAAAGATAATGGAAGGACAGTGATGAAGCGACGTGAATTCTTGAAAGCTGCCGGCGGCGGAGTGTTTACGTTGGCGTCGGCGAGTTCCGTATTGTCGGGAAAGGGATCGGCGAATGATTCCAAGCCGAATCTTCTGTTCGTCTTCACCGACCAGCAGTCGTGGGACATGGTCGGTTGTTACGGTAACGATCAGATCAAGACCCCCAACATAGACAAACTGGCCGCAGAAGGGCTCCGTTTTAAGCACTGTGTTTCCTCGAGCCCGGTATGCACGCCGTATCGGGCAATGCTGCTCAGCGGCCAGCATCCGCTCTACAACGGATGCATGGTCTGCGACATCCAGATGCTTCGGCCAAAGGGCACGTCTTTCGCCGATATGCTCAACGCCGCCGGCTACCACACCGGTTATGTGGGCAAGTGGCATTTGTACGGCGGAGTGCGAACTCGCGGGATACCGGCCGGGCCTATGCGATACGGTTTCGACAACGAATTCTTCACCAATAATTGCGCTCTGAACTACGGGGCCGACAAGGCGTTCTACTGGTCCAACGACAACAAGCGGGTCAAGTTCGGCAAGTTCGAGTCCGACGGTCAGACCGATCAGGCCGTCGAATTCCTGGACAAATACGCCGGTAAGAAACTGTTCGCACTCTTTGTCTCGTGGCATCCGCCGCACAACTGGGGACCGGGCCCAAACTGGGGATATCCCGCGCCCGCGAAGTACGAAAACCTGTACGACGCAGACAAGATCAAGTTGCGGCCGGGCTGTCCGGACACGAAGAAGATACGCCGCGACTACCGTGGGCACATGGCGCTGTGTACGAATGTTGACGACAATTTCGGTCGGCTGATCGAAAAGCTCAAAGCCAAGAATGTAGCCGACAACACAATCATCGTGTTCACGTCGGATCACGGTGATATTCTCCGCTCGCGCGAGTCCATACCGGTTTGGGAGCACAAGTCGCATCCGCAGCAGATATCGTGCCGCGTCCCGCTGATACTCCGCATGGGTTCGAAGATCAAGCCTCGCGTAAGCGAGATGCTGATCGGCTCGCTCGATCTCATGCCGACAATGCTCGGGCTGATGGGGATCAAACCGCCGAAGATCTGCCAGGGCTCGGACTACTCCAAAGCGATCATGTCCGACCGGGACGAAGTCACCGAATCGGTGCCGATGTTCTTCTGGCGCAAGAACAGCGACTGGCGAGGCGTCTACACGCATCGCTACACGTACGCCTTCGAGCCAAGCTGCGCCAACAAGCGGATCAACGTCCTGTTTGATCGGGAAAACGATCCGTACGAACTGAAGAACCTGTTCGGCTTACCGGAGCATAAGGATCTGCAAGCCAGTCTCCATGCGCTCACTCTGGATTGGATGAAGAAGTTCAAGGATGAGCATATCCCCTGGGAGACGATAAAGCACCAGATATACGTGGACCCCGCAGCCGCCAAGGTGCGATGGGAACCATATCACGTGAAATCGGCTGCTCTGAAGGGGCGTCCGATAGACCTGATAAAGAAAGCACAAGGAAACTGATCTGGGATTAAGTAAAACAAGCTATGAATAAAGGGGCGTAGGGGTCCGCCCTGCCGCCGAACCTTCGGTTCATTCGCGGTGCAATACGAGTGCCGGACACCATTGATTGTGTCTCCCGAACTCCGTCAACATCCGTCGCCGTTATCGTCTTTTTGAGGCCGTCAGTTGGAAGCTGTATGCGCCAGAGCCGACGTCGAAGGCGACCCAGTCGCCGTCCCGACTGGCGGCGGTGATTCCTTTTGTTCCTTTAACGTACGAACCGTCCTTCCAGACAACCTTCCGGCCTTCGGTAATTGTAAACTTCTTCAGACCGAGCGC
>CAZSLS010000352.1:0-4516 GCA_964607575.1 uncultured Planctomycetaceae bacterium | reverse complement strand
AAAGTCTACTCGAAACTCTCATAACACCTGGATCAAATTTCGGGGTGCAAGCCAGTCCTTTGCCCAGATGACTGATTCAGCCGCTTCATCCGCTCCCCAGAAATAGACAATAGGGATAAACACATGAGACAGTGCAAAGAGTATCCATACCACTATCCACAGTTTCTTTAGCCACTTCCTGTTCATCTTAAAACCTAACAGGATAGCTATTATGAGCACTATGGCTACAAGAGGTATGAGATTTATGGGATCGAACATATTGACTGCATAACAACTTATTAGAGCCCTGGTGCATTGGCGCAGGGCTTCATTATCGCTTGAGGCTGTTTCCCTGTCAAAACGCGCCAACGCCCGGTTTTTTCATAACCGCGTCTGATCTTTTATAGAACCCGGTTCCCATCATAACAAGTAGAAAGCGGAAGGCTTACAGACTTGTGTGCGATTGGGTTTTCGTCCGGAATTCTTCCCACATCCAGAACGGATGAACAGTTGTACGTGCGACGGGTGAAACGATAACGGCGTCGCGACTTCGTCGCGAATAGGCCGACTCGGGCGTCGGTGAGCTAAACGGGGATTCTATTGCTCCCGCCCGGAACATCCTGACAAGACAATTCCCGCCATTGCGAATACGATAATCCTTCTCATTACGTTCTCGTTAACGTTTAAGCTCAGCGGTGCGCCTGAGGCGGATCCGCTGGATGCAGTTGTTCGGAGCCTATCTTCTGATTATATGCTTCAAACTCTGGGGCTGAGAAGAACTGAAGCTCACTGATTTCTTCACGGTCATCCGCCCACAATTGGATCTTGCGTCTGAATTCATCGACTGCTTTGCACACACTTCTACGACGAAACAGGTTGGATAGGAAGCCAGCATTGATAAGAACAAGCCACTGGTCATTACCGTAACACTGGATAACAAGATTTACTGACACATTTTCAATACGTTTTACAAATTCCCATCCGAAATGATCTCTGATTTCAGGGCCATAAGAACACTTGCCGCCAAACTGCTTCTCAATCTGTCGAATATGCCATTCGCCACCAGGCGGAAATATGTCATCGTCAGAACTTCCACCTCCGTCTTCGCGATTTGACTTAAATAGAGCGTAGTTCATTCCAAGTGTTCCGAACGTTTAAGCTCTGCGGTCCCGACGCTGGAAGTCCCGATGCACATCGGGGCACATCGGGATCCGGTGGAGCGTCTTGTCAGGCACAACTCCTACGGATTGTATGGAAAGACCTCGCCATACGCCAGAGAACATGCCTCGGGTTACGCCCGCTGTATCTTTAGCCCTGCCAAAACCCTTTGGTCCTTCTTGCCAAGGGGCATGATTCTGTTTGCTTCCTCAAAATGGTCAATCGCACGCGCAATGAGCGCAGGCCGGTCATCTTCCGGCAAGGCAGAACTGAGTCGCCTCAGGAGTTGTCGAGCCAGCATCACATGACGGTCATGTGGGGGCAAAGTATCAAGGTACTGCTGATATTCGGCGTCGATGGTCGGGGAAGATGCTATGCTTTGGGTTTCGAGAACGGTTCGACTGTGATTCACGACCTCGGAAATCAGTTTGTCGTCCACATCCAGTTCGGCGATGACGCAATACAGTTGGGTGGCCTTGTCGGTCTTGCCCTCTGACATCAGAGCGTCCGCCTTGTCAGCAAGGCGACAAACTTCTTCACACCACGCAACATCTCCGCGCTTGCGAGCCTTGGCCAATCGGTTTTCAGGAGACTCCCAGATCATGTTCTTCGTGCCTAACGTTTCGTGTCATCGGCGCCGCTGGTCCCGATGTACATCGGGATTGCACACGCTTGTTAAGCGTTAATCATAGGTAGTGCCATATTCGTCTTCAACGACTGCTTTCAAACTGTTCGCAAGACTGTGAGCAGTTCTACGAATCTGTGACTGGCGATTCTCGAATGTGTTGTCAGCGCTAAAGCTGATGCGGCCACTTACACTCCAGAAGAAGACGCGGCGCCACTCTCCGGATGCTGCATCGTGAAGCTCAGCATCGCCGCCAGGGTTGCCCAAGTTGATCGTTTCGCCCGTGTTAGGATTTGTTGCTTCCAGATTGGTCGATGCTATGCGGACATCAGAAACAGACTGGACAGCGGCCTTCCAGTCATTGAGGGTAATAGTGCCGTTTTGTCTTGCTATGTAGACCGTAAATGTCATGCCAGATCCCTTCCGTTGTTCAGCCTGCTCCGGTGACGACGAATGCTCATGACATCCGGACAACAGAACCGCAACCAAAATGAGTTGGATAGACAAGGTCTCCATCTTCTGCCTACGCTTAACTTCTTATTAGAGCCCTGGTGCATTGGCGCAGGGTTTCAATCTGCTTCTGGGGCTGCTTCCCTGTCAAAACGCGCCAACACCCGGTCTCTCATAACCCCATATCATCCTTTATAAAGACCCATTTCCATCACAACAAGTAGAAAGCGCACGTTCACTGGATTCGGTGACTGGTCGCGACTTCGTCGCGAATAGGTCGACGCGGGCGTCGATGAGCTAAACGGGGATTCTTTTGCTCCCGCCCGGAACATCCTGACAAGACAATTCCCGCCATTGCGAATACGATAATCCTTCTCATTACGTTCTCGCTAACGTTTAAGCTCAGCGGTCCCGATGCACGTCGGGATCCGCTGGAGCGCCTGGTAGGTGGTTCGTTCTCACGAAGTTCCCAATCAACTACTCTTGTCGCTTCTTTCGGTACATCTTCCAAACAACAGAAGACTAGACATCTCCACTGTCTCACGTGATTTACGATGAGACAGATTCTAAGGCTTACTGTCGCCGCCCTTGGGAGCGGTCGTTGGACGTAAGACACCACGAGCAGTGAGCCTGTCAATCTCGGCCTGCAATCTTTGGTTTTCTTCGCTGAGCGATACTGACGTGTGGCGTCCCGTAACCCTGGGAATCTCCGCCACAGGAATACCACTCGCAGCCACGTCGGCAAGTACGTGTCGCATTTGCGCATTCTGGTCGCGTAGGTCGCGGAGTTCCACCATCAGCTTAGTGTAGTGTGCGTGCATGGCTTCAAGACGACGTAAGTGGACATACGCCTCATCGAGGTCACTCTTCCAACGGTTGGCCGCATCGTTGGCGGCCTTGAGGGACTCGCCAAGTTCCGCTTTTTCCTCAGCAAGTTGCTGAACCATCGTCCGGGTTGTCCCGAGGTTCTTCTGCAGTTCGACGATAGAGGCATTGAGAGATTTGCGTCTTCTGTCCCGTCCGATTGCGCTGGTTAGGGCGGTAACTCCACCCGTGAGAGCAAGGGTGGCGGCAAGCAACGAGATGACCATTACATTTCTCGTCATTTGGAATTTTCCTGTTTCTGTATGCCTACATAGGGGCTTCGAGTCTAAGTATGTCGTCAGCCGCCTTCTCGAAATCTCTCTTCAGCCGCCAGATCCTCTCGTTAGCGTCTTTGAGAGACCTGCTGAGTTCAACTTTTTCCTGAGTAAGCTGCTGCACCATCGCCAAGGCAGTCTTGAGATCCTCCTGTAAATCGGCGAGAGTAGTGCTGAGGGATTCTATCTCTTTATCCTGTCCATTTGTGGTAACAAGGGCGGTAACTCCTCCGATGGCGGCGAGGGTTGCAGCGAGCAACGAGAAGATTATTACGCTTCGCACCATTTCGAATCTCCCTATAGTCCGTTTGCCTGCCCTTGCGGGGCACGGTCAACATGACCATGGCGGACCAGCGAGTTTCATGCCCGCATCGTGTCACCTGTTAGATCGCTAACGTTTAAGCTCAGCGGCCCGGTCTTTTCGCGCTCGCTGGAGCGTTTTGTTCGGCTTCGTGTTCTCTTATCAAGTAAGTAAGAGAATCGAATTCGTCAGCTAGTTTCAGGAATACAAGGTCCCAACCATTCGCCATGGATAACTCCTGAATTGGCCCCGTAGGACCAAACAGTAGCTCCCAATGTTCAGGCAGAGGCTTAGGTAATTCCGAATACAAGGCATCTATCAGTTCATCTATTCTCTTCTTTGTGTCCGCTGGCTCACCCAGATCCCAGCCTTCGCGATCAGAACGATGGGCGAGCATGCTTGCTGTCGAAAGCACGCTGAATAGCTTCAGTTTGTCCGGCCAGTTCTTCATCTACTTGCCTAACGTTTAAGCTCAGCGGCGCGGGCTTTTCGCGCCCGCTGGAGCGGTGTGTTATGCTATTTAATCGAACGATACGGCCACAGTCCTTTTATACTAGTCAGCCGCCGTTATGTTCATTTTCATGTTAATTCCGCGAATATGTGCTACGGCTGCGGCCTTGAGAACGTCCTGCACCGCCTCGAACTTCACACAGTGGTCTGCACGTATCTCAACATGAAACTCTTTATAATTAGCCTCTTTGGCTGAAAGGACGGCCCGCCTGATTTTATCAGTCAGGGTTTCCTTGTCTCCAATATCTATAATTTCACCGTTAATTATGTACTCCTTGGCTAGTACCGACTCCGTGGAGTTGGCTTGCACCCCGAAATTTGATCCAGGTGTTATGAGAGTTTCGAGTAGACTTT
>CAZSLS010000351.1:0-4520 GCA_964607575.1 uncultured Planctomycetaceae bacterium | reverse complement strand
GGCTCCTGCAAAACGCCCTCGCAGCATGATGCCAGAAAAACTTCTCACACCCGAGCGGGCACCGACTCGACAATTCGCTGTAACTATCTCTCTTTAAGGAATATAATCATCTAGTGACCCAAAACATACTCCACGCGGTTGACTGAGGTCCTCAACTCAAGGACAACCATGCAGACACAGAGCGCGCTCACCGTCACGCTCATACGTCTTCGCGTCATTGTTATCCATCGGCTATCGCTGCACGAACTTTAGTAGTTACAAGAAACTTCCACAGACTGGATTTGGATTCCCCCATCTCCTCAGAAATGACGCAGAATGGACCCGCGGGCGGCAATGTTTGGAAACAATTCAGGGGCTCGGGAAGCGGGATATGCCGCGGATGAATTTCTCTACGTTCATCGGTAGGTGTCTTCTTGCCCTTTGACAGTCAGATACTGCTGGAGCGCCACGGTGTACAGCGACAGCATCCGCCGGCGCATTGAGACGGTCTGCTCGCGATCGCCCTGCCCGGAGGCGACGGGATACATGTCAAACGTGGTCAAATCGTACATCTCGGGGACGACCCTGGGCTTGCGACGGCGGTTGATCGGACCGGTGACCAGCGCCCGCCCCGGACGCACAAAGGCAATATGCCTGTCCTCGTGCAGCAGTGCAAACCCGTCGCCGGGCGCCACTCGCAGGATGTTGCGGCCGAGGAAACTGTGTTCGTACGTACCGCCCAATATCGCCAGCAGGGTCGGCGCTATGTCGCTCTGGCTGGCGATTGTCGTGATGTTTCGGGGCGTTACGATGCCCGGAGCGTAGAAGACGCACGGGATCCGGTATCCGGGTATATCGATCGCACGGTCCATGTGGAGATACTCGCCGTGCGCGTGGTCGGATACAATTACGAAAATAGTGTTCCGGAAGTACTCGGCGCCGCGAGCCTCCCTGAAGAACTCGCCCAGCGCCCAATCCGCATATCGGTAGGCGTTGAGTATTCTGTTCTCTTCGGAAGTTTCCGGACGCATCGCCGTCCGCCCGGCGGGTATTTTGTACGGTAGGTGGTTCGAGACGGTCAGGATGGTGGCAAAGAACTTCTCATCGCCCCTGGACACAAACCATTCGTGTGCCTTCTGAAAGACCATTTCGTCGGGAACGTCCCAGGCGCCGGCGGGCTCCGGGCTGATCTCGTCCTTCCCGATGATCTCCCGGGCGCCTGCCGCCGAGAAGAAATTCTTCATATTGTCGAAGTTCGGATCGCTTCCGGTTATGAAGAGTGTGCTGTATCCCCTGGACGCAAAGACTCCGAACAGCGTCTGGAACTTGCCCAGCGCATCTTCCCGCTCGAGCAGCGATATTCCGCCGAGGTCCGGATGACCGACGAGCACGCCCGTCAGGCCCCGTGAGGTCCGCGCGCCGACGGCGTACAACTGGTCGAAGTACATCCCCCGCCTGCAGATGTCGTCCAATTCGGGCGTGTGGGTCCCTCCGTAGCCCAATACACCGACCGGTTCGTTGGACTGCCCCTCCATTACGATGACCACAACGTTGTGCCCCTGCATCGGTTTTCCGGTGACGATGCGCCTCCGCAGCGGTCGGTCGGGGTGAGGAACCGCCCGATCGCCGGCCTGGAACAGCAGTTCGGCGGCCACTTTACAGGCCTCGTCGACCGCCGGGAGACCGTAGAATTTCTTCTCGTCTTCTCCGTCCTCGATCATGGACTTGCCCGCATGGTACATCGAGAACAGCGTGTTCCCGGAAGCTTCGTTCACCACATTATTGGCCGAGTGCGACTCCGAACCGGGTCGCAGCGGGAAGCGTCCCAGTGTCGGGCGGCAGGCAAGCACACAGAGACCGGCCAGTACGACGGTAAGCCCCAGGCGCTGCGGCCGGGCGTTGAGAGTCAATCGCCCTCGCCAGAGGTGATGTCGCAGTTTACGATGGAACAGGTATATCCCCCCCACCGCAGCAGAAACCAGCAGTATCACGAGGAAGGGATACGTCTGCCAGATAAGCTCCACGGTATTCCAGGCATGCCGCCTGGGATAGTTAAACGACGCCCAGTTCAGACGCCGACGGAGATTGACAAAGAAAACCAGGTTGGCGATCTCGAGCATCAGGGCGAGTGTCATGACGACCGTGGCGTAAATCGTCACCGTCCGGCGGAAGCGATTGTGAAAGAACGCCCCCCACGGCGCAAGGCCCAGCATCAGCACCATCGGCAGCATCATGTATCCGACTACCACCGCGTCAAACTGAAAGCCATACGCAAAGCACAGGGCGATCTCCCAGACGGTGGTATTCTGCACGGCTTGGCGGCCGACGAGGAACATCGCGACCCGGAATATCGGGAAGATCAGGAAACAGTAAAGCGATAGGATAAGAAGCGGACGCAGACGGCGACTGAGGAGAATATCGCTCACCGGCGACAGAAGCTGCTTCGCAGCATCGCTCATAGCCTGCTCCATCCGACCGGCGCGACGGTTGATCTGAAGATAACTGCGATGGCGAATCTCATGTCAGCATCCTTTCTTGTCGACGGCAGCGAGCTCGTTGACACTTGCCCGGACAGGTCATCACGATCAGACAATACGCAACGGTCGTGCCACGAAACCTCGATCGGTGAGGACCTGAGACATGTAGCGCCGAACCCCCCTCCCTGACACGTGTTACGGAACTTGACTGCGAGATGAGTCAGGCGATAGAAGCGGAGTTATCCCCCAGCAATTTCTGCGGAAACGCAATTTCTGCCCTCAAGAATTGCGGGGGTTCGACCAGAACGGCCGCAGGTATGTCACCGCAGCCCGCGTTTGTCGATCTTGCCGGTCGGACCGTGGGGCAGTTCGGAAAGGATCTCGAAGATCGCCGGTACCTTGTGGCGCGGCAGGCGGTGGCGGCAGAACTCCCCCAGTTCATCAACGCTTGCCTCTCGCCCCGCTTCCAGCGAGACGAACGCCTTGGGCACTTCCCCGCGGCTGGCATCGGGGGCGCCCACAACCGCCGCCTCATGCACGGCCTCATGCTCGCGCAGCACGTTCTCGATCTCTGCGGGGGAGATGTTTTCGCCGGCTGATATGATCAGATCCTTTTTGCGTCCGGTGATCCAAAGGTGTCCGTCGCTGTCGATTCGCACCAGGTCGCCGGTCTGGAACCAGTGATCCGGACCGAACGCGGCGGTCATCTCGTCCGGACGGTTGTGGTAGCCCTGCGTTACGCAATCGCCCCTCAACCAGAGCTCTCCTTCCTCGCCCGGCGAGACCGCCTGCCCTGCATCGTCCACGACCATCGCCTCGACCCAATTGAGCATCCTTCCAACCGAACCGCGACGATTCCGCCGGGGTTGATTGAACGCCACCACCGGCGAAGTTTCCGTCAGCCCGTACCCTTCCAGCAGCGGTACGCCGAATATCTCTTCGAACTGCCCGCAAACCGTCTCGCCGAGCGACTCTCCGCCCGCAAAAGCCGACCGCAGCGAGCTGAGATCCGCAGTGTTCTTCCGCCCGGCCCGCACCAGTACGCGAATCATCGAAGCGACCGCAAAGCACCTCGTAACTCCATACTTCTCAATCGCCTGGAAAAACCTGCCCGGAGAAAATCTCGCCATATAGACCACCGAACAACCCAACAGCAACGGCATGAGTACGGAGGTCATGATCCCGAACGAGTGAAAAAGCGGAAGCATCCCCAGGACAACGTCGTCGCCGGCCAGATCGATATGCTCGCACGAACTCTCGAAGTTGCGGAGCAGGTTCCGGTGAGTGAGAATCACGCCCTTGGGCCTGCCCGTGCTACCGGAGGTATACAGGACGGTGGCCTCATCGTCACCGCCCCTGCTCACCGGCGCCAGCGGAACCGACGCATCGCGGGACGATTCGCCGATAAACAGATGCTTAGTCCCGATTTCGGCGGCGAGCCCCTCGAGAACCTTGGCGGCGACAACCACGTCGAAACCCGCATCGGCCGCGACAAAACCCAGGGATGCCGCGTCCAGCAGAAAATTCAACGGTACCGGCGTACGGTCGGCCAGTAGAATACCAAAATAGCCCGCGGCAAATTCCGCCGAAGTCGGCGCCAGCAGACCGACACGCTCGCAATCGGTGGCCTCCCGCACGTCGCGAGCGATCCCCTCGGCAGCGGCGAGCAGTTGCCCGTAAGTGTACGAATCGCTATCGTCGCCAATGGCTTCCTTATCGCACAAGCTCTGCGCCATCGCCACGAATCTGTTTGCCACGTTCATTGTCGTCATCCGGGTCTCTCCCGTGCCTGGCGATCATCGCGCCGGCTCGCAGGAATAATAGGCACGCAGGGGTACAAGGTCAACTCGAAGGTTGCGGCCCGGCGATTTGATGTACCTGTCTTCCACCGCGCGCCGGGGCACGAACCGTCCGCCATGCCGCAGATGTCACATGTGGTTCACACCTTCCGCTTGCCATTCAGAGGTCGGGTCCATCGCACAGGAGACGATCGTGACGATGCTATCATACACCCGGACGGCCACTTACGAGCATATTGGGATCGCCCGATATTGCATCTAGCCC
>CAZSLS010000350.1:0-4556 GCA_964607575.1 uncultured Planctomycetaceae bacterium | reverse complement strand
CCTGCCATTTGCCCGCGGGGGGATCGTTAAAAGCTTCTTTCCACGGGCCGTTGGCAAGCTTCTTGAACTGGTTCATCAGCTCGACCTCCTTGGCATCCTTGACGAAAGCGTCGAAGGTCCAGGTCCAATAAGCGAATCGCTGCTTCGCGGCCGGGTCGTCGGACATCTCGACCAGCGCCTTGCTGCGAAGCGCCTTCAGTTTCTGCACAACATCCGGCGTCCAGGCCATAGCGAATAACCGTTTAGGCACGAACCATCCGCCGGGCACTTTGACGCGGCTGTCTCTCCATGCGCCCTTCTCCCAGAGATCGCACTCCAGGCGAACCATTTCGCGCGCCGAGGCGCCGGCCTTGCCGAATAGGCGTCGGCACATCTCGTCGAGCACCGCATCGACATCCAAGTCCGGGTTCCACATCGACTTCATCCAGACATAGAGCGTCGGGGCCGTGTTGGTCCACTCACCAAAGTTCTCGCCATTGATGAACACCCCGGATACGATATCCTTAACTTTCGGGTAGAAATCTCGCACAACATGCGGGTATTGGTAAGGACCATGGGTCCAGCCGACGCAGTAGTCCCACATGGTTATCGGGAGGCACGCCTTGGACCGCCAGGCCCGCAGGGTCCCTATGGAGCCTTGGCGAATCTCAGCTTGAGCGCGCAAGGGCATCGGCCAGGTGGTCATCGCGACCTGGACAACGAGATTGTCGGGGAAATCCAGTTTCGTGGGACATTCCTGGTAGTTCCAGTAAGGCAGGTAGATCACTTTCTTGTCGGGCCAGCGTTTCTTGACCGCCTCGCACATGCGTTTGGCGAATAGCGCCATGATCAGTGAAGGGCCCCTGAACCAGCGTATGCTGCCGGCGTCGAAGAAATCATCGGCCTTGGCGAGCGTTTCCTTGCAGGCGGGACAGTGACACTCCACGGGCTGATCGGGAGGTGAAACCGTCACGCAGGTGGAAGTGACCCAGGTAGCGGCGCCACCCTTGTCCCAGACCCTTTCGCAACCGGCCAGGAGATACTCCAGGGTCTTCTGCGAGCTGTAGCAGAACATGCGGAAGTTCCGGGCGCCATCCCGGTTGAGCGCGAACATGCCCTTGTTTTCTTCGTGAAACTCCTTGCCAAGGCGTCCGAGGTTCTGGGGCTCGTGGACTTTAATCTTATAGGGCCAACTGCACCCGCCGCGCACCAGCGGCAGATAAGTTCCCATTGGGATTTTTACGACTCCCTTGGGGATAGCGCCCTTCGGGAAGGGCAGCGGGGCCTTATCAGAGGAGCGTGCCTTGGTCGGAAGCTTCCAGCCGTGCGACGGGTAATACTCTCGCATGCGGAAGACGGGTTGGTCGCTGTAGTGCGCTGGAGGGATGACCAGCGACTTAGCGGATGTGATGCTCCGTCCGCCGAGTTCGGCCGGCCAATACCAGCGCACGCCGACGGCCCGCTCCAGAAAGTCCGCCACCGCCCACGCCGAACCTTCGTTGGACCACGACGCCCACCGTGTGCTGCCGGCAGGCAACTTGCGGGTGCTGCCCACGAGATAGACGCGGTTCGCTGCGGTCTTGACGACAAACCCTTCGATCGGAATCTTATCGGCCGCGATGCCGGCGTTGCGAGTTTCGGCGCAGTCGCCGATCACAATCGCGGGCTTGTCCGCCGCCGGAGGCTCGGTCGCCCGCTCCAGCTTCGCCCCGGTGCTAAGGCGTATGACTTCCAACATCTCGTCAACCAGCCGCTTGAGCGTCGCGCTTGGTTTGGGATCGGCCAGATAAACCACCGCCCGCGCCTCGCCGCCGCGCACGATCTCGACCGACGGGTGGGCTTTTGCCTTCTCCCAGCTCACGAGCGTCAGGTCACGCGGCTTCAAGTCGCGCGGTTTGGCTTCGGCACGGGCTCCCATCGCCAATGTCAGCCATGCTCCCAAAGCCAGAAGTGGAATGTCCCGTTTCATAGGTTGCCTCCAGTTAGCAGTTGTCTTGGAGTGTTCGTTCGTCAAGTGGCGACAGGGGCAAGCCCCAGCCTATTCCAGGCGTACCCGTCTCCGGGGCAATTCGTCCGGGGTTGCCGGGCGATTGTAGTGATTATATCCCCTGCGGTGTGTTGGGCAAGCGAAGCTTGAGGTCCAGGCGGTGGTCCATGGGCTTCGCGGCGGGGCGGGGCAAGTCTGGGCGTCATGCATCCATTCGGGCGGGTTGGTTCGGCCCTCTTCTGGGCTTGTCGTGGGCTTGTCCTGAGCTTCCCTTTGGCTTGCCGGGGTGTCGTAGGCTGCCTCATTTTGCCTCATTCTGCCACTTCAGAGATTGAAGCTATCTTCATAACAACAATGTCGATAAGTTCTTATGGCCGTTTTCGAGGACTTTCTACGGAACCGGAGGTTGCAGGTTCGAATCCTGCCACGCGCGAGCGTTAATACCTACAAGGTCAGCCACTTGCGGCCGTAATTCGGGGAATTCGGGGGACACCGTGCGGTCAAGAACTCGTGTTTGTTCGGCAAATGCGCGGGGGTAAAGTTCGCTGGTCCGGAAGCGAGTCCACGTAGTGCTTGCTTGCCTTCGGGAGATCGCAGTAGAATCGAGATGGGCGGCGGGCGCTCGGTCGCCGCGAATGTCGCCATTTTGATAGATGAGGCACAGGAGAAGCCGGTATGCGAATTCGAAATTGTTTTCTGTCAGGAGCCGTCCTGCTGTCTTTGGCGATAACGTCGAGCCTCGCCGAGGTGTTGCCCCTCAACCGCCCCTACCCTGAGTTTCAGATCGGCGTGACCGGGATCTGGGCCAAAATCACAGACAACCCGCGCAAGGGGCCCAAGGATGCTCCCCCGGTAAAACGAGAACTCGTTGTCACCAAGACCACTGAGAACAGTCCGGCTGCGGGGAAGTTCCAGGCGGGCGACGTGTTGCTTTGGGTCAATGGCAAATCGCTGGAGATTCAAGATCCGCGGCCGGTGCTCGGTAAGGCGATCAACAGAGTCGAAGGGTCCGATGGAAAAATGACGTTCGGCGTCATGCGAAAGACCAAGAAGACGAGTGTCACGATTAAACTGAAAACGATTGGCGGTTACGGCAAGACCTGGCCGGAGAATTGTGCGAAGTCGAAACTGATTGTCGATGAAACAGTCGCTTTCCTTTTGAAGAACGAACTCAAGCACACCATTAACGGTTACCTCGAAGCCCTCTTTTTGCTTGCGACCGGAGATGACAAACATTTGCCCGTGGTCAGGAAGTTCGCCTACGACGATATTACGCGTCGCGTATCCACGCGCGGACTATCGAACTGGGGGAACGGATATCGCGGGATTTTCCTGGCGGAATACTATCTGCGAACGGGCGACAAGGAGGTCCTGCCGAAATTGCAGGAGCTTTGCGACGTCGCCAGCGCGGGCCAGTATTACGGCGGTTGGGCGCACGGACCTATCGCAGGGCCCGGGTACGTTACCGGCGGGCACGTTCACGCGGCCGGTGAGGGCGTTCTGATCTCTCTGTTCCTTGCTCGGGAATGCGGCGTCGATGTCAACCAGCGTAGTTATGACCGGGCGCTGGCTTTCTTCTATCGCTATGCCGGACACGGAACGGTGCCTTACGGAGACCATCATCCGACTATGTTCTGGGGCGATAACGGGAAGAACGCGATGCTCGCCTGTGCGCTGTCGCTGTTGCCCGGCAAGAAGTTCCAGGACGCCTCGCAAGTGTTGGCTTTAACCATTACCGACTCATACGACATGTGCGAAGGAGGGCACGGTTCGTCGTTTACAAATCATCTTTGGCACTGCATCACCGATGCCCTGGTCATCGACAGATTCCCGGATCATTATCGTCGTCATAAAGATAAGAAGGGCTGGTATTACGATCTGGCGCGGCTTCCGGGCGGCGGATTCAAATCGCCTCCTTCATGGAGCAACAGCCTCGGCCCGGCGCCCACGTATCAAACGGGCCTGCTGGCGTTTGCGTATGTTTCGTATAAAAAGCAGTTACGCATTAACGGTAAGCCGCGAACGAAGTACAGCGTGAAACATAGGCCCACGAAAGTCGAACAGGATCTGCCGTATACCGACGCGCATATTCCCGGATTCTGCCCCGGCGGCGGCGACAAGGGCCTCGAGCCGCAGCAAATCCGAGATATCTTCACCTTTACTTACGACGAGAAGGGCCAGAGGCTTCCTCGGGGAGCCACGCCCTGGGTTCCTTCCGACAAGACCAGAAAGATGCCCCTTTCCTGGTATGCGACGATGATG
The DNA here is from genome assembly GCA_964607575.1 of uncultured Planctomycetaceae bacterium. Classification (GTDB taxonomy): domain Bacteria; phylum Planctomycetota; class Phycisphaerae; order SM23-33; family SM23-33; genus BS750m-G57. Next base: position 328 of record CAZSLS010000350.1, on the reverse strand, counting down.
CGTCATTACACCCCGGACGTACGAACCTGGGCTGCACACTACGTCGGCTATGCGGGCGAAAAGGCGATTCCAGAAATCCTGAAGGCGCTTAAAAGCGATGACGACCGAGTTCGAGTCGCGGGCCTGGAGGCGATTTCAGGGGTGCTGTTCTGGGGAGTCGCTTTTACGAAACTGAACATAACCCCCGAGATGATCGACAAGCATTTTTTACCGTATATCATCGGCCCGTTGAAGGACCCGAAAGCTCCGATGTGGGAAAAGCGGCATGCCCTGATGGCCCTTGCCATTGCGTCAAAAGAGACGGTCAAGAAGAACCTTTCGGTTATTG
>CAZSLS010000349.1:0-4583 GCA_964607575.1 uncultured Planctomycetaceae bacterium | reverse complement strand
CCCGCTAGACTGACCATGTACACATTGCCTGCCTGGGCGAGGTTTGCTATACTTAACTTCAGATGTACTGTAGCGTGAGATGCGTGTTATGCCGACTGTAATTCTAGTTCGCGGATGGCGAGTGTTCTTTTACTCGAACGAGGGTAACGAGCCGGTCCATATCCACGCTCGCAAGGGCTCTGCCGAATGTAAAATATGGTTGAAGATCGACACATATGATATAGAGCAGGAGTGGGAGCATAATCTCAGCCCACAACTACGAAGAGAGATCCGAAAGATAGTGTTTGACCATTTTGACCTCATAGTCGAGGAATGGAAAAATCACTTCGGAGGCTGATAACAATGCCAACAACAAAGCCAATAACAGCAGAACGTATCGAGGCGACCGAACAGGAACTCATCATCGGCGTCGCAGCGGGCGATGTTCGCATCCGGTGGGAGGATTGTTCGCCCAAACTTGCTTCCGCCACGCCCCAACAGCGGGCCGAAGCCGAACTGTCGCCCGGAGGGTACGGTATACACTGGTCCACAATCGATGAAGACTTGGCCGTCGGCGCGCTGATTTCCGCCATCCGGACATAATGCCCATTTTATGGGCTTTGTCCTGAGTTGCGACTGATCTGATCGGCCGGCGATATATTTAACGAGCCAAAGGACGCAAATACCAAGAGAGACGCCAATATCCGGCGATTGGGTGCGTTTTCCATGGGGGAAGTTGGCGATAGCTTGCCGACCGCCCGGCGGGTATAATGCGACCCCGATATCGGCAACATTACGCATAACTGCTTAATTTACGGAATATTCCGGGAGGCTGAAGAGTGACACTCAGCGCCAAGAAACTGATCGTAATCCAACTTGCACTAATCGCATTTCTGTCCGCCTCAGCCGCCGCGGCAGGTCCGATTCGCGTCCTGTTCATCTCGGGCAGGAACAATCACAGGTGGAAGCTGACGACCCCCTCGATAAAGAGAACCCTCGAAGACAGCGGGCGGTTCAGGGTAGACGTCACCGAGAAGCCCTCCGAGATTACCGCCAAGTCGCTAGCCCCCTACGATGTCATCCTCAACGGGTGGACGGGGTTCCCAAAGAAGACCGGACACCTGTGGGGTATCGACACCGAAAAGGCGATTGACGATTTCGTCGCGCGCGGTAAGGGGATGATCTCGTTCCACGCGGGCAGTTCCAGTTTTTACGATTGGATCGGTTTCCAGAAGATCATCGGCGCCACGTGGGGCAAGGGAACCGGACACGGACGCTACCACGAGTTCACGGTAGAAGTGACCGACGTCGATCACCCGATCACCAGGGGCATGAAAAGTTTCAAGACGACCGACGAGTTGTGGCACAGGTTGGCGGTGCTCCAACCGACGCCCGGGCGGAAAGTTCTCTGCACCGCAATGTCCGACAAGAACAAGGGCGGAACCGGAAAAGCCGAACCCATCGCGATATGCACGCAGTTCGGACAGGGACGCGGATTCTACACCTCCCTCGGTCACGACGTGAAGGCCCTCGAACAACCCGGTTGCAAACTGCTCGTGCTGCGAGGCGTTGAGTGGGCGGCCACCGGTAAGGTCACCATCGGAGCAGATCAGGGGACCGACACCGTCGCAACTCAGGGGGGCGAGGCGGTACTCGCCGCAATAACCAACTACAAGTACCCCGGAAGCAGAGAGGCCCTGATCACCGCCGCCCAATTCGTTCAGAACGCCGCAAAAAATCCGAAATCGCGACAGGCGGTCGCGGCGAAACTGGCTGCGATGCTGAAATCCAAAGCCACCACCGACTGCAAGAAGTTCGTCTGCAAGCAGCTTTCGCTCGTCGGATCGGCAGCCCAAGTGCCCGCCCTGACCGCCCTGCTCGAAGATGCGGATCTGGCGGGCGAGGCACGATCGGCGCTTCTTCGGATTCCCGGGACAGAGGCTCTCGCGGCGATGCGGAAAGTGCTGGCCTCCAGCAGCCCGGCAGCAGCGGCCGCCCTGATCGCCACGCTCGGCGAAAGGCGAGATGCTGATTCGATCGATGCGATAGGCAAGCATCTCGGTCCGAAAGGCCCGCTCGCCGAAGCCGCCGTCGACGCCTTGGGCGCCATCGGCGGAGCTAAGGCCCTGGCACTGCTCATCAAGGCAGACAAGAAAGCATCGCCGGTATTGCGAATCGTACTCAACGACGCCCTGCTCAAGTGCGCCGACGCGCTGGCGGACGCCGGGAAGACCGCCGAAGCGGGCGAAGCGTACAAGATGCTCTCCGGACCCGATCGCCCGCGGCACGTCAGGGTGGCTGCATTTGGCGGGGTAATCGCCACGCAGAAGGACCAGGCCGCGTCGATCCTCCTGGGCGCACTTACGGGAAAAGACGCGACGATGCGGTCGGCGGCGATACGGTCTCTGGGCACGTTCAAAGGCAAGGATATCACCCAGGCCGTCGCAGACAAACTCGCAACCCTTCCGCCCGAGTCGCAGGTACAGGTGATCGGAATCCTCGCCCAGCGCCAGGACAACGCCGCCTTGCCCGCAATCGTCGCGCTGGCATCGAGCAAGAACGACGACGTGCGTCAGACCGCACTGGCCGGAATGGGGCAACTCGGAGACGCATCCACGGTAAAACCGCTGCTGGCGGCGATGAGCAATGAATCCGACCGCCCGATCGTTTGCCGGAGCCTCGCCAGTCTCAAAGGCGACGGCGTGGACAAAGCTCTCATCGCGGCGCTGAGCACAGACGCCCGGGCTGATATAGCGACCATACTAGGCGCCCGCAACGCCCGAATCGCCGCCGACCCACTGTTTAAGATCGCGTCCGAAGACGCCAACCCCATCGTACGCAAGAATGCGATAAAAGCACTGGCAGACCTGTCGGACCACAAAATGTGCTCCAGACTGGTCGACCTGATGGCGAAAACAAAATCTTCCAGCGAGCGACGGGGAATCATAAACACACTGATAATCACCACCAGAAACTCGCCCAAGTTCACCGGCGAAATCGTCGGAATGCTCGCCGGTAAGTTCAAAACCGCTGACGAGGCGGTGACAAAGGCGTCGATACTCACCGTAGCAGGCGGAATCGGCGGGGGCGAAGCGCTGAAGATCGTCCGCGCCGCGGCGAAAGACGCCGACCTCGCGGTCCGCACGGCCGCAATTCGCGCCCTTTCCGCCTGGTCCGACGCGACTCCACTGGAAGACCTCCTGGCGGTTATAGGCGCCGAAAAGCAGCTCGTCCCGAAGACCCTCGCAGTGCGGGGCATGGTGGCGCTGTCGTCCAAGGCAAAGGATGTACCCGCCGACAAACTCACCGCAATCTACGCCAAAGCGATGAAACTCACCTCCCGCACCGCGGACACAAAAACGCTTCTCAGCGGACTCGGGGCGGTGCAGTCGCCGCAGGCTTTGAAGCTGGCGTTGTCGTATCTCCACAACAAGGAAACGGTAAATGAAGCGGCCTTGGCGATTCTCAACATCGCCGACAAGCTCGTCGCCACCGATCGCGATGCGGTCCGGGCCGCCGTAGCGAAAGTCAAGGCGGCCTGCAAGCTGAAAATCGTCAGCGACAAGGCGGCGAAGATACTGATCAAGTTGAACAAGCCGACCGCCGCCGCCAATACCAACACATAATCCGCGAAAAATTGAAATCCCAGACAGCGAGATGAGGATTACCATGAAGAAACAGAGTATCTCACGCAGAGACTTCCTGAGCCGAACCGCCATCGCCTCGGCCGCGATCGCATGCCCGGCGTTCCTGCCGTCATCGCCAGCCGCCGCCGCTGATGCAAAGCCAAAACTCTCCTGGAAGCAGACCGATACGACCGTCGCCTTGCTGAACGGTAAGAAAGTCATCTGGCAACTGAATCACGATCCCAAAATAGACAAACCGTACATCCACCCGCTGGCTACCATTGACGGAAGCGTGCTGACATGGAATCGCCCGGGGGACCATGTGTGGCACAGGGCGTTGTGGTTCTCCTGGAAGATGATCAACGGGCTCAACTACTGGGAGGAAAATCGCAAAACCTGCCTGTCGCAAGGAAGAACGGAGATAAAGAGTACAAAAGCAACCCTCGCCAAGGACCACTCGGCAAAGATCGAAATCGTGTTGAGCTACCACCCGCCGGACAAACCGGAAATACTCGCCGAAAAAAGGACCATCGTATTTAGCGCGCCGGCGGCAAAGGGGCTGTACACGATCGACTGGACGTCGGAGTTCACCGCCACCGGCGCCGACGCCGTGCTCGACCGAACGCCTATCAAGGGCGAAAAAGGCGGTAAGGGTTGGGGCGGATATGCGGGCCTGTCGATCCGGATGGCCAAGGAAACGCGCGGATGGAAGATCCTCGACTCGAAAGGCCGCCAGGACATGAAGATACACGGACAGCCCGACGCGGTATGGGTCGACGCGAGCGGAAAGACCACTGGCGGCGCCGAAGCCGGAGTAACGATATTCGATCACCCCTCGAACATGCGCCACCCCAGCCCGTGGTATATTGCAAAAGGTATGCCTTACTTTAGCCCCGCTTTATTGTACAATAAGCCCCACACGCTGAAGAAGTCCAAGAGCTTGACACTGAAATACAGAGTACTCGTGCATCCCGGACT
>CAZSLS010000348.1:3358-4632 GCA_964607575.1 uncultured Planctomycetaceae bacterium | reverse complement strand
TTCTGCTGGAGCTTCTGCCGGATTCGCTCCACATCGAAGACGTCAGGATTGTCTTGGTCGTAGGCCCAGCCACGCCGGTCGAGCTGGACGACCAACTCGTGGGCCCACCAAATCTGTGCGTGGGTCAAGAAGCCCCGTTCGAACATTTGGTCAGCCATGGAGACGGCGAATCGGTGGTCGGCAAGCCTCCCACCCTCGCGCGTCTCGTCCCACAAGATGCTTGCCGCCTCAGAGTGACTGTAAGGCGTGAACAACACGTCGCCGTTATCGTTTATCAATTCCATCAGGTCTCCTCTCTGTACCGTTTGGTTCATCATTCTAAAATACACCGGGGGCGGCAGCACTCCTGCCCACGCAGCTGTGTCGGCGTGCCCCTGGTCGCGGCAGCCTACGCAAGCGGCCCTGGACCTCGTGGAGGGCGGCAGACCGAGGGTTGGGCCGACGAGTGTCGATGATGCGCCAGCGGAATACCGGAACAACGGAACAGTGGAACAGCCAGCGTTTCCGAGTTCTCCAAAAACCCTGGAAAGGCGTGCGCCCGGGGTTCTCCGCCGGTATACGGGTAGAGAACCACAATGCTTAACAACAGAAAACACCTGTCGCATGCGCGCCAGTCGTTTCTTCTCTTGTCAGCGCACCAGGCCGGCTTTCGCCGGTCTGCCCGCCGCGTAGCGGCGGGGCCGAAGGGACTTGCTGTGCCGCGCCCTTCTGGCCCCTGGCCTTGCGCGGCGGGCAGAGTGCAAAGCGGAATACCGGTCTCGCATTCGCGGAGCCGGGCTCAGCCGCTCGGCCGCTCTGCTCCCTGCCCGTAGCAACCTGGCACGCTCAGCATACGGGCGGCCTACGGCCGCCCCCGGCCGGATCATTGGCCGCCTGCGGCGGCCGCCGCCCTTCAGGCGGCTCCAACGATCGGCACGGGTCTCTGGATTCCAGGTTAGGCAGGGGGATATAGCAACTCGGTGGCCGAATACGCTGGGTGCTTGTGGCCTGATCATGCTCGTGTAGAACCTGCCGAACATGCTGCGCGCCGGAACGGCCAGAGGTCGCGCCGGCGGTCATTGGGTCCACGGTCTGTTCCACTGTTCCACTGTTCCGGCGTTCCGTCGCCTCTCTCGCCCGCGCCTCGCATCATCTCCGGCATCATTGTCACCGGCGGCGTGGAGCAGGAATGCTGCCGCTCCCAATGATGCGGCCCCAGGGGTCTGTGCGCCAGGCGGAAAGGTCACGAAAAGCTGCGAGGGGCGCAGAGGGGCCTTGGGCGACCTTCTCCCGCA
>CAZSLS010000348.1:0-3258 GCA_964607575.1 uncultured Planctomycetaceae bacterium | reverse complement strand
CTCCCCAAGCCTTTCATTAATCTTAGCTCTGATGTTCATACCAGCATTATATCAAGGGGGAGGTGAAATTTCACCCGCGCATTTATAGGAGGTAGGGCCACCGCGGGTGATCCAGCACAGACCTCCCAAAACCCGAGACGGGCGAGGAGAAGACCCATGAGACCCAGATTCTCAAAGACAGACGGCCTGGACGGCAGGGAGGCGTGGCAGGGGCAAACGCCAGCGGAATGGCCCAACGGCCAGATAGCCATACCGGACACGTTGCTGAAGCACCAACCTGAGCAGCGGTACGAGTTGGATACCTTTCCGGTGATCGGCCCCAAATCCACGGAGGGTTTTACGAGTATGGTAATCTGGGTAGGTTGCCTGCTATTCTTGACCGGAATTTGCACGCCCCCCCCAAACACCCCCTACCATACCATATCTTGGGCTGGTGACACGCACTATTCCAGTGGGGTACCACATATTGGGCCCAAGACGGCGTATTTGCCGCACATACCCGGGGGTATGTGTGTTAGTAGCGAAATCACAGGAGACGGTATGACCAAGAACACCAAGAGCAATACCAGTATTACCGCCGACGTAGCGTCGCTGATCCCAGATAGCATCGACGTGCTGGGCATGGACGAGACGGGCAAGACCATCATTTGGGACACCGAAATGCGAAAGCTGTGGCGCATCGGCGGCCTCGGGAGCCGGAAGCTGCCCGGCATGGTTCAAATCTGCGGGCAGGAAGCCCTGTTCAAGGCCGCCTGCGATGCCGAAGGAAATGTCGACCTGGAAGGCGTCAGGATGGCCATCGCCCAAGCCTCTCGCCGACGGATCTTCCGTGCCGAGGACTCGCTCGGCCAGGGCATCTGGCCGCTGAAGGAGACCGACGGCGTGGGCGGCATGGTGATCGTCTCGGGCACGGAGGCCGTTACTGTTAGACCCTCCCCGGGGGGGTGCCCGGTGATCGAGGCGGTGAACGGCCCGGTCATCGACGACAAGCTTATCGAGTACGGCGCGAACGCGTGGATCGACCTGGCCCAGCTCACGGCGGCCATCATGACCGTCACCGAGGCCCAGATCAAGGATGCATGGTTGCAGTTGGTCGAGTATCTCGACGCCTGGAACTACGCCGCGCCGTGCGACCGCGACATCGTCGCCGCGATGGTCATGGCCACCGACATCCAGGCGGTATTGCCCTTCCGCCCGCACATGTGGTTGTCCGGACCGACGAATTGCGGCAAGACGGCCTTGATGACGCTTCTGAAGGGGCTGTGGCCGTACGCCGTCGAGGCCGGCAACGAAACCACCGAGGCAGGCGTCCGCCAGTCAGTCGCCAGGAATTGCCTGCCGCTGCTCCTCGACGAACAGGAGGCGTGGCCGGGCCGCAGGAGAATAATTAATCTGCTTCGATCCGCTACGCGGGGAGACTTGGTGATCAAGGGCCGACCGGGCGGCGATCCCCTGAAGTTCTCTATGCGCGTGATCGGCTGGATGGCGGCCATCGATGTTGGCCTGCGAAGCGCCGCGGACCGAAATCGCTTCCTCGTGGTCGAGTTGGAACCGTCGGACCGGATCGCCGTGCCCACCGAGGCCGTACTGGGTGACCTGAACGTTACGCTCGTGGCGGCGGCGGTGGTCCTGGCCCCCAAGATCATCGCCATGTGGGAGCGTCTGCGGGTCGCTGCGGCGCACCGCCACTATGGTCGCCTGCTGGAGGCAGTCGCCGTGCCCGTGGCCATCAAGGCGGCGGCGCTCGGCCTGAGCGACGAACAGGCGGACGCCCTCCTGGCCGACATGCTGGACCAGAAGGGCGCGGCGCTGACCGAGCAGTTCGAGGACGACCACGAGCAGCTTCTGGTCTCGATCTTGTCGGCCAGGATCAGGGCCAGAGGAAGACCTGCGGTTTCCCGCAAGGGCTGCCATCAGCAGACCGTGGACGGCCTGTTCTGCGTCGGAGACCTGATCCAGAGTGATGTCGGCTGGCGGGAGTTGGACACCGTCGGCATCCGGAAGCTGAAGCACGACCGAATCTTCTTTGCGCCCAATCCCGTCCAGAGACACCTGCTCGGGGGGCGTAGGTGGGCCGAGACCAACATCGGCAGCGTGCTGCTCAGAATCCCAGACGCCCGGCGAGACAGGCAGCGCGTCGCAGGGACGAGTACGCGCGGCGTGTCCTTGCCGATGTCGGCGCTACCGATGGAAGAAACCGGTGAGAAAGATGAAGTCTTCACCGAGATTCCCGCCGCCCCCACCGAAGTCCTCACCGAAACTCCGGCCAACAGGACGGGATCGGCTATCGAAGATGCCGCTGGGGACACAGGCCTGGTGGTTGAGGAAACCACCGAGGCGATTGATGTCATCTCAGAAGGTCCCAAAGACGTGCTCGACATCCCGGATGACTCCGAGTCGGACGAGATCGCCGAGGAATTGGAGCCGGACATGAGGCGCCAGGCCCTTGGCGCCTCGACGCCTCAGCTGCCCCATACCGTTCAGGAGGGTCGTTAACCATGTCTAAACGCGCCCACGACGCTTCGATTCTTCGCAATGTGATACTTCGCGCCGGTATCCCCGCGCCGATGCGGGCGCTGCTTCTCTATCTGGTTGCCGCCTGCCGCAACAATGCGTACACGTACGCCACGGTCGAGATAATCATGAAACAGACCGGGATCGGCAAGCAGCGATATTACAAATTAATGAAGAAACTGGAGAGGCTGGGCGTCATCCATCGCTTGGCGGTTTCGTGGGACAGGACCATCGGCAACATCACCTTCATCAACAAGAACCACGCCCTCCTGCGGAGTTGGAAGGGTGGAATGTTGCGACAGCCCTTCGATATCGACCGGCAGGACGTTATCGAGGGCGTGCTGGCCTTGCTGGATTATCGCAGGAAGGCTCCAAAGGGCAACGCCTGCCCGGGCCAAGACAATGACCTGAAGATCATTGCAGCCTGCCTGAGGACGCTGCGGAAGCGAGGTATGCTTCGGAACAGACAGGCCCAGACGGCAGCCAAGGGGTCAACGCCGTTTCAGAAACAAGGTGTGGTTCACTGCGGGCCGGTCCAACCGGTAAAGGGGGTAACGCCGTGACCGTAAACGACACAAAAACAAATCTCGGCTCGCCGGGCAGGGCAAGGCCAGTCGGTCCGAGACCGCCCCAGCGTGATCAGTTCGCTGATTTGCATGACCGCAAAGTTCCCCGCCGTGTGGCGGGCGATCTGCGATCGCGGGGCAACGATGAGTTTTACAGGTTCTGGACGGCATCGGGCCG
>CAZSLS010000347.1:0-4674 GCA_964607575.1 uncultured Planctomycetaceae bacterium | reverse complement strand
GCGGATGGCAGAAGGGCGACGAAAAAACGCTGGTCCTGGCGTTCACCGACAACCAGGGTCGCGGCGAATCGCTGGCCTACTCGACCGACCGGGGCAAGACATGGAAGTACTACGAAGGCAACCCTATCATCCGACACTCGGGCCGAGACCCGAAACTCACGTGGTACGCACCGGGCAAGCACTGGGTAATCGCCGTGTTCGACCAGACCAAAGAGCATGGCAAGAATATCGCACTCTACGCCAGCAAGGACCTTAAGAAGTGGGAGCTTACCGGACATGTCCCGGGATACTACGAGTGCGCCGAGATATTCGAGCTGCCCGTCGACGGCGACGCCAAGAAGACCAAGTGGGTTATCTTCGCCGCGGACGCGAAATATGCGATCGGAACGTTCAACGGCAAGAAGTTTGTACCCGAGCACAAGGGAAAACACCGCGTCCACTACGGGGCCTACTACGCCTCGCAGTGCTTCAGCAACTCTCCTGACGGGCGCGTCGTCCAGATCGGTTGGGCTCGGATCAACATCCCCAACATGCCATTCAACCAGACGTTCACCGTACCGACGAACCTGACACTCCACACGACCAAAGACGGCGTGCGCATGTTCGCCACGCCGATAAAGGAGCTCGAAAAGCTTCGCAAACCGGACCCAAAGGGCGCCGAGAACAAGGAACTCGCCGACAAGGAAACCATCAAGTTCGACGTCGAGGACCAGCTCTTTGATATCGTCGTGACCCTCAAGAAAGGAACCGCCAGGAAAGCGGTTCTCAAGTACGGCGCCGGAGAGACGACTTACGATTTCGAAGCCCAAAAGCTTGCCAAGGACATGCCCTTGGCGATGAAAGACGGGAAGGTTACGTTCCGCGTACTGGTCGACCGTCCGATAGTCGAAGTGATCGGCGGAGGCGGAGCATGCTTCAAGACCTCCGGCCGTCGCGACCCGGGCAAGCCGCTCGGCGAGATCTCGCTAACCGCCGAAGGCGGTGTAATGACCGTCGAATCGTTCAAGGCCTACGAAATGAAGTCGACCTGGAAGAAGAAATAGAACTCACCCCGAAAGCGAATTGCAGTGTCTGCAGGCCTCCTATGACGGAGGCCTGCAGCATTTCGGGATAACGATTGAATTGTGAGAACTGACAATTCCGGTTCTTGTCCAAGATATCGCCCCTGCCTGGACCTGCTGCTTTGGAAATCGTTTTGACATTTCACTCGATATTCACCCGGCAGTGTGGGCTCGGGATATATAGAGCTCTGTCACACCCACCTCGTTCATGGAGCCAACAACATCCTTTATCCAATCCGCATCCGCCGGTAGAGGGGTAGAAATCTCGCAGACAACACCATCCCGATCACGTTCGCGGAAATATAGTTCCAGCAAAACATTCGGCCCGGAGAGCACCTCTTCAGGCACAAGACCGGAAAGGTGCTTGCGAAGGACATCTCTGGCGAGCCCTGTAAACTTGCGGAGATCTTTTGCAGCTATCTCGTAACCTTCTTGGTCGCCCATCCAGGTGATCAGCAAACTTCCTACCACGATGAGACCGCCCCTTCCTTTCACAACGCCTGTGTTCTCTACGTTCACAATATGATCCTCTCCCTTGGGTCAACTCTCAAACGGTTTATTCGCCGCCCCCTGATACCTTCCGCATGATCCCCAGTTTCCAGGGCAGTGACGGGTAAGACACTTTCGAGTCCTTCTTCAGGATCCCCTGGATGAGCCAGCGGCAGTCTTTCGGATCGTATTCCATTTTCTCATCGTAGCCGGAACGGAGCAACTCGCCGTGAGACACCATTTCCGTCCACGTCTTTACGCCGCCGGCGAGCTTGAGCTGCCGGCCTGTCGCGTACGCGTCGGTCACCTTCTTCCATGGACCTTCAAGGTCTTTGGACGTCGCGAGCCCGAATGACCGAACGCCCCTCTTATTCAATTCATAGATCATGTGAAATTCGTTGCGGCCTTTCACTTTGTAAATATGAACCGCTTCATGAATGTCCCGCAAGACCTCCTTGCCCGGGCCCCAACCGCCGGGGAACTTGTCGATTCCCGTTGATCTGACGATAACCCCGCGGTGCCCCTGGGTGTAAAACAGATACGCCTTCGTCTTGTCGCAGATTACCCAGAAGTCTATCCACTTGGACTTGGCGTCCTTGCGGATAAGGGGCTTTGGCGCGCTCCACGTTTGCGGCTTGGAGATCGTTGCTGTCGTGGAGAAGGCGGGTTGATAGTTCGAGTCGCGGTTCTGGAAGATCAGGTACCACTTGCGCTGCGGTCGGTAGTAGAGAACCTGCGGCGCACAACCATATCTGCCTTTCCCCCTGATCATCTTCAATTGATGCCTCGGCGCCGATTGCAGACCCGCCAGCTCCTCCGCAGAGACGTAACCGGTGGTGTATTCGCTCTTGCTGCGGGCCGTGAAAAACAGATGCCACTTGCCCTCATGGAAGACAATAGACGGATCTTTCACCGACACTTCATCAAACGAGCCTTCAGGTCCCTGAGACAGGACCGGGGCACTGATTTCCCATTTGTTCTCAATGGCATCTGCCGCCACGGCGACAGCGGATACTGCTGCCAGGGATGCGAGTAACCATGAACCGACGTTGGCGAATAATCTCATTGGCGTAATTCCTTGTTATGGCGAGCAGTCCGCGCCACCGCTCATTCTTTTGCTCCGCCCGCCGCGGCGGTTTTCAATCGCGTTTGTCTCGCTATACACGTCATTGTCCTGGTCTCCTTAGCTGGCAAGAATTTAAATTCGCCCTTCCCAGATACGGGGGTTCAGACCTCAACTCGGAGCCTGCCTTGCCGCAAGCACAGCTTGATTCAGATTCATGATTCGTTGAGCCATCACTCTTCCCATATTACTCAGTATCTGGAACCCCGCTTCAGGGTCGCTGCGGGTCAGCTCTTTGAGGAAGTTCCGGCGAAGCACCAGGACCTGCCCCTTGCTCACCGCCCGTACAGATGCACTTCTCTGCCCTGCTTCAGTGAAAAAGGCTATCTCTCCAAAAAGGTCTCCCTTCTCGAGGATAGCCAATCTATGATCCTGATCGATCACTTCGAACAGACCGTCCAGAATGACATATACTTCACGTTCTTCGGTTCCACTCTTGGCGATAACGTCCCCGGTCGACAGATTCAAAATGAATCCTGAGGTCGTCAGTTTTTGGACGGCCTGGGAAGAAAGCGAACTGAGAAAAGTCGGAACAGATGATGCATCTTCAAACAGTTGGTTCTGGAACTGGTCCCATACCGCCTCCTCGTCCAGCCTGACGGGCAGGGCATCTCCATCCAGAATATCTGAGAAGCCGGACACATCGAGCCTGGGTCGTTGGCCGCTATCGAAGTACTTCTTGCTGAGATCGCTGACAATCGCGCCGGACCGGGCGAAGTGGTCGCTGTCAGATACAATGATCACCATGGGTATGCCCACGCTCGATCCGGCCTGTATCAATCGCCCGTTATAGGGGCGTGTCCCCAGGGTTCTCCGATAGTGCTTAACCAGGCCGGGAACACAATAGAGGAAACTCAACTGACAGTCCATCCGGACCAGGTGTTCGTACATGGCGCCGATGAGCGATGGGAACACTGTTTTGCCACGCACGCTGGGCTTGATCATCAGGCGGCCTATCTCTGAAGTGGTAAGGTCCTCGATGCCCCCGAAGATATCCATGGAGAATAGCTGATAGTAGTTCTCGGGGACTTGCCCCGCCGGCCAGATCAGTAGGCGTACAGCACCCACGATCTGATCGAGGGGCCCCATATACAGATTGACCGCGGGGTCCTGCTCGTCAACTTCGTCTCGCAGCCATTTGCGATCGTGATCGGCATCGGGATAGTCCCGCTTCAGTTCCTCCACGTAAACCTGGTAGCGAAAACGATAGATCGCTTCGCGCTCCTGCTGAGTTGTAGCGACGCTTACGATTTCAGATTCACCCATCGCCTCTCTCCTTCCCGTACGCACTGTTTGCTACATCGTAGCACAAGGACTACCCCAGTTCTAACAGATCAGAGTTCCAGGCCCTCCCGGAAAAGTCAAACCGCCCTTGGTCAGTGTACTGAACCAGGCTATCCCGACGGCGAACACAGGGCCGTAATAAGGAGTTTAACCATGTTCCAAGACATGGTATGATCTCCGAAAAGGGCCGCGATGGTCCCAGGTTCCAGGTGTTTGGTTTAACCCTGGAACCCAGAACTCATAACCAGTAGAGGTATCGACAATGAAACATCACGTTCAGGACAAGGTGGTTGTCATCACCGGCGGGTCCAGCGGATTCGGGCTGGAGGCGGCCGGGATGCTCTTGGAAATGGGCGCCAAGGTGGTCATTACCGGGCGAAACCAAGAGCGACTGGACCAGGCAGCCGCCGAGTTGGCCAGTGACGACCTGCTGCCCGTCCGTGCCGATGCGGTAAACACCGACGACTGGAAGCAGCTTATCGCCGCAACGATCGAACGCTTCGGGCAGATCGACGTGCTGATCAACAATCACGGCGCCGGATGCAAGATCGCAGAGGTCGAGAACCTCGCCGACGAGGACATCGCCGAAATCCTGGACATCAATATCGCCTCGGTCATCAAGGGCTCGCGCGAGGTAATCGCCGTCATGAAACCGCGCGGCTGCGGGCACATCATCAACGTCTCCAGCGCGTGCGCCCGTCACTCCTGGCCGTGCTG
>CAZSLS010000346.1:0-4706 GCA_964607575.1 uncultured Planctomycetaceae bacterium | reverse complement strand
GCGAAAGCCCCGCGATGGTCGCGGGCGCAATGACATCTGGGAAATCCCGGTCTACCCATCTCGAACCAGCCGCCCGACGGCATGGAGCCGCCTTCCAGGAAACTGTTGCCGTATATCCAGTACGAGCGGTGGAACCAGTTGTCGTCGAGGAATCCTGTTGGGGAGAAGAGGTGCTCCCTGCCAACGCCCATCTTGATGTTATCATCCCAGGCACTATTGGTTATGTGGGTGCGTTTCCCGTTAAGATCGAACTGCTGCGACCGCATATACAAATGTTTTCCGTCACTCGATAGAAGGTCGGGCAGGGCGACGGGCATGTTCTGCATGGCCACATGCTGGTGCATATCCCTGCCGTTGTCCGGGTCAAGGTGGTCGATGACGTTTTCTTTCAGGACAGATCCGCTGGCGGCGTCGATGAGTGTCAGCCGCATCCCGCCGTCCAGAAAGGATGAGCGTCCGGCGAGACAGTAAACCTTGCCGTCTTGAACCAGCACGCTTCCCGACAACGGCCAAACCGACGCCGGTTGACCGTGATCAAACAAGGAGATATCCGCTGGAGCAATCCGCCGTTTCCACACCAGTTCACCGGTCGACACGGCAAGCCGGTACAGCCAGCCGTCCCCGCAGCCGAAGTAGAGACTCTTTCCACTGATCGCAGGCGGCGAGTCAATGCGCCCCCCCGCGACAAACGACCACTGCGATTTGCCGCTCTTGGCGTCCAGGCAGTGCAGCGTATGGCGGTCTTTTTCGGCAAAGAAACAGCGATCATTCGCCACCACCAAAGCCGTCAGGTTCTCATACCCTTCCGACCGCCATTTGACCGCAAGGGGCAATGCGACTTCCGCCGAAGTCGATCCGCTTCGTTTGTTATCGTGACGATATACGGGCCAGCCTTTAGTCTCTGCAGTACCCGGCTGGGTCATACCGCGAGCCGGCCAGGCTGGTCCCCGAATGAAGTCCTGCTGTTTTTGCTTCTCGACAACCTCCCGCCACCCAGCGCTATAGCCCGTTACCGCGTTGAAACCGTCCAGGCTGGACTGGGTATAGCAGGCGCACGGGTTGGGCGGCGCGTAGATAATACCGTTGGCCGGCATCAATCCGTACAGGCAAGCGCCCCGCAACCAGTGATGAAGGGTCCACTTCTTATCTTTGGTCGAAACCAGTTCGACGCCCGTTCGGGAGGTTATGAAGTAGTTGGTCGTGGCGCAACTCATATGGCAACGTGAGTTCATCATGTAGACGTCGGACTCGGTAAAGAAATCGGCCGCCACCTTCCCGTCATTCAGGTTGTAACCGGTGATCCTGCCGCTCTTTCTCTTGGCGGTGGCGGGGACCCCGGGCAAGGTCATACTCGCGCCGAATGTCGCCGCCGACCAGGCCTTGCCGTCGATCAGAAACAGGTCTTTGGGCGAGTGTCTGCCCGAGGCGTATTGAGGCCCCTTCCATACGACTGTTCCGTCCTTGGCGGACAATGCGACCATCGTAGACCCACGATAGGGCGTCCCCGAGATACTGCCCACTAAGACCTTCGTCTCTCCGCAGACCAGGCCGCTGCCGTAGTTGGGCGTATAGGGATTGGGCTTACAGAGTTTAGCTGATGTCCAAGTCTCCTTGCCGTTGTCCGCCCTGAGGCTCAGCACCCTTTCGCCGTCAAAAACGTACACCTGCCCATCGCGCGATCCCAGGCCAAGAGGGGCGACGGGCATTTGCCTGTCCCACAGCAGTTTCCGCGTATCGATATCGAATACCATTACGCTTTGACGTCCTGCCCTGTTTCTCCAGGAGAACGCATCGAGCTTATGGCGGTTTCCGGAGTGGCCTGGAAAGCCGCCTTTAGACAACCATTGTCGCGTGACCAGAACCAACCGGTTCCCATCTACGATGATCTCTTCAGCGCCTTGTGTTCCAGGCAACTCATGGAGCACCACGCCGCTGTTGGCGTCCAGAATCGAAACGCCGCCGCCGAAACGCAATGACGCAAAAAGCCGCCTTCCGTCTGCGACCAGTCGGCGGGGGTTGACGACGGGACCGGACTTGAACGTCCACAGGTGGTCAAACCACCGGTCCAGCTTCTTTCTCCAAAGCACAATCCCGTTGAATGCGTCCCGCGCCACCAGGCTCCATTCCGGTGGCAGAAGAACCGAATCTTTTCTCCCCTCGTCGATGATGTAAAACACCTTGCCGCCGGCCGAGACCATGGCCTGAAAACTGCTCATGTGTTCGTGGTGCCGCGTGTACCGAGGACCTGCGGTCCATTGTAGATGAGAAAGCGGCGGGGCGATCCGCGTGTCATTGGCAACGCGGTTGTTGTCCGGCCCGTGCATGTGGTGCGTCCAGTCATCGATGTCCGGCGGCCAGAGCTTCTCCAGGCGGCAATAGCCCTCCTGCCGCCCGTCTTTGATCATCGCAACTCTCGCCAGGATCTTGCTGATCTTCGGCGCGGCGTCTGATCTGAAGACCGCGATCCCGCCGGGAGTGAGCACCCGATGGATCTCCCGCGGCGACACTTTTAGTGGTTTGGATGACAGAATAACATTTACGCAATTGTCGATGAACGGAAGATGTTCTCCGTCAAACACGTTGAATGTCACGCGCTTGCCGTAGTCCTTGCGAAAAACCATATTCCGACGCGCGCTGGCCACGTTCTCTGCGTTGCAGTCCAGGCCCTGGACGATGATGTTTTTCCGCTTCAGCAGCTGGCCTGTTGACGTCCCGTCACCGCAATGCAAATGCAGCACGAAAGCGCCTGGCTTGTCACCGGCCTTGCCAAACAGTTCCTGCAAACCAATCTCAGTTGTTTCCGCCGCCGCAAAACAGGGCAGCAACAGCAATCCCAGAAATGTGACCTCGATCTTTTTCATTTACGCCTTCTCTTATCGGTGTGCAGGATCGGGAGCGGGGATCTTCGCGCCGTGTTGTTTCAACATCGCATCCAACGTAGCCTTCATTTTAGCAGCTTTTTCAGGCATGCGTGTGAGAAGGTTGTTCTTTTCACCGATGTCGTTTTTCAGGTTGTAGAGTTCACGGCGGTCCTTTTCGTAGAACTGGATGAACTTCCAGTCCCCGATTCGGATCGCACTGCCTGGTTCAGCGTGGTGACGAGGCAGGTAGTGCGGGTAAAACCAGATTATCGCTCCGCGGTCGAGATCCGAATCGCCTTTCAGCAGCGGTGCGAGGCTCACGCCATCGAGATGTTGTTTGGGGCGAAGGGGCTGTCCGGTCATCTCAAGGAGGGTCGGGTAAAAGTCCGAACTGATGACCGGCTTGTTGCAGACCGCTCCGCCCTTGGTGACTCCGGGCCACTGCATGATCCAGGGCACGCGAATACCGCCGTCGTACAACGACCCCTTGTGACCGCGCAGCGGCCGGTTCGTCGTGGCCTTATGAAAGCCTCCGTTGTCGGAGGTGAAAACGATGATCGTGTCTTTGCGAAGCTTCTTCTCGTCCAGCCATCTGAGAATCCGCCCGACGTTCTCATCCAGAGATTCAACCATCGCGGCATAATTGGCGTTGAGTTTGACTTTCGCCTGGCGTGCTTTGGCCGCGTACTTCTTCACTTTCTCCGATTTGGCGTGGAAGGGGGCATGCACCGTGTAGTAGCTCATGTACATTAACCATGGTTTCTCTTGTTTGGAAAAGCCCTCCATGGTCCGGATTGCTTCGCTGGTCAGGCGATCGGTCAGGTACTGGCCCTTAGGTCCGTCTTTGAGATGTTCCATCTGATACGGGCTGAAATATCCCTTGTGCGGATGTCCCCAGTGATTCCCGGCCACGTTGATGTCGAACCCCTGGTGCTGCGGGTAGTAGGGCTTACCGCCCAGATGCCATTTGCCAACAAAAGCGGTCTGATAGCCGCCGGCTTTCAGTGCTTCGGCCAGCGTAAACTCCTCCAACTTCATGAACTGGGCGGTGCGCTGACATAGAAGGGGCGTACCTTTGTAGTTGTCACCGGGCAGCCAGTTGGTGATGCCTGTGCGCGAGGGGTACTTGCCGGCGAGAATGCTTGCACGCGTTGGACTGCAGACTTGACAGGCGGCGTAGCCATCGGTGAATCGCATTCCATCTTCTGCGAGTTTGTCGAGATGAGGGGTTTCGTGAATCTTGTGTCCGTAACAGCCTAGATCCCGCCAGCCTAGGTCATCTGCCAGGATGAACACGATATTGGGGGCGCGACGTTTGGTTTTTTCCGCAGCCGACAGTGGATGTGACGCCAACACTGCAGCCGCTCCAACACCAAGTCTCTTCACGAATGCTCTTCTGGTTAGCATTTCTTCTCCTTACCGAACGCTGCGGATCACGCGCGATTGTATCCGATACGGTGTGTTGAGCAAACTAAACGTGGGGTTTGGGTTGCGGCGATAGGGGGGCTAGAACTGGTGGAGGAAGCGGACGTCGCTTTCGAACAGGTAGCGAATGTCGGGAATGTTGTGGCGGCGCATCACCATTCGCTCGATGCCCAGGCCGAATGCGAAGCCCGTGTACTTCTCTGGATCGTAGTTGACCGCCTGCAGGACGTTGGGGTCGACCATTCCGCAGCCGCCGAGTTCGATCCAGCGCGTCGAGCCGTCGTCGTAGTGGAAGAGCACGTCGATCTCGGCTGACGGTTCGGTGAACGGGAAGAAGCTTGGGCGGAACCGGGTTTCGACTTCCGGTCCGAAGTAGGCCTTGCAGAACTGGTCGAGCGTGGTCTTCAGGTCGGCCATCGT
>CAZSLS010000345.1:0-4747 GCA_964607575.1 uncultured Planctomycetaceae bacterium | reverse complement strand
TTCAACGTTTGCCTGCCTAAGGCGATCGAGCTGCAGCGAGAAATCCTTACCCCCGACCTCGTAAGCCATCTCCAGTGGAATCGGATTCCCCATGCGACGGCTTGAGTCGATGATCTCCCGCACGCCGAATCTACCGTAGCGGTTGCTCGCGCGGATTATGCCCACCCGTTTGAGACCGAGCTTGCGGTAGAGATAGCTTACCAGCAGGTATCCCTGTTTTCGATCGTCGCCGACGCAGCGGACGATCCACGGGATGTTCGTTTCGACGAGCGTCGGATCGGAGTCGCCGGAGTTCATCATGGGTATTTCGGCTTTCAAGGCGACGCGGATGGCGATGTGGGTGTTGGCTCCGTCTATCGTGCCCAGGATCGCCCAGACCTTGTCCTTGTAGGCCATCTTGATGATCTCGTTGCCCGAAGCGCCCCAGAGCCCGTTGTCGTTGGTGACGACGAGTTCGAAGGGGATCTTGCGCTTCAGGTATCCACCGCGCCCGTTGGCCTGTTCGATCGCCAGGCGGGCGCCCTTGAGCATCTTGCGTCCCAGGACTTCCTCGTGGCTCCTCCCGCCGGTGGCCACCGAAACGGTCGATTCGATCGGGCCGATGAACCCGATTTTGACCGACTTGAGGTCCTTGGGTTCCTTCAGGGCCCGGCCCGGACCGGTGTATTCCATTTGGCGCAGGAAGTGTATTTTGTACGGTTTAACGTGGCGGAAGGGTTCCACCTCGCGTGCTCCCTGGGCGTAGGTAGGGTTCTCTCTGAGCTTCAGTTGAGGCACTTCGTAGGGCCCGGCGGAGTTGATCTTGTCGAGGACCTCACGCGTCTCGGGATCGATATCGACGGTGAGTTGTTGGTCTTTCGGGGGTCCGCATGCAGGCACGGCTAGCAGTATCACCCCGCACAGTACGATCGCTATTGATTTCATTTCTTCCTGCCCTCCGCAATTGCCCGCCCCAGGCCCTTGGAAGTACCCGCCCACACATCATCGCCGTCGAATTCCACGCACAGTACATAGTTGTGGGGCAGGCCCACGGGCATGCTGACGGTCCGGATTACTTTCCCGCCGCGCGTGATCGTAGCCCGCCCGGTTCGCTCGCCTGAGTCTCTGGTGTACGTAACCCACGTGTCGCTCGGGAAATCCACGACTGCCGCCAACCCCTTGTCTGTGGCGAACCATGCTTCGTTGGCGCTGCGGCCGGCGACACCGTTACCGAAATTGCTCGGTAGTCCGGTTTCATCGGCGTAGTATCCGCGCCAATGGCGCCCGTCGTACCGATTCATACCGAAATAGGTCGCCACCCACATGACACCGTCGATGTGGCTTACGTCAGCGGTGACCACATGCACCAGACCGTCGTCGCGATAGAGATCGATCTCCATCTCGCCATCGGGATCGAGGTAATGTTTCCATCGCTCGCTAGCCACGTCAAACTCAAGCACGCCGCTGCCCCAGACCGCGATATAAACCTTGCCCGCATCGTAGCAGGCTCCGTAGTTCCATATTTCCTCCATCGGCGCGTTCTTCTCGGTGTAAATTGTCCACTGTTTCGTGACGGTGTTGTAGCGGCTGGCTCCAGCGGTGGTGGCGGCCCATACGTTATCGTTCTCAACGGTCACTCCGTAGACCACATCGTTGACCAAACCGCTGTTGAGCTGGTGAAAATGATCGAATCGCCCTCCGCTGAAACGAGCCAGTCCGCCGCCGAAAAAGCCGATCCACAGCTCGCCGGTCTTCGGATTTGTGTCGAGCGACGAAACGACCTGCCAGGGCAGCCCGTCCTTCTCCCGCCAACTCCGCATCTTGCCGGTTGTCTTGTCGTAACACGCCAGCCCATCTTCCGTCCCGATCCACACCAGGTTGCCCGCGACCGCAACCGCAAAGACATGATCGTTCGGTAGGCCGTCGGCAACGGTAAACTGCTCCCAGCGGGTATAGACCTGCGGCAGGGGCGTATCGCCCACAGGCGTCTTGCCCTCTTCCAGGCCCGTTGCGGGCACGCAATTCAGGACGCTGCCGACCAGGAATAGCAGCATGAATATATTCAAAGCTCTCGTGAAACACTTCATACGATTATCTCTCGCTCAGCGGGCGACCGGGACCGGGATCAAAGAGTCTTGAGGAACTCGATAAGGTCGTTAAGCTGGTCTTTGGTCATGTCGTTGGTCACACCGTGCTTATCGTAAGGGTTGTATTTCGTCCAGATTTCTTCCAGCGTGTCGGCTATCCCGTTGTGCATGTACGGGGCCGAATCGTAGATGTTTGTCAGGTGCGGCGTGTCGAAATTCGATTTCGTGTCGAGCCGCATTTTCGTTCCGACGTCGTGCTTGCGCCGATCAGTGTAGAGCGGGGGACGATGGCAGGTGACGCAACGCTCGCTTTTCGGAATGATCCGTCCGTCGTTGGTCTTTGTGCGATCGAACATCGCTTTACCCCGGCGCTGGGGACCGCTCAGTTTGGCGCCGAGAGGCCGGTAGCGGTTCGGCGGTCGGGGAATGCTGCAGATGTAGTCGGTCAGCGCCGAAAGCTCATCGGGCTCGAACGGTTGGATTCGCGTGAAGAAGACCGCCAGCCGTGGCCCGCACTGGCGAGACAGGCTCGGATTCAGGCCCGTCCACTTGAACGGAGCCGTGTCGAGGATTCCGCGGAGCGTGCGATTGTCGACCGGGTCGCTGCCCAGCCCGTCGGGCTCGATATCGTACGACAGCCCGTCGACGTGTCCGTCGGGGTGGCAGGAGTGGCACGAGAATTGGCGGCGGAAAGTGATGTTGGCGCTGTGGAAGAGGCGCTCGCCCCGCCGGGTCTTGGTGATGATCTTCGGACCGCCGAGATCGATCCGCCCGACGGCTTGGAGCTTCTTCAGGTCGATCACGGTCAGCGAATCGTCCAGCGAATTGGCCACGAAGCTCGTCGCTCCGTCCGCGGTGATCACCACGCCGCGAGGAGAGTTGCGAGTGGGGATGTGCTTAATGACGAATTCGGTCGGTTTGCCCAGATGATTAGGCAGGACGTCCTTGCGCTGGCGGGCCGAGGCGTTCTCGATGGTGGCGATGAGCTTCGGCACGGATACCACCGCCACGCGGTCCGAACCGGAACTGGTCACCAGTGCCAGCTTTCCGTCGGGCGTTATCGCCACATCGGCCGGGTCGGGGAAGCACATGTTGGGTTCGTCCAGAAGCACCTGGTCGACGCGTCCGTCGCGCCAGGCTACGCCAAGTCCGTTGGTGATAGTCCATCCCTGGAGCAGGCGCGTCATGGGCACGAGATTCTTCGTCCGATTCAGCGTTACGATCGCAAACTTGCCGCTCGGATGCCAGTCGACCCCCTGGACCAGATTCGCCGCCGGCACGGACAAGCGGTTGGTCACCACCGCCCGGCCGGTGTCGATGGCGGTAACCTCCGACATCGGCGGTTTGCGGAACTTCACGAATCGGGACAGCGCGTTGGTAATGTAGATCTGCGATGCATCCGGCGAGAGCGACAGCGACCATGGACTGCGGCTGGCTTCGAGGCGTTTGATCTCCTTCAAGGCGGCGGTGTCGATCACGGAGATGCTGTCGGACGATGTGTTGAGCACATAGAGGCGTTTCCCCGAGCGGTCAGTCAGTACGCCGTGCGGTTCGTCCCCAACGCTGATAGTGCTCGCCACCTTGCGCCCCTCGACCTGTATCACCGAGACGCTGTCGTCGAGCCGGTTACTGACGTACGCTCGTTTCCCGTCGGGGCTGAACGTCACGTCGGTGGGATGATGGCCGACCTTGATCTCGGCAACTTTCCGCCGCGTCGCCGTGTCGACCACGATCACCGTGTGCGAGGCTTCGCATGCGACGTAGAGTTCCTTACCGTTGGGGCTGATCGCCATGTTCAACGGCGTCTTGTAACGCGGCGGTTCGGGCCTCTTGGGGAGTTTGGTCGGGTGGGCGATCTGCTTGAGTGCTTTATCGAAGTCGAACTTCTTACCGTGAGCCTTCTCGTGGCAGGGAAGGCAGGTCTTGCGGGACGGCGCGATCAGCCCGGCCGCTTTGGAGGCTTTCTTGTTTTTCATGACGTTCGCGTCTGAATACTTGCCGCCCGGACCGTGACACGCCTGGCATCCGACTCCGTCGCTGACGGCGTAGGAATCGCTCGCCCCACCGGCCGGGTCGAGATAACCCGTCGCGTGACACCTCAAACAGGCTGGAGCAGCGGCGAGGTAGCCCTTGACGCCCATTTTTTTGGCGATGTCGTCGGCTTTCGACGTTGTCAGAACCGCATGAGCCCTGGCGTGGGCGCTGGTGCGCCACTTGCTTGCCTGGTATCCCTTGGCCCGGCCCCGGTGGCAGGCGGCGCAGGCCCGGACGCCAGTGTACTTCGGCCGCTTGGTCTGATCTTTGGTCTGGGGCGGAGCGACCTTGGGCGGGAGTTTCGCAACAGCCGGGGTCAGATGCGAGATCTTGTCCCAGGCTTTGTCAATATCGATAGTCGCCTTCCGGAGCACCGCGACGTGGGAGCCCTTGGGCAGGTGACAGCCCATGCAATCTTTCTTCGTGGGCATGATCAGCCCGCCTGCTGCCGCGGTCTTGGCGTTGCGCATGACTTTGGCGTCGGCGTATTCGCTTCCGGGACCGTGGCACATCTCGCACTGTACGCCGTCAGCGATGCGGAACGCCGGATCTTTCTCCCAGTCTTCGGCCTCCGAACCGGTCGCGTGACAGCCCAGGCATACCGCCGACGATTGCGGTTCGTGCGGGATACCGCTCAGGCGGGCGAT
>CAZSLS010000344.1:0-4816 GCA_964607575.1 uncultured Planctomycetaceae bacterium | reverse complement strand
TGCGCTGCCCCGCCAGATAAGCATCACAGGTCCGAATGGGCCTGAACGGTTACAAAAATCCTTATGCCGAAATTGCTTTTTTTTCTGCCTGCAATCTTGTTTCGATAGTATTCAAAAATCCGAACCAGCCGCGACCGTTACTCGTATAGATAAATGTATGAACCACCCGGGCGGGGCGAGGTTACTTTGCACAGGATTCACCCGAACCCAATAGGAGCACGAAAGATGAGAACTACAGTACTACGGAATTCGACACTGGCGTTGCTGATAGTGGTGGCTGTCGGTGTAGGCTGTTTCATTGGACCGCTTGTTGTCGAGGAGGTCAGTTATGCAGTGGCTACCGGTGAGAATCGAGCGGCCAGAGAGCAACTTGCCAAACTCAGCCGGTCCGATCGGACGTCCGAGCTTTACCGCGCGGTAGCCAAGGCCGTCACACCCGCTGTGGTGGTCGTGCATGTCAGGAAGAAAATGGACATGCGAAACCACCCGCCGGTTGGCGAGATGGACGAGTTCATGCGTCGCTATTTCGGTCGGTCGCCGCACGGATCCCGCGTTCCCCGCAAATCGCCGGATGACAAGAATGACAAGAGCGAAGAGGCTCCCAAACGAGAGTACTTCAGCCGCGGTGTCGGCAGCGGTGTGATCGTCGATGCCAAGAAGGGTTACATCCTGACCAACTGGCACGTCGTTCAAGGCGCCGATGAGGTCGAGGTAGCCCTGCTTGACGGGCGGCGACTCAAGACCGAGTGGGTCCGCACCGACAAGCAGACCGACGTGGCGGTCATTAAGATCAAGCCAGATCGCCTTATCGATACGCCTCTGGGCGACAGTGACCGAATGGGCGTTGGTGACTGCGTGCTTGCGATCGGCGCGCCGGAGGGCCTGCCCCAGACCGTTACGGCAGGCATTATCTCCGCCATGGGACGAACCACCGGGCGGCGGGGGTACGAGAACTTCTTCCAGACTGACGCGGCGATTAACCACGGTAACTCCGGCGGACCGCTGGTGAACATGAGGGGTGAGATTATCGGGATAAACACTGCGATCGTCTCGAGAACGGGAGTCAACGAGGGGATCGGTCTGGCGATACCATCGAACATGGTCGAGAACGTCATGAGGCAACTCATAAACAGCGGTGAAGTTGTCAGGGGTTACATTGGCGTGCATATACAGGACGTCGATGAGAAACTCGCCAAGAGCTTCGAGCTCCCCCATGCCGACGGTATCCTGGTCGCCGGGGTCGCCCCGAGCGGTCCGGCGAAAGACGCCGGAATGGTGGCGGGCGATTTCATCGTGAACGTGGGCAAGAAAAGAACAAAGAACGTCAACGAGTTGCGAAACTATGTCGCCACGCTCCGACCGGGCGAGTCCGTCAAGGTCAAGCTCTATCGCAAGGGCAAGACCAAAACCGTTGCCCTCAAGATCGCAAGGCAGCCCGAAGATATGCTGGCGGCGTTCAATGCGCCCAAACGCAGTTCAAAGGAAATTTCAAGGCTGGGCCTGGAAGTTACCACCGCCACACCGGAGGTCGCGGAGAAACACGGTTTCAAGAAAGGCGTCAAGGGCGTGATCGTCACCAAGGTTACCAGAGGTTCCGACGCGGAAAAAAATTCCCTGACCGAGGGTCTGCTGATCACCAAGGTTCAGGGCAAGGCAGTTGACTCCGCCGACGAGTTCAACAAGGCGATTGCCTCCACCAAGGCGGGCGGAATTCGATTGCTGGTGAAAGACAAAGCCGGCGGTCAGCGATTTGTGTTCGTGGAGTTTACAAAATCCAAATAGCGTCCTCTACGATTGGGGCGCGGCGGCTGGAGCTGCTGCGCCCCGATTTCTGCGCCCGCGGACTGGCTTTGCGATTACTTTCCGCGGCGCCGTTTCTTCAGGACGAGCGAAATCGCTCCGCCACAGAGGAGGAGTACCGTCGCCGGTTCGGGTACGACGCCCGCGGCTCCGAAATCGACATCGGCGTTCAGTTCGTAAGTCCCGGAGGGCGTTTCGAACAGCAGACCGTCGTAGATGAACAGATAGCGGAGTTTCTCTCCGGTATCGACCTCGAACGAAAAGTACCAGGGGTCGCTTGTTTCGTCGACATCCAGGTAAACGAACCCGGTGTCGTAGTTCGTTATGGTCAGATTCCAGGTCAGCAGATCCAATCCATCTCCCCACGTATACACGCTGGCGCCGAACAGCACGGACTCCGCATTGCCTACAGGCGTCCCGACACCGATGGCGCCCTCTATCTCGGCATATCCGTAGACGCTGGAGTGGCGGGTTACGCCGGCGACGCCGTCATCGGAACCGGTAGCCGTGGCGGTCATGGTCGAAGAGACTCTCAACATACCATCAGTTATGCTCGGGGCATCGGAGAGGCCGATCGTGGCCGTGCCATTGGTATTCTGCCAGGGCTGATTACCACTCTGTGGATCAAGAACCGATGCGAGTACATCGACATCGCCGGTTGCCGGACCATCGGCGCCGTGTTCTTCAAAGGGTGGGGGGCTGGCGAACTGGCTGTCACCGCCGGATATGTCGACAAGCGCGTCGAGGTCGCCCAACACGTGGGTCACATATCCAAGATCGGTAAGGGGAGCGGTTACGTACGGTAGCGGGGCGGGAGTCGCCGGTGTCGCGTTGGCCAGCCCAAAGAAGCTTACTCCGGGAGTAGTCCCGATCTGAGTCGCCTGCCCACTGGTGGGTGTACCGCTGACGGCGTCGACGTCGAAGATTCGTCCCGGTATGGGGCTGACGCCGGGCAGCGTTCTGGTGCGGCTGGCGCCGAGCAGCGTCCCGCTGTTGTTGGAGTACCATACGTCAGAGAAACGGTCGATGCCGGTATACCCGACCAGCGTGCCCGCTCCGTTCGTGCGATCGAAGTAGTAAAGGTCGGTCTGGTCGGGGCCTCTTCGCCAGGATGTTCCCACGAGCTGTCCAACGCTCGTGTCGTAGTCCAGCGAGAAGACACAGTCGATCTCGTCGCCTGTATTCGGATCCGCACCGAACGCCCCCTTAAAAGTGGCGGTACCCCCACCGGGTGTGGTGGGAATCGTGTAGAGATAGCGGTAATCCGTGCCGAAGAGTGTTCCGCCATCGGCCATGCCGATTTCGCGGATTGGGTCGCCGCCGGCTGGCGCCTCGATGAACCCGATGGAGTTAACGGTCCAGGTCGGCGTCGTCATGTCGATCAGAAAGAGTTCCGATCCGACGTCGGGGAAGTATGACGGATTGCCCACTGCGTAGAACGTGTCCGCCGACGGGCCATCCGTCGCGCCATACCAACTCACTCCGGGGGTGGGGATGAGCATCTTGGCCCTTGAGGTGGCTGTGTCCAGGCTGCATATGCCGCTGAAGGCGTCAAAGTTCATGAAATTACCCACGCCATATGCGGTATCGCCATATGAACTTCGGGCAGTTGATCCTACTAACAGTGATATGACAGCAACCGCGATCACTCCATATCGCATGCTGCACCTTCCTTCCTTACTCCATGAGCAAAAGAGCGCAAAAAAGTCTTCCGCTAATCTCCATTGAGCCTTCGCTACCTCACCAGAGGCGCCGCAACACTACAGCAGCACGAAGACTGCACCAATACCTGAGAACTTGGCCGACATGGCCTCCAGGCAAGAACGTGCAAGATGAGGAAAACCTGCACATGCCCTGAACAACTACAGCCGAGCCGCTCCCTGAGCTGAGCCTTGAGCAAATCTAAGCATTAGTATTGTACTACAGAATCTGAATTCTGCAAGGAAAAAACCGTAAATGATTGCAAAGTATGTGTTACAGTCGATCTAAGCAGCCGAATTCCTCATTTATGGAGGGATATGTTCCCAAAAGGCGCATGCAAAAGGCGAACCGAAAAGGTCCGCCTTCAAACCCGCAGACTGCTGTCTACGCCGCCGCGATGGGGGACTGAACTAGTTTCTCCGTCTACGCTTAAGAACAAACGGGACGGCGAGGCCCAGGAGGACCATTGTTGCCGGTTCGGGGCAGATCGTATCGACGACCACTTCGTCGACATATATGTCGCCCAGTATGTTGACCACTTCAAGTTGAGGATTTGGCCGAACAAGGATCATGTACGTGCTGTGAATCCAGCCATTATCGAGCGGTTGCTCGGTCACCAGAGTTTCCTCGAGGAGGGTATAGGGGGGGAGTGTCATCAACTGGCCGAATGTCGGCTCGCCGCCTTGCTGCTCGGGCATCCACGTCAACTGGATCCATATCTTCTTCTCCAGACCGCCCGAATAGTTGGGGATCTGAAACGCCATGGTTGCCCCCTCCGACAGCGACCATACGCCGGTTCTCCCAGAGATTTCGGTGTCCCAGATAGCCGGTGCGGAGATGCTCGCACTGAGCATAGCCGGCTGGGGATTGACAAAACCGGGCTCGGGGGGTACGAACAGACTGTCGTTTGTGCTGAATAACCACTCTTGCAGCGTGGACTTGTTCAGTACCGGGTTGGGATCCTTGCCGTGTCTCCACCATGGGATAACGATATCATCGGCTAGGACGCCCGCGGACGTCAGGGCCAGTGATGTCATTGCGACCAGTACGATAAGTGATTTTCTCATAGCGGTCCGTCCTCTTTTCAGCAGACTCTTGTTGGGACAGAAGGCGTATGATAAACGCTTCGGCCCTCTATTTCTTTGACTCGACCGGCTCAGGTCGAGTGTTCCCTGACTGCCTGCACAGACAGCCTCAACAGCCCGCCATTATACGGGAAAACGGCTGATCTCCAAGAGAAAAATAGGATTCTAGTTCCCCGGGGTGTGAGAATTTTTTCTGGCGCTTTTAAAATCACTATGTATGCTGGCCTTAG
>CAZSLS010000343.1:0-4856 GCA_964607575.1 uncultured Planctomycetaceae bacterium | reverse complement strand
TAAGGCCAGCATACATAGTGATTTTAAAAGCGCCAGAAAAAATTCTCACACCCCCTCGCACGTCCCGGTGGGCTATTTCAGGGAATTGGTCCAACTGAACAGGTTCCATAGTTTGATGGTCTTGTCGTTGCTCGCCGACGCCAGGAGTTCGCCATCAGGCGAGAACGCCAGAGAATTGACCGGGCTTGCGTGTCCTTCGAGCGTCACGATCTCCCGCCCGGAGACCGCGTCCCATATCTTCACGGTCTTGTCCCAGCTTCCCGAGGCGATACGTTTTCCGTCCGGTGAGAACGCCACCGAATACACGTAGCTCTTGTGCCCCTTGAGTGTCCTGATCTCACGCCCGGAGACCGCGTTCCAGATTTTGACGGTCTTGTCGTAGCTGCCCGAGACCACGCGCCTGCTGTCGGGCGAAAATGCAGCCGAGTAAACCCAGTTCGTATGCCCGGTGAGAGTCTTGAACCCGAGCTTGCTGTTTGAGCTCCATATCTTGACGGTTTTGTCGCGGCTGGCCGATGCGAACCGCTTACCGTCGGGCGAGAACGCCACCGACCAGACGGCGCTCTTGTGGGCTCTGAAGGACGCCAGGTCGCGTCCGCTTGAGGCTTCCCATGTTTTCACAACGGCCCAGCTTCCGGCCGTTATTCGCTTGCCATCGCTCGAAAAAACCACGGAGTTGACCTGGTCGTCGTGCCCTCTGAGAATTGATATCTTCCGCCCGGTGGCGACGTCCCATACCCTTACGGTCTTGTCGTAGCTGGCAGAGGCGATCCGCTTCCCATCGGGCGAAAAGGCGACCGAGCGCACCGAACCGGTGTGTCCGGACAAACTCCCGAGCGGACATCTGGTTGCAACGTCCCATATCTTGACCGTATTGTCGCTTCCGCCGGAGACCAGGAGCTTGCCATCCGGCGAGAACGCCACCGAGCATACGTGGCTGGCGTGCCCGGTGAGGGTCGCAACTTTCGGAGCCTTTCCCGCCGCGGCGGTCATGGTCGCCAGAGTCTTTCGCATCCTGGCGAATCTGGAATCGCCCGGACGGATCGCGTCGGCCTGGGACAGAGCTTTAGTCGCAGCCGGAAGATCGCGAGCGGTCAGAGACGCTCTCATGGTTGACGCAAGCTGCATCAACTTCGCTTCCTGCTTGCCGAGTTTTTCGACGGCTTCATCGCGGAGTTGCACGTATTTTGGGGATACTCGAAAAACGCGATCGATCCGGGCCAGTTCTTCTCGGGCCTTTTCCAACGCCCCGCGGTCGATCAGAGTCCGCACTCGCGCCAAGGTGTCGAGGAAGGCCTTCTTCTCAGCGGCGCGCCTGGTTGTTAATCTCCCGGCGGCTTGTTTCAGTCTCGGATCGTCGGGTGAGATGTCTCTTGCCTTTCCCAGTTCCGTTTCGGCCCGATTCAGATCGGACCGATCGATGAACTGATTCACCCGCGTCAGAACGCCCGTGAGCCTCTTCTCTCTCGACCTGAGTTTGGCGGTGAGATTTCTGAGGGCGGTCCTGAGCCTGGGGTCATCGGGAAAAATCGCCCGGGCCTTGGACAGTTCGCCCCGCGCCTGATCCAGCAAACCGCCGCCGCTAAGAGAACGCGCCCGTGAGAGTATATCGGTGAAGAGTTCTTCCTGTTCTTTGCGTTTGGCGGCCCGAACGGACGCCTGTCGTTTCTCTTCGGCGAGCCTCTCGCGCGCCAAGGCCTCCGAGTCGTCAGTACTCCAAAGACCGCTCAATTGCGGGGATACTGCAAGGTATATCACCACCGCCAGGATCAGCACAGCCACCAGCCCGACCAGGACTTTGACAACGCCTCCGGCATTCCGCTTGTATTTCACGTCGGCGACCACTTCGGCCTCGTCGTCCATACGTAGGATTATCGCCAGCGCCTCCTTAGCGGGAATCCCCATGAGAAAAGCTTCCACCAGGAGCAGGCGCCGCTCGTGCGGGTTGAGTCTCCATTTTCGCAGGTGAGCCCACACGATGGCTTCGAACCGCACCGCCGGACTGGTTACACCCTTGGGCTCCCGATGCACCTTGCCCTGCGATTTCCGCGAATCGATCGTCAGGGGCGACTCGGGCTCAAGACGCATCCGCGGCTGAAGGGGCGAAGCGGTCTGCTCGGCGGACTGTGCGCCAACCGGGATTTCAGGGGGCTCATCCACACCGAGTTCCCGGGCGAGCCCCCGATCGTACTCCGCCCGACGCTCCGGATTCGCCAGATCCACCCGCGCTCGGGCCACCTCGTTCATCATATTCTGAACCAGATCCCGCGTTTCCCGGTCTGGCTGCAATGTAAACTTATCCAGGCAAGCCAGTTGTCGACGAGTTGCGGTTTCAATGGCCTGCAGGTCGCGACAGAACACGTCCAACCCCAGGAGAACGTAGTGATTCGGCGGGCGGTCACCCGGAGGAGCGCCAAGCCATTCTGTGTAATAATCGACCTCCATCAACACTGCTTCCTTGCTAAAAGGCTTTTGCGGATACAAGGCATGAGATTAACCCGCCGGTCAGCCCACATAAAATAACCCAGCCAAGCCGGTGCGGCAAGACCGATTACACCGAAACACCCGCATGAAACTGCGCCCGGATGTTCGACCGGCGCTTTTACCGCGATAACCGGCTGGCGAAATTGCCTTCGTCCAACCGAATAGGTATAATACGGTTATAAATATATATTTCTTATTATTATACTCGACGCATAAACGGCGGCGACAATTATGGTATTGCACGTAGTTCGATTGATTTTCGTGCTGTTGGTTTTGGCGATTACTGTTTCGTTTGCATTCCAGGAAGCCATATACGCAGCGGGGCCCGAATTCATCACTCTCTACATCCTGGCGCCTACGGTTTTAGCGTTGGCGGCGGTGCTTGTGGACATGTTCTGGCGGAAGAAGAGGCTGCGGGAGCTCAGCGGGCTGTTCTTCGGGGTCCTGGCGGGTATGGTCATTGCGTTCATGCTTGCGCTGCTGGTGGACCTGGTGCTGGCGCTGTTCCCGGTGCCGCACGAGGTCGAACACCCGGGTGAACTGCCCCCGCATGCAACCAAGATCATCATCCAGGAATACACCGCCGCCGAGGAAGCCTACAACGATTACGCCGCACACATCCGCACCGTACAACTGATCAAACTGCTCCTCGGAGCCGCATCAGTGTACGTTTGCGTCAGCGTGGTCCTCCAAACGAGGGACGATTTCCGCTTCATTGTCCCGTACGTGGAGTTCGCCAAGGAGTCTCGCGGCGCCAGACCGCTTCTGCTGGACACCTCGGTGATAATCGACGGGCGCATCGCCGGAATCGCCGACACCGGAATCCTGGAATCTGAAGTTATAGTACCGCGGTTCGTCCTGGCCGAACTGCAGACAATCGCAGACAGCAGCGACAAACTCAAACGCAACCGAGGACGACGCGGGCTGGACATGCTAAAGATCCTTCAGGACTGCCCGGCCCTTCGAATTCGCATCGACGAGTCGCACGTGCCCGAAGTCGAGGCCGCACACGATGTCGACGCGAAACTCGTCGCGATGGCTGAGCACCTCAACGGACGAGTGGTCACCAACGACTTCAATCTCAACAAAGTCGCCCAACTCCGCGGAGTGGACGTTATTAACGTAAACGAGTTGGCTAACGCAATGAAGCCTGTGGCGCTTCCGGGCGAATCGATGTGGGTCAAAATAATAAAAGCCGGCGAACAAGCCGGACAAGGCGTGGGATACCTCGACGACGGGACTATGATTGTAGTGGAGCAGGGTCGCGATCATATTGGACGAGAAACCGCGATCTCGGTTACAAGCGTCATGCAAACATCCGCCGGAAGAATGATATTCGGTACGGTGGATTCCGACAAAACCTTCGCCCCCCGCCGCGAGAACCACAAAACACCGGCGCCGGACGAAGAAAAATAGCGTTGGCGCACCGAACCGTTACCATTAAACTCAGCAGAGCACAGCCTCGGTGGAGTTTCAACCGAGCCGAGTTAAGGGATATTTCTGATGGCCAAGGCGTCGCTTTCAAAACACATGGAAGAGAGTCTCACCGGGGTCGAAGAGGATCCGAGCAAGATCGGACCGTTCATAACGATCTCCAGACAATTCGGTTGCCATGGATTCTCCGTGGGCCTGCTGCTGCTGGACCTGCTGAACGAGGGCGCCGATCCCGACGAAAGCTGGAAGATCTATCACCGCGAAATTCTCACGCGTCTGGCCACCGAAACGGATATGGCTGAGGACGTCCTCGACCGCCAGCGCCGCGCCAGACCCCGCCTGTTTACGGGCATTTTCAAGGCACTGGGCAAGGGACGCATTCCCAGCGGGATGCAGATCCGTAACGAAATCACCACAATCATACGCAGTTTGGCGATTGACGGACGGGCGATACTCATCGGGCAGGGAGGCACTGGAGCGACGATGGACCTTCCAAACGGGCTGTCTGTCAGGCTTGAAGCCCCCGAAGACTGGCGGGTCAAGCAGGTTGCGTTCCGGGACGGTCTGTCCGAGACCCAAGCGCGAATGCGAATCCGAGCCAAAGAACGCGAACGCGAGTACCTCAGAAAACTATACCGCGCCAAATTCCGCAGAACACCGCCCTTCAACCTTCTATATGACTGTTCGGAATTCTCTCTGGCGCAAATAGCTCAGCAGATAGTGTACGCCCTGAAACTTAAGGGCTACATCCCCAAACGCTGAAAGTGGCTTCCTGATAAAGAGTTAAAGTCACGAATGCGACGACCGTCTCCAGCCGTCGCACCCGCAACCCACTTGTGCTGGCGCCTTCCGGACTTGCGCCCGGAGTGCTCAATCCTGCTAACTAGTCGGCCCTGAAAAAGTGTTTTGAGTCTATAAGCAAAGGATGAAATAGCGAT
>CAZSLS010000342.1:0-4866 GCA_964607575.1 uncultured Planctomycetaceae bacterium | reverse complement strand
GAATACCGACCGGTGCGCGAAAATGCGCGCCAAAAGTCCGACAGACTCCTAGCCCGGATATTTCACCATAGCCGTCAACTCCAGTTGGCGAAAGATCGAAAACGGACTGAACTAAACTGTTATCATTAGCCCGCGGCGCTGACGCCTTTCTGGACCTTGCCTCCACGCTTCAAATCCACCCCGTCGGCGCGCAGAGCGTCCTGCAAGTGGGTGACTTTTAGCGCACGCGGAAGTACGCTCTGTTTCACCGACATCGCCGCCGCCAGGCCCGCGGCGTGTCCGGTCGCTACGCAGTTGCCCATGCTCTTGCCCGCCGAAGCGGCTACGTGCGTTGCCGAGATGCACCGCCCGGCCATCAGCAGGCCATCCAACTTCTCCGGTAAGATCGCGCGATAGGGCACGTCGTGGACCTTCATCTTCGAGAAGCGGACGAAGCCGATATCCAGATACCCGCTCCGCCACGCGACCACATCGTCGAAGGTTTGCCCGCCGATCGCATCCTTTTCGGTAAGGACGTACAGGCCCTTGACCCGGCGCGTTTCGCGGACGCCCATCTGCGTGCCCGCGCCGGTCAGTTCGATATCTCTGAGCCCCTCCCCGCCGAATTCCCGCATGGCCCGGGCCATCTGCACGATCTGGCGCCTGCTGGTACACTCGGCGCTGCTGCGCTGGAACGGGTCGGTCGCGTCGAACTGTCCGATGTCCCGCGTACCGGCGTGATTGATGTAGAAATTGTCCGAATTGGCCACCTTCCTCAGGCCCCAGCCCTTGGGGATCAGCGGATACTTGGCCCGGGCTTTGGCTGCGAGTTGTCGCATGTTGGCCTTTTGGAGTTGCTGCGAGGTGACGTTGGTCAGGCTCAGGCAGAGCGTCTGGGGAGACAACGAGCCGAGTTCTTTCATCGTTTCGGCCCCGGCGAAGAAGGCTATGTCGCCGTCGCCGGTGCAGTCGACCACCGCCCCCGCTTCGATAGTCGCCAGTCCCTGCTTGGTAGCGACCACGACGCCCGTTACGCGATTGTTTTTGACGATTGCATCGACGGCCTGGGTGTGAACGAGGTACTTGCATTTCACTTTATCGAGTGCGTTGAGTACGGCAACTTTGAGGTACTCGACATTGCACCAGAGCTGATGCTGACCGATTCGGACGGCCTGGTCGCCCAGCGCGGTCAACTCGCCGATCACCAGTTCGTGGACTTTCGAGCGTGCTTTGCTTTCGGGCCTCATCTGGTTGATGGGCATACCGAGGCACCAAGCGGCCACTCCGCCGAAGAACGCGTGATTCTCGATCAGCATGGTTTTCGCCCCGGTCCGGGCCGCTCCGAGTGCCGCCCCGATCCCCGCCGGTCCGCCGCCGACTACCAGAACGTCGAACTTCATACCGTGCAGTTTGGATTTTTTTGCCCGGGTGGGCCTGGCCGCTTGCCCAACCGACGCGGAACCCAGTATCGAAGCAACCGCTGCTCCGAGTCCGGCGGCTTTTAGAAGTTCGCGACGATTTGTATTGCGCTGGGGCATGGCGGTTGTCTCCTGTGATGCGATCCGAGTATTCCCTGGAGGCGTCTGCGTCACCGTATCCGTTGACATCCCACCCGTCAAGCCGTAGTCTCACCGTGCGTTGGATGCGACGAGGAGAAGGGTCTTTAAGCATGAAACACATTTGTCATATTATCTGTATCGTGATAGCTCTGTCGGTCGGGACCGCGACTGCGGGCAAACCGTTCAAGGCGTTTCTCAGCTCCGATTTCCGCATGGGTCCCTACGATAGTCAGGTCTCCGAGAATACTATGTTGCTGACCTCATCCGCACCGAAGGTCCGCGCTGCGGCGGCGGAAGCGTTGGGATTCCTCCGTGCATATTCATCAGCAAAGGCCCTTGGCGGTGCATTGAAGGACAAATCCGCCGACGTACGTCGGGAGGCGGCGTTAGCATTGGCGTGGTGTGGGGGGCGGGCTGAGGTGCCGCTACTACTTGCCGCGTTGGATGATGAGAACTGGTCGGTAAGGCAATCTGCGCGTGTGGCGTTGGGTAACCTGACGGGCATGGATCTGCCCCTCGACGCGCTGGCGGATGAGGCGGTTCGCCGGCGACAGACCGCCGTGTGGCGGAAGTGGTGGTCGGGCGTTGACGACGGTAAGATTCCCCCCGACGTGCTGAAACTTGCAACGAGCAAGGATATGGAAGCCTCGTTGCGCGGCGTGCGGGCGTTGGGGGCGTTGGGCGGCAAGGGGGCGGCCGATGAGGTTCTGAAGATCCTGGCGGCGTATCGCAAGGAGGCCCATTCGAGACTCAGCGAACTCCAGAAGCATCTGGTCCAGTCATGCATTCGCAGTCTGGGGCGGCTCGGGGGCGCCAAGGCGTTGGCGGTGCTGCTGGACTATCTGGGCACGGCCGGATGGGGGCGATACGCAGCCGACGCATTCGGCGACATCGGCGACCGCCGGGCGGTCAAATTCCTGATCGCCGCATACCCCCGTTTCGCCAGGCAACTGGCCCATACTCGCAGAAGATTGCACGCGCCCGAGTTGTGTCCGCCCGACGATCGGAGCCTCGGCGATAACACCCAGGACAGGATGCTCGAAACGCCTTACGCGATAGCAATGTCGCTCACCCGCCTTCCGCTGGACGACAAGGCTGACATCGCAGCCCTGCGGAAGATATGCCCGCTCCTGCTGGCGAACCTGACCTCCGACTGGGACAGCGGAGTGTTCTACGAGGTCGAGGCGTATCAACTGATCACAGCGTTCCTGCTGGCCCGGGCGTCCCTTCGCGGCGCCGCATGCGACGCCGCGTTCCGAGCGGCCGCCGCGTCCGATAAGTGGCGCGGGCGCAAGATCGACAACTTCACCGGCGAAAACGCCACGCCCGAAGAAGCTTTCGACGTGCTGGCGATGAGGATGTACGGGGACGTGCCCTATGTCAGCCGATGGTTCCCCGCGATATGCCGCGCAAAGGATGCCCCGCGCCTGATTAAGATGCTGGAACACGAAAACGGTTGGTTGCGAATCAACGCCGCAAAGGCGCTGATGTTCATCGGCGACAAACGGGCGATAAAGCCGATGGAGCGATTGCTGGCGGCTTCGCATCCGGAGGCGGAATACGGATTCTCCGGCGTGCTCGAACACGCCGAGTTTAACGATCCGGCCCCTCGATGGCGCGAGGCGTACATTCGGGCGCTGGGTCGGTTGGGGGCAAGCGGTTCGGTTGGGATGCTTGTCAAGATTCTGGGCGATCGGCGAAACGTTCTGGAAATGCAGCATGCGGCGGCCCTTGCGCTGGATGAACTTGGCGGGGCCGATGCGTTGGCGGCACTGAAACGAGCGGCTGGCGCACATCCGTTCCACAGTGTCCGCCTGGTAGCCCGCGAGGCCCTCTGGCGGCGGGGATTGCAGTATTCACCCAAGACGCCGACGGGCAATCCGGTCCGGACCACGCAGACCACCGACAAAGCTGCCAAAATTTCCCCATCCGGGGGGGGGATAGTCTTCATCAAGGGGCGGAACAAGGTCCGCAGCGATTTCAACGGTCAGGCGGGCGTCGACCCGTGGCGTCAGACTTATGCGATCAGCAACTCCGGCCCGACGATGCGCCTCGGGCAGAATCTCTACATTCTTAACCCGCCCGAGGCCGGCGGGAAGGTTACGCCCCTGACAAAATTCACCGACGGTTACGTTGCCGACTGCGAGGTTTCCTGGGACGGTAAGCGAATCATCTTCGCCCGCCGCCTCAACGGAGACCGGCGCAACTATCGCCAGGCGCCTTACGCCAGAGCGGCGTTGAAGAAGTCGGGCGCGCCGCGTTTTGGAGGCAGCGACGACCCGTGGTGGCACATTTGGGAGATCAACGCCGACGGCAGTGGATTGCGGCGGTTGACTTCCGGACCGTATCACGACGTGGCGCCGGCGTATTTGCCCGACGGGCGCATCGTTTTCTCCTCGACCCGCCTTGGCGTGCGGGACGAATACCACGGTTACCCCAGCCCCGGTCTGGCGGTCATGAACTCAGACGGCAGCGATATCCACTGCATCGGTTTCAATCTTGGCGGAGACAGAGACCCGTCCGTCCTGCCCGACGGGCGCGTGGTCTTCAGCCGGCTCGATATTTTCTACTCTCGCCTGAAAACCGAGGTCACGGTCCAGGCTGTCTTTCCCGACGGGACGAGGAATGAGGCTGTCTACGGTCCGGAGCGCAGGGCGTTCTGGCGGAAGGTCCACAAGGACAACGCCGCCTGGACCATGCGTCCATCGTATGGAGGGCGCCAAGACAACCGCAATCGCGTACTGCGTCTGGGCCAGCCCCAGCCTCTGGGCGGCGGGCGTGTGATCTGCACCTCCAGCGGAGGGCTCGTTATCGCCGAAGCGGGCGGCTACCGCGAGACCCTCGTCCCACACGACAGGAAGTGGGCGGTGACCACGCCTTTCCCGATCGGCGGCGGGAAGGTGCTGTGTTCGGCCACGGTCAAGCAGTTCAAGAGCGGCGGAAAGATCGTCACCGCGGGTACCGACGAGTTCAAACGCCTCAGGAAGGGCCCGGCGCTGTTCAACAGGGCGATCAATATCGACCTGGCGCTGTACGTTGCGGATATCAAGAGCGGAAAGATGACGCTTCTGTACAATGATCCGGAGACCGCCGATTTCGAGGCCCGTCCGATCATCGCCCGCAAGCGGCCGCCTGTCCTGCCCGAGAATCCCGCGGTGCGCACGGATTCATTCGCCGCCAGATTAGTCTGCAGTTCGGCCCGAGTTTCGCGAATCGGGCGCGTCACGAGTCGCGGCAAGTTGGTTCGCGTTATCGAAGGACGCCCCGTTGTCTCGCGCCACGAGACCCAGCAGAATCGCCCGACGAATCGCTGGAAGAATCACGGCGG
>CAZSLS010000341.1:0-4880 GCA_964607575.1 uncultured Planctomycetaceae bacterium | reverse complement strand
ATGACGATTCCCTTATCTTAGTGCCATTAGGTCAGAGCGCATTTAGCCGTTAAGGATTGGAGTTGAATATAGGATATGCTATGCTCAGCGCATGGGTCGCGGTAGGGACCTTCAGAGTAGCATAGGACTTATTTCATATTCCCATTCCTTATCCCAAGCCGGTTTATCCCGGCGCTTTCGCTGACCCCATTACCTCCTTTGATCCCTTAACGGCTAAATGCGCTCTGACCCCATTCGCGCCTAACGGCTAAATGCGCTCTGACCCCATTCGCGCCCTTTTACGTTCTCCCTTGCCCAACGCATCGCATCGGATACAATCACTGCAAATGCCCTGTGGCCGGGTCGCAGGCAGGCCTGGAAACCCCGATTCCCGCAAGGGGAAAGGAAAATACCCGATGCAACGTTCAGTGCACTTTGTGATTGTGCTGCTGGTTACGGCGGCGATTACCGGCTTGCAGGCGGACTGCCTGGCCGCTTCGGCGGAGAAGGTCCTGCACGACGAGGCGACCCATGGCGACTTTAAGTGGGCCAAGCCCGACTCGAAGCCCGCCATCAAGATCAGCAAGGCCGGCGTGTTCGTCGTCAGGGGCGTCGGCGTGGACGCGCTGGACGATGCCGACGCGTTTGTGTTCGAAGTGGCCGGCGGGAAACCGTTCGATATCGCCGTGGTGGGCGATGCGGCTGAATTCAAGAAGCTCCGATCGGTCGACAAAAACGGCAAGGTCAAGGAAGTCGCCTTCGGATCGACCAACGGGCGGTTCCGGGCGCCGCGCAATATCGTCAGGCACGGGCTTCCGCCCGGCAGATACCACGTCGAACTGCTGTTCGGGCCCCAGGGCGCAGTGGGCGAGTGGTTCGTCAAGATCGCGCCGCGCGATCCGAACGCGCCGCCCCGAGAACTCCACAAGGCCCGGCCTGAGGCGACTACCGCCGCCAAGACAGAGAAAGTCGACTGGCCCGGGGCGATCTCGATCTACCACGGGCATAACTGGGGAAAGGACAAGAAGTTTCTCGTTGCGATCAAGCGCGCCGGTTACCGAGCGGCCGGCGCCGCGGAATACCAGATCCCCGAGTGCGCCAGTCACGGGCTCCGTGCGTTCGTGTTCATCTGGCCGCACGAGTCGCCCACGATCCCGCCCAAGTATACGAACAACAAGACTGTCCTGTGCTACTACCTGTCCGACCGGATCCCCCCGTCGAAGTGGGCCTCATGGGCGAGCCTGGAGAAGATGTGTTACAAGGGCGATCCGCACCATCCGGCGATCTTCACGATGCGTGCCCTGTGGGGGAGCATCGGCGGGTTTTGCGGCGTCGTCCGCGGGCGGGCCATGGAGTATTACCACTACCATTGGGACGGCAACCGCAGCCCGGGGGCGCATTTCGCCATCCTCGAGCAGTACCGCGCCGCATCTGCGGCCAACGGGTACGCGCCGGTCTGTCGTATCGTGGAAGTACGCCCGGAAGACATGCGAAAAACGCGCCAGACAGTATATACATCTCTGGCGTACGGGGTACGCGGGTACCGTATGGGCGGCGCCCTCTTCGACACGAAAAAACGCGACAAGGACGGAGTTCCGCCCCCTAACGCCTACGGTAAGGAAATCATCAGACTGAACGCGGCGATCAACGCCTTCTCGCCGGTTTTCAAACGCGCGCGCTGCGGTGGCGTCTACCACGTCAAACCGCTGCCGGCCGGATGCAAGGGCGTCCCCAAAGACGCCTGGTTCTCGCTCGGCGGTAAAGAGGTGCTGGTCGGCGTCTTCGGCGAAAAGGCCAGGGCGAAATCCGCAAGATCGGTCGATTACCTGCTCGTGGCCAATCGCGACGCGTTCGGAGCGCATCGGGCGACAATAACGATCGCCGGCAAGGACGCCAAAGTCCAAAGGATGGACAAATCATCGGGTAAGTGGGTCACGCATCCGGTCAAGCGGTCTGGTGCGTCGGCGATCGTCGGGATCGACCTGCCCGCCGGCGGCGGCGAACTGCTGAAAGTAGACCGGCACGCCCCACGACCGTAATTATTACTGCAGGCAAACAAAGGGATCAAGGGCAATGGGGTCAGAGCGCATTTAGCCGTTAAGGGGTAAGTTGGGTCAACTTGCCGTTAGGCGTTATTGGAGTTTTCGGGCGAGTTTTTCGGTTGTGCGTTTGATGGCGGGTCCGGCTGACTCGATTCGGGCGATGGCGCAGAATATTCCGCCGTGGCTTCGGTAACCCAGCGCCGCGGCGACCTGGCCGGTTGGATATCCGAAACGTCGTCGAGCCAGGTATGCCGCCATCGCGCGGCTGGCGTCGTTTACGCGTCGCGGGCGGAGCCAATCGCCCGGGTCGTGGCCAAAGTGGTCGGCGACCTCCTGGACGATACGCCGCAGCGTCGGGCGCGATTGCAGCCTTTTCAATTGCGGTAGGCCCTCATCGTCCGGTCGACCGTGAAGCATGCGGCGAATTTGCGCGACAAACGCCGCGGACCCGACCAGCATTCCGCCGACCGTCTTGGCGAATGGCGACGGCGGCGGGTCGTTCACCCCGGCTCGCACGAAGCGGCCGTAGGCTCGCCTGGCGTCGCGGGGGTTGGCCCCGAACTCGGTCAGTACGCGATCGTAGCAAACCCACGCTACGGTCCGCCGCGCCTGGGCGTATCCCGGATAGCTGCTCCAGAGATAGTCCTGCGGGCGAGCGGCCATCCCGGCCCGCACCGGGTTGAGATGGATGTAGCGGCTGACTTCGCGGAAATAGCCCTCGGTTTGGACCAGATGGGCCTTAAAACGTCCTTGGAAAAGGTGCCCGCTACGTTTGTAGCGCCAATTAAAGTAGCTGGTGTAGCTGCCGCCGAGGTACTGCATTCCGGCCGACAGATTGGGTTCCGGGGTCTCGACGAACAAGTGTTCGTGGTTCGTCATGAGGGCGAACGCGTGCAGGCGCCACCCGTAGAGTTCCACCGTTCGCCGCAGCCAATCGAGGCGCTTGTTCCGATCGATGTCGTCGCGAACGATTGGTCG
This sequence comes from uncultured Planctomycetaceae bacterium, assembly GCA_964607575.1. Taxonomy (GTDB): domain Bacteria; phylum Planctomycetota; class Phycisphaerae; order SM23-33; family SM23-33; genus BS750m-G57. Next base: position 1,881 of record CAZSLS010000341.1, on the reverse strand, counting down.
CTTCTCATTGCCCCGCGACATTACGTGGTACAGGGCGCCGGCAAATTGGATTCGCAACGGTCTGGCCATGCCAGGAGTATAGCATATCCTATGCTCATCGCCAATCCTTAACGTCTAAATGCGCTCTGACCCCATTTGCCCGGTTCGATGCGCTCAGCCGATTCCTGCGTGCATCACTTTGGCCGATTGCGGGGGCTCTGGACCTTGAAATTGCCTCGGTACGGAATACAGCCTTTCCGGTCCACAGTATAACCCCATGCTTTCAGGTATTGTTTCATTGGAAGAAATTCATCGCCTGTCTGCTTGAGTTTGGCTTGAAGCTTGCGCTCCAGTTCCTTCTGCAAATCAGCATGTTCAGCAATGCCCACGAGATTCTTCATCTGGTATGGATCAACCTTATTGTCGTACATCAACCACGGGCCTTCATGACTGCGGGCGTATGTATATCGTGCAGTGCGTATGCCTCTGAACGCTTTTCCGCCATAGTATCCGGCAAAGGGGTACACCGACATGATCAGGGCTGAGCGATCTTCTTCCGCCCGCTTGCGAAGAACGAATCGTGAAAGATCTTCTCCTTCAACCGAATCCGGAACCTTGATCCCCGCAAGCGATAACAGCGTCGGTAAGATGTCAGGCGTATTGATCGGAATCTGCACGGTGCGCGCTTCGGCGCCATTGCCTGCAGGATAGCGTAACAGGAAAGGAACACGAATGGATTCATCCCAGGGACGTTGCTTCTCGCATGGGCGTTGTCCTTGCGACCCGAGCATCTCGCCGTGGTCAGAGGTAAAGACAAAGATCGTATTGGCATCGGCGCCGCTTTCGGTCAGGGTCGCTTGAAGGTCGCCGACACAGCCGTCCAGTGCGGTGCAATGGGCGTAATACCCTTGCGCTTCTCTCCGGGCGATGCGCTTCATCTTTTCAGGCACGTTGGGACGCAACTTGATGGAACCAACCGGATACTTATCCTTGAGCGCTTTCGGCGCCGAACCATGAGGGAAATGAGGCGTGCCGTAAGCCACCATCAAAAGAAATGGCTTGTTGCTTTTTGCGTGTTTGCGGATGTAGTTTTGGGCATCCTTCGTCTGGGCGAAGGCGTCATAGCCTTTCCACTTGCGTTTGGTCTTGTCATCGGCCGCGTAATATTCCGACGCGTTGTAATTATGGGTGCATTCCAGAACTTTCCAGTAGTCAAAGCCCTGGCGTCGATTTTTGGGGATGAAGCTGCTGCGGCCGTGTCCGTCAAGATGCCATTTTCCGATATATCCCGTATCGTAACCCGCTTCCTTGAATATCTCCGCCATGCACAGCTCTTCGCCTGGCAGGTAGAGATCGTTCATGAACATTCCCGTGCTGAGGGGATATCGACCTGTCAGGAGCGAGGCGCGATGGGGCGTGCAGACCGGGCTGACCGAGACGGCGTTCTCAAAGTTGATGCTCCGGGTGGCAAGGGCGTCCAAGTTGGGCGTCTTCACATTGGGGTCGCCGCCATACCCGGTAGCCTGGGCTCGCCATTGGTCGGTAAGCACGTAGATGATATTCGGTTTACGACGCGCCGGCTTTGCGGCGAAGGTTCTCCCGCCCGGGGTGACCAGCACGCCGGCGGTTAAACCCAATACCGTATGCTGGAGGAAATCTCTTCTGTTTAGGTGTGTCATTGTTTCCTTCTTCCATGCCTGACGTTTCGTGTCTAGGGTCATAACCACGTCTCGTCCTTTATAGAGTCCCATTTCCACCACAACAAGCAGAAACGGGTCATGTCCCCGTGCTGTCGACTCTTTTTTCCTCTTGCATCGCGAAGCGACGCTGTCTGCCCTTGTCGTGATCGTAGAAGCGGCTTCCAGCCGCTTTGAATTACGCGGCTGGAAGCCGCGTCTACGT
>CAZSLS010000340.1:0-4942 GCA_964607575.1 uncultured Planctomycetaceae bacterium | reverse complement strand
ACAAGGAGTGGGTCAGGGTCGGCTCGGACATTCCGTGCCATTACCTCGGTAGCGCGATCTGGCACAACCGCATCGGCAGGTCGATGGCCAACGCGATGCTGAAAATGCTTGGCAAGGGCAAGTAACGATCGCCCACGCGGGGCGTTTGCGGTGAAACCATGCAGGATCACAATACAGCGATGGGGGGGCAGTGGGCCAGGCGGGCTCTGGACCTCGCCGCCCGGGCGCGCGTGACCGTATTCGGCGACTTCGCACTCGATGCCTATTGGACGATCGATCCCGACGAGAGTGAACTTTCAGTCGAGACTTCGCTGCCCGTACGCCGCGTACTCAAGCAGCATTACGGTTTGGGTGGGGCGGGGAATGTGGTGGCGAATCTTCTCGCTCTGGGCGCCGCCGAGGTGCGGGCGGTGGGCATGGTCGGCGATGATGTTTTCGGGCGGGAACTGCTCGCGCAACTGGGAGATATTGGTTCCGACACCACCGACATGATCGCCAGCCAGAGCGATTGGCAGACCCAGGTGTTCGCCAAGCCGCATCTGGACGACCGGGAGCAGAACCGCGTGGATTTTGGCGGCTTCAATGTTCCTTCGGTGGAATCGATCGAGGCGTTGGCGGCCGCATTGGACGCCGCGGCGGGGTGGTCCGACGCGATCATCCTGAACCAGCAGGTGCCCGCGGGCGTATCGACCGAGGCGATGATTGAGCAGCTTAACGTGCTGGTCGCGCGTCGTGGGGACAAGGTGTTTGTGATAGACTCCCGCCATCGCCCCGGTGCCTATCGCGGAGGGTTCCTGAAAATGAACTCACACGAAGCGGCCACTCTGGCGGGGGAGGATGTTGACCTGTCGACGGCGATTTCTGCCGATCGCGCGTGCGAGTTGGCTCGTTTGGCATGCGACCGGTCGGGTCGCCCGGTATTCGTAACTCGCGGCGCCGACGGACTGATCGTCGCCGAGGCCGCCGGGATGCACGTCGAACCGGGTATCCGCACCGACGGGCCGATCGACTCGGTCGGCGCCGGTGACACCGTAGCGGCCGCACTGGCGGCCGTGCTGGGCGGTGGCGGTGAACCGGTATTGGCTGCGCGCCTTGCCAACCTCGCCGCCTGCGTAACCGTTCGCAAACTCCGAATGACCGGCACGGCCAGTCCGGACGAAATCCTCGCCCTCGCCGCCGAGTAATGTTCTTTCGACAAAAAAAACTCCGCTGAAGCCTTAAGCTCCAGCGGAGGGGTCAGGCTTTCGGGGGCGTATTACTTACCGCCCAATTCCTTGTAGAGCTTCTTGGCCCGGGCAGCGTTCTTCTTGTTCTTGCTGGTGTCCATGATGCTCTTGGCGATCGCCAGGATTTCCTTTTTCTTCTGCTTGATCACGTTCCTCTGCCTTCTGTCGCGTTTGATACCGTCGACGACGTCGAGTGCGGCCTGTTCGGCAGTTGCCTTGACCGATGCGTCAGCGAGGTAGGTTTCCAGCACCTGGAGCGAGTCGAACTGGCGGACGTTTCGCAGTCCGCTGATGATCCGATTCTTCGCGTCAGCACTCTTGGCCAGTGGTACGATCTTCTTGTACATGCCCACTCGCTTGCGGGTGTCTTCCTTACCGGTGACCTGGATGTATCCCCTGAGAGCCAGGATCTTGTCCTTATCGGTCGCACCGCTTTTCGCTATATCGAGCAGCGTGTTGGCGGCTCCGGTGTCGGGCCAATTCATCAGTGCCCGCATCGCGGCGGTCTTGATGTCGGCGTCGGAGGACTTTATCGCCTCTTTCACCGTGGCGATCGCCGCGTTTCCGCCGGTGGCCGAACTGATGGCGATAATCAGCATCTTCACCTTCTTGTCGGCGCTGGCGTATTGCGGTCCGATAGAGTCAAAGCACTTGCGCTTGTCACCTGAGTTGGTGCAGATGTTCTTGATCGCGTTTGTCGCCGCGGCCAGGACCTTGTCGTCCTTGATCTTGACGATCTGCTTCATCAGCGACTCGAGATCCTTGTCGGTGGCCAGGTTGCCCATGGCGCTCCATCCGGCGACCTTCGTTTCGATGTTTCCACTCTCGACAAGCTTGATGATGTCGGCAGTTACGGAGGTGCATCCCCTGCGCTTCAGGGCGGTGATCGCACCGGGCCCGAGCTTGGGATCGCCGATCAGTGACGCCAGGGTGGTGTCGACAGCTTTGTTGTCGATGATTCCCAGGGCGGCTACGGCTTTCTGCGAGATTCCCTGGTCATCATTGTTGGTCAGTGCGACCAGCGGCTTGATGCAGTCGGTGTCGCCGATGCGTCCGGCGGTCTTGTAAGCCGCGAGCTGCACCTCCGCCGACGACGAGGAGTACAGCGCCGATACGCCCTTGAGCGCTTTGATGTCTCCACGCTGTCCCAGCACGTCGAGGACCTTGATCTGGCAGGGGGCGGGCATCGAAGCCAGAGCGGTCGAAGCCGCGGCGGTCAGGCAGGGGCATTGCTCGCTGGCGACAAGACGCAGGGCGCCTTGCTTCATGTAACCGGGTTTGCCTTTGATAGCGGTTACGACGAGCGGGGCGGCTTTCACTCCGTCGGCCTTGATCAATCCCCGCAAGGCAGCTATGCGGGTCGGGGGGGAGTTCTTCTCGTCCGCGAAGATCGTGCTGCAAACCTTCGCCGCGTCGGCTTTGTCCAGGCTTTCGGCGCAAACGATCTGCGATTCACGAAGTACCCCGAGCAGTGCGTCGGGCGCCTTGGCGCCGGCGAGGCATGCCGAAGCCGCCTTCCCGCCGATCATCGCCAGCGATCTCATTGCGGCCGCTGACGTGCCTGCTTCTTTGCTGGCGATCGAGGGGGCGATGGCCTTGACGGCGGTCGCTTCCTTACGATTACCGAGGCTCATGATGATCCCGGCCTTGAGTTTCTCAGACGCTTTGGGCAGCGCCGCCAGCAGGGCGGCTGACGCCTTGGGCGAATCGATCATCTCCAGCGCGAGCCTGGCGTAGTGCGACAGGATCTTGTCGCCGAGCAGGCCCGAAACGGCGGGGATGCACTTTTCCGTACCGATCTGCTGGAGGGAGCGGCAGGCCCAGGACTTGCCCGCTTCGGTTGAATCTTTTGATGAAATTATGGCGATGAGCTTGGTTTCAATTGCCGCGTGCTCCGCCACCGGTGTGTTCTGCAGCAGCTTGTGTGCTTCGGCGGCCGCGTTGCTCTTGTCGCCGTACTCGTACTTCGCCAGATCCTGCCACACATCGCCCATCGCCATCGGCGTCAGCAGGCATCCAACGGCTAGTATAATTGTCAATTTCCTGATCATTTTTATCTCTTTTCGATGCTTTGATGTTTTTTATATTACGGTCTCGTGTTCCCGCGTTCATCCGTTGGTTAGATCTGCCACGGTCCGCGCCTGGGCCGGTCGATAAGCTTCTGGGCTTCGGCGTCGCCGATGAACTCTTCCTTATCGGGATCCCATTTCAGGCTTCTCTTCAACATGTAGCAGATATTACCGAGATGGCAAATCGTTGCGGTCCTGTGCGCGAATTCGACGTCGCGGAACGGGCGTTTTCTCGTGATTATGCAGTTGGCAAGGTCCCTGATCGGGTAGTTGGCGCCGTCTTCGTACCAGCGAAGTCCCGGAGGTACGACTTCTCCGCGGATCGGCCTGGCTTCTCCGCCTTCGCAGATGTACTTCTGCCCGCCGCCGTGAACCAACTTCATACCGTTCTTGAACACGTAGGTGAGCTGCTTGACGTCTTTACCGTCGGGGTACAGGACATCCGTCGGTCCGGTGTGGTCGAGTTTCAATCCGTGCATCGCGCCGCCGAACTTGTGTCCGCCCCAGTCGGTCATCATACCGCCGGAGTAGTCGTACCACGTTCGGAAACCTTTTCCCCCCAGACCGTACGCGCGTCCGCAGCGATACGGATTGTACGGCGCCCACGGCGCCGGTCCGAGCCACAGGTCCCACTCGATCGTATTGGGTGGAACCGGTCCTCCGGCCAGATGGCAATGGCGGGGCGGACCGCCCGGGTTGGCGTGGGCGACGAGGATTTTACCGTAGCGACCGCTGTTTGCGGCCTTTGCCAGATGCCCGTAGTCGCCAATTACTCTCTGGCTGCCGCAGGAGAAGACGCGTCCGTAACGCCTCGCGGCCTCGACCATCTTGCGACCTTCGCGAATGGTCAGCGAAAGCGGTTTCTCGCAGTAGATGTCCTTTCCGGTTTTCATCGCGTCGATGGTGACCTGCGCGTGCCAGTGGTCGGGCGTTCCGCAGACGATCGCATCGATATCGCTGCGTGCGATAAGCTCGCGATAGTCCAGATACCCCTTGCAGTCCTTGTTCTTGTACCTGCCGTTGACGCTGTTGATGCAACCTTTCAGGGCACCGTGCTTGACGTCGCAGACGCCCAGTACCTGAACGCGCTTGTCGCCCATGAAACCGCGGAGGTCGCCATGGCCTTGTCCGCCCATGCCCACGCCGCCCATCGTGATCCGATCGCTGGCCGCCGGCCTGCCTTCTGCGCCCAGTGCGCCGGACGTGATTACGTGAGGGAGCGCTATAGCGGCCGCTCCCACACCCTTTAGAAACCTTCGTCTATTGAGTTTACTCATTACCAATACCTCTCCTCGAAACCAGGGGTTATATTTCGCCAGTAAGCTTGCAGACCCATCAGGGTAAGAACAACCGCCCGCATTGTAAAGGCACATCATAAATATTCGATCGCGAATTCCGCGATCACCCTCAATAGTGTTCGGCGAATGCATTTCGCCCCGCGTGGTTACACCTGACACCCGGACTGGTCACTTCAGTGAACCAGTTATCTTCTACAATCGCCCGGACAAACAAACCATCCGGACCAGCAAGCCTTTCGCCTTTCCCCATCCCCCATATTTCACCGCCCAATCAAGTTCGATCATCACTGTCCCCTTTTCGCCTTGCTCGTTTTCGTCATCCATTTAGTCAGCGTATCGAGTCCCGCGA
>CAZSLS010000339.1:0-4944 GCA_964607575.1 uncultured Planctomycetaceae bacterium | reverse complement strand
TGCCGCGCTGGATACAGACGATCTGCTGGTAGACATACTGGCGGAATCATCGCTGGGTGGGGCTATCGGCTACTAGCTGTCAGAGCCTGTCCCGAAAGAATCTATAGTCCCAAATTGAAGAAAATCCCTTCCAAATACAGGGATTTGTGGTATAATTCAGCATATATCGGCTCGGAGGTATAATAGGGTACACTATCTTGTGTACGATGCCTGGAAACACCTCCTTTTTGGCAGTAAGGCAATTGCGTTAGTTATATGAATATCCCTAAAGCCAATCAGAACGACGTCCCGCTTTTCGAATCGCTCGAACCGCGTTTGCTGCTCAGCGGCGAGGTTTTGATCACGGAGTTCATGGCTGACAACGATTCCACGCTGGCCGATGAAAACAACGATTACTCCGACTGGTTGGAGATTCACAACTATGGGGACGTGGCGGTGGATCTGGAAGGCTGGCAGTTGGAGGACGACGACGCAATCTGGACGTTTCCGAGCATGTTACTGAACCCTGGTCAGTACCGTGTCATTTTCGCTTCGGACAAGGACCGGCGGGACCCGGTAGGGGAGTTGCACACGAATTTCAAACTCAAGAGCGGCGGTGAGCCCCTCGCCCTGCTGGATGATGCAGGTACGATCGTTCACGAATACGATCCATACCCCCAGCAGTTGGAGGATATCTCCTACGGCGTGCGGTACGAGGAAGAGGGCGGGGTCCTGGTGATTACCGAGCAGTACTTCACCACCCCCAGGCCGGGCGCCGCGAATGTCCCAGGCGTATTAGGCATGGTGGGAGACACCCGCTTCAGCGCCGATCGCGGTTTCTATACGGACCCCGTCGATGTCGAGATCACCACCGACACTTCCGGAGCTCAGATTCGCTACACGCTCAACGGTAGTAAACCGACCGCAACTACCGGGACGGTCTATACCGTTCCGATTCACGTTACCGGAACTACCGTCCTGCGTGCCGCGGCGTACAAACCGGGATACCTTCCCACCAACGTCGATACGCATACGTACATCTTCCTCGACGACGTGCTCCAGCAATCGGCCAGTCCCGCTGGGTTCCCCACTTACTGGAATGGAACGTCCGCCAACTATGCGATGGATCCGAACGTCGTCAATCATCCCACCTACAGCGGCACGATCAGGGACGACATGCAGGCGGTCCCGACTGTGTCGATCGTGACTTCCGTGGAAGACATGTTCGGTTCGACCGGTATCTACGCCAATCCGCGCGGTGAGGGGCCGGCCTGGGAAAGGCCCGCGTCGGTCGAGTGGATCAACACCGATGGTTCGACCCTTTTCCAGGTCGATGGCGGCGTGCAAATCGTCGGTGGCGCCAGCCGTGGCGAGAATACCAAGAAGCACTCTTTCCGCCTCGTGTTCAAGAGCATATACGGACCGACAACACTCGATTACCCCGTTTTCGATGATACCGACGTCGATAGTTTCAACACGATCACCCTCCGTGCGGGTTTCAACGACCGTATTAGGAATACGCTCCTGCAGGATCGCTGGGCCGCCGAGAGACAACTGGCCACCGGGGGCCTCGGTTCGCACGGGAACTTCGTTCATCTTTACGTCGATGGCCTGTACTGGGGGTTGTACAATCCCGTGGAACGGCCCGACGATGCGTTCGCCGCGAGTTACCTCGGAGGGGAGAAGGAAGATTACGACGCCTATAACATCGAAGGCCTGAACGCGGGTACTTCCGCGGCTTGGGGCCAACTGCATTCCCTGGCCAACAATGCGGCCAATAATTATGCGGCCATCGAAGAGATGCTGGATATCCCCGACTTCTGCGACTACCTGATTGTCAATCAGTTCGGGAGCAACTGGGACTGGCCTCAGAACAACTGGTGGGCAACGTACAATCGCGAGGGTGAGGGGAAATGGCGGTTCCACAGTTGGGATGCTGAGGGTTGTTTGAACAACGGCAACCGTATCGACCAGTTCGGATCGCAACTGGGGAGCCTCTACCAGAGACTACGTGCCGTACCGGAGTTCAAACAGGTCTTTGCCGACCGTGCTCACCGCCACTTATTCAACGACGGTGTGCTGACCCCGCAGGCCAATATCGCCTGGCTCGACTCGGCGGCGGCGGAGATATATGAGGCGGTTGTGGGCGAGTCGGCACGTTGGGGTAACGGCTACGCAGATAATGAGGGGCTGCAACTTCGCGACAATTGGGCCTCACGCATCAACTCGCTCCGCAACAATTATTTTCCGAATAGGACCTGGACCTACATCAACCAACTTAAGACCGCGGGGCTGTACCCAAATGTTGTGGCGCCGTCGTTCAGAATCAACGGTTCGTATCAGCACGGAGGAGCGATCGATCTGGGCGATAGGCTGAGCATCAACGCCTCGGGCGGTACGATCTACTACACGCTCGACGGGACCGATCCCGCGACCCCCGGGGGTACCGCGGTAGCTTACGGAGGAACGCCTCTCGTCCTGCCGGAGTCCACCCTTGTTAAGGCACGCACTCTGTCAGGTGAAGTTTGGAGCGCAGTGAACGAAGCACCGTTTTATGTCCACCTGCCCGCCGAGGGGGACCTGATCGTTACCGAACTGAATTACCACCCCCAGGGACCCACCGATGACGAACTGGCCTCCCAGCCTCCCGAAGACGTTGATTTCACCGCCGGTGACTTCGAGTTCATTGAACTCTACAACAACGGCGACCACAGCATCGACCTGCTGGGTGTTAGTTTCTCTGAAGGGATCGCCTTCGAGTTCGGTCCGAGCGATCATGGCTCCCTGGCGCCGGGCGAGTTTGCCGTACTCGTCAGTAATACCGCCGCATTCGAAGCACGCTACGGTGCGGGTATCAACGTCGTTGGTGAATATTCCGCCGGCCTCGACAGCAACGGAGAGGCCGTTAGGCTGGAGAATCCTCTCGGCGGCGTGTTGTCCGCATTCGAGTACAACGATGCCGGCAGTTGGCCCGGTCGGGCTGACGGCAAGGGCGCGGCGCTGGAGATCATCGATCCCGCAGGCGATTACAACGATCCGGCGAACTGGCGGTCGAGCGTGGCTTATGGGGGCACGCCCGGCGCCGCGGCCGAGGCGCCTCTGGGTATCGTTGTCAACGAGGTGCTGAGTCACACTGACCTGCCGGACGTCGACAGCATCGAGTTATATAATACTACCGGCGTGACCGTTGACATCGGCGGCTGGTATCTAAGCGACAGGTGGGGTTTGGCGTCGAATCCGGATAATGGAGACTACAAGAAGTTCATGATCCCGCCGGGCACGTCGATTGGTTCCGGCGAATACCTCGTCTTCGATGAAGGCGACTTCAACTCATCCGGCGGCGTTGATCCTCTTGACTTCGCCCTCAGCGGCGCCCACGGCGACGACATATGGCTGATGAAGGCTGATGGAGCGGGGAATCTGACACACTTTGCCGATCACGTCGATTTCGGCGGTGCGGCCAACGGTGAATCGTTCGGTCGCTGGCCTAACGCTGCCGGCGATCTGTACCCGATGGCGCTGGTGACTCTCTACGGGTCCAACAGCCCTCCGCGTGTCGGTCCGGTGGTAATCAGTGAAGTCATGTACAACCCGCCCGATCCCGATGGTCCCGGCGGCGTGGACCCCGACGATCTGGAGTTCATCGAACTGTACAACCCGACGGGTTCTGCGGTCGAACTGGCCGCCTGGACGGACAACCCCCACGGCGGGGCCCAGTACCTGGCCAACTGGCGTCTCCGCGGCGGAGTGGACATGGAATTCGATGAAGGAACGACCATCGCCGCCGGCGGCACAATGGTGGTGCTTTCGTTCGATCCGAACGCCCCGGTCAACGCTGCCCGCGTTGCTGACTTTCAAACGCATTACGGTATCGATACCGGCGTTCCGCTGACGGGCGGTTACCGCGGCCGATTGGACGATGACGGAGAGCGCATCGAACTGCAGAGGCCTGACTCGCCTCCGCTCCTTGAGCCCGATTTTGTTCCACACCTGACCGAGGACGAGGTCAGATACGCCGACATTGCGCCCTGGCCGATCAGTCCCGACGGTAGCGGCGACTCGTTGCATCGCGTCCACTTTGAGATATTCGGCGATTATGCGGGCAGTTGGCGACACGACGGACCGAGTCCCGGAGTGGCGCCGGTTTTCAGCATGCCGCCGGTCGTCGTCGCTCCTGTTGACGACGTCTCCGTGGACGAGGATTCCGACGCCAGCGTTCGGGATGTGTCTGGAACATTCGATGATCCTGACCCCGGCGATACGCTGACGCTCTCAGTGGGCGGTAATACGAACCCGGGCCTTGTGACTACCGACCTGACGGCCGGGATCCTCACGCTGTCTTACGTGGCCAATATCAACGGTACGGCCAACATTGCCGTCCGTGCTACAGACCAGCTCGGCGCCTGGACCGAAGATACTCTTACGGTGACGGTCACTGCCATCAACGATGCCCCGCCCACGGTCACCGATCATATCGATGATGTTACCGTCGACGAAGACACGGTTTACAGCATTGTTCACCTTCCAGGTGTCTTCGACGACGTCGATTTCGGTGATACGTTCGCGCTTTCGGTGACGGGCAATACGAATACCGACCTTGTTGCGGCGAATATCATCGGTACGCGGATTGTGCTGTCGTACGTTACCGATGAGAATGGTACGGCTGACATTACCGTTCGGGCGACGGACTCCGGCGGGCTCTGGGTTGAAGACACTTTCACCGTAACGGTCGATCCGACAAACGATGCGCCTACAGTGGTTAATCCCATCGCTGATGTGACAGTTGACGAAGACGCCGACGATACTGTTCTTGACCTGTCGAATGTGTTCGGCGACATCGACGTCGGCGACACGCTGTCGCTGACGGTATCGGCCAACAGTAATCCGGATATTTTGACTGCAAACGTGACCGGCACGAATCTGACGCTGTCCTTCCTGCCCGATGGAAACGGTACTGCCGACATT
>CAZSLS010000338.1:0-4974 GCA_964607575.1 uncultured Planctomycetaceae bacterium | reverse complement strand
CGGTATTGTGCAGCCCCCACAGTGAACCGTCCGCCATCGCCGGATCGTCGGGAGTAGTCGATGCGATGGTCTCGGAAATCGTATAGACAAAATTCGGCTCGGTATACAGGACGCGCGCATGCTTGTCGGCCCATGCAGCAAGTTTCTCCGGGATGAGTTCCGGTGCTTTGAGGAGGCTGAACTGCGATTGTCCGATGCTCTCGAGAGACTCCGCACCAATCCCGCTGTCGGCGAGGCTGCTTTCGAGCCAATTGGTTTCATCTCCCCCGCCAAGACCGTCTTGGAGACGGATAATCCATTCGTCAGGGCGCGCCTGAGCGGTGCTGCCCTGCCATTGCACGGACACCGGGGCGACAAGGTCCGTAACGGCTGACAGCAGCAGTCGCGGTTCGAGGCGTTCAAACGCCGCTCGCCGCGAGCTGTCATTGAACTTTGTCCGCTCCATGGCCAATCCTCAATCACTTCAACACAGGCTATGTCCAACAATACCTGACAGGTCGCATTATACATTCTATGCATGCTTCGTGAAGAAGACAGGATTTCCCGCTCCTCCGGTCTGCACAGTGAGCGACTACGGCAACGGCTTGAGCCACGGATGAACACGGATAAACACGGATAAACACGGATAAATACGTATAGTAACGGCGACGACTACGGCAACGGCATGGCCCACGGATGGCACGGCTTGTCCTGAGCGAAGTCGAAGGGATTACACGGATGTAACGGCTACGACTGCGGCAGCGTTTCTTGTCGCTTTGGGGTGTGATCCGAAGTTTACCAGAAGGCCAAGGCGCAGGTTGGTTGCTTTCAGGTAATTAACGACTTGAGCGTAGTGTTCGCGTCTAAGGGCGACCACCGATTTTAGTTCAACGAGGATTTCGCCATAACATATCGGGTCCGGCTTGTAGATTGGGTCGAGCGCTTCGTTCTTATGCAGAATCGATAACTTCTTCTCGGCTTCAACAGGAATACCCTGTCGGGTCAATTCCTTTTCCATGCCATCCGTGGCTAATGCCGTTGCCGTTGTCGTTACTATACGTATTTATCCGTGTTTATCCGTGTTCATCCGTGGCTCAAGCCGTCGCCGTTCCTGAGGGCGATCAGGCAAGCCCCCGGTCCAAAACGTCTACAAAGACGCTGCCCAGAGGATCATTCAGTCCAATGAATCCATCGGGCACCTCCGCCTCTGCGCTTGAATAGCCACGGTCGGACAGATGTCTCGCCGCCCGGACGCCAGGAGTGTCGATCCGATCGTCGGCAGTCGAAAGCACGCCAAGAGTCATATCCAGCGGAGTCACCCATGCCAGTAGATCCGTGGTGTCGGACGCACTGGGAGATGTTTCTTCCGGTTGAGGCGCCACTGGTATATCCGCCGCGGGGCGTGGGGCTCGCTGCCGGAGCAGAGGTCTCTCAGGCATAATTTCGCCGACCGGACCGGGAGCGGAACCAATAGACTGTGAGATTGCGCGGACCGCTGGCGCCGAGTTGACCTGCGCGACGATTGCGGACGTCCCGAAATTGTCGCGCAGTATCGCAAAATCACGAAGATCGACATCGCCGTCACGGTCAAAGTCGGACGATGTATCTTGCCCCCTCACACCAAACTGACCCACGAAGATGTCAACATCTCCGCTATCGACCGTACCGTCGCGATTGGCGTCACCGAGCGAAGAGTCCCGCCAACTACCGAAAAGAACTCCCGTTTCGACCTCGCCAATACCCAACCTCACCACATGCTGTCCGAGCAGCGGTCTGAACAGATGCGTACTCTTACCCGTTCCCACAAATTCTCCAGAGTCAGAATCATAGGCCAACAGGGTGCGGCGGTCAGCGTAGACCCCCGCATCCCTCACGCCAACGGTCGCCCACTGGCCTTCGTTTCCGATGTCGTCATTATACAACTCGCCGTAATTAAACGTGATACTCCCATCCGCACGTAATATCGCCTGGAACGTAATGGCGGCGTACACGTCGGCTTCGGCGTAGTCCACATTATTCCACTGGACGATCAACCGCTCGTCGGATCCACTACCGCGCACTTCCCAGTAAACCGCAGTATCCAACTCCCACTCCGATGGCGTGCTGACAATCAGATCGTCCCATAAGACGGCAATGGCGGCGCCTTCGAGGTACATGTCCAGATCACCATTACGATACGAGTCAGCCGGATCATCGATCGCGTCGAAAGTCAACAGACCGTTACTGTTAATGTATATTTCCTCGTACACGACATCGTACATCGAGAACTCGAAATCGCCCAGATCCGCGGACGTCAGATGGTGGGATTCATCATCAGCGCCCGCCAGAACGCCCTGCCCCGAAGCGCTTATGTCCTCGAACTCCGGATTCGTCATCGAATACCCCACGTACGACCCGGTCACCACAACCGCGGGATATGTCCGCTCCCAGCCATCCTGGGCAATCTCGCCAACCGCATAGACACCCGGCGGTACGTCCGTGAACGAAAAGTTCCCCTCCGCATCAGTCGTAGTCGACCGTTCGCCAACATCTAAAACCCCGTCAACATCACTGTCCAGGAAGATCGTCCAACCGCCCAGAGGCCCCTCGCCTTCGTCGCGAAGTCCGTCACCGTTGCGATCGTCCCACTTGTTTCCGTGGATTTCCGGGAACGATTGGAGCATCAGCGTCAGGCGGTACTCGCCGAAAGACCACCCATACAATCTGTCGTCATAGTTATTCGGGTCGTAGCCTTCATTCTCAAAACTCGACACGCCGACGTAGTACGTACCGGCGCTATTGAGCACATACTCGATTCGACTGTCCGTACCCGTCTGAGTACCTGTGTACGTGGCGGCCCCGTCATCGTCGAACGCAAGCTCGTTACCCGCCGCATCGAACAGGCGCAGGAACGTGTCGAGTTCACTGCCCGCGGTATCTGTATCGGTTTCGGCCAGGAGCATCACGGGCTCGTTTATCTGGATCTCAAACAGGTCAATATCGTCCTCCATATATTCTGTATCGCCATCGCCAATCTCACCATCAAAGGCGACCGCGCTCAGGGCTCCCAGTCCGCTGGGAGTAGCGGTGGCGATTATATCGTCGGGTTCATTGGCATCACCGAGAGAGATTATCGTGAAGAAGTGCTCGTAGTCGCCGCCTTCATTCAGCGCCTTGCCATCCGAGTCTCGCACCGGGGTGGACCCGGAACCTGCAATCGTCATACGATAAGTCTCAGGCGGAAGATTGACGGGCAGCGAAACAACCACACGATCGGCTTGAGGCTGGCTGAGTTCGGAATCGCCGATTGCGTGTACAGCATCGTCAGCGGTGTCGAAAACATTGTCGGCGCCATTGGACCGGAGCAGGAAATTGGCTCCGACAAGCGACGCCGGGACGATACCTTCGCTGAAATAAACGGTGACCTCATCGATTTGGAACAACCCGCCCGAAGGGCTCACCGACATCACCTCCGGACCGAACGTTCCCAGCAACTCGAGGGCCCCCAAGGCGTTCAACCGCCCGCCGGTAATCGTTTTGCCCGCCAGAGACTCAATTTGATCCACACCGCCCAGTATCGCCTGCCTGATCTCTCCGGCGGTAGCAGTCGGATTGTACGCCGCAAGCAAACCCACCACGCCCGCAACGTGCGGGGCGGACATTGACGTACCGTCCTTCCAGGCATACCCGCCCCCTGGAACCGTTGAGTATATATCCACGCCCGGCGCGCCGAGGTCTACAGTGGCGCCGCCGTAGTTTGAAAAATACGCCAACTCATCGTTTCGGTCAGTCGCCGCTACAGACAGTATGTACTGAGACTCGTAATTGCTCGGGTACATGTCGACGAAATCGTTGTTGCTCGTTTCATTACTGGCGGCAGTTATGCTCAGGATACCCTCTCGCCCGGAGAGTTCTATGGCATCCCGCAACGCCTTGTAATGCATGTATTCGGCCCAACTGTGGTTGGCGGCGACAACGTTAACGCCGTAATCCCTCCGCATCATTGTCGCATATTCGACCGCCATAAGGGTGTCGTACGTAGATCCATACCCCTCATCGTCGGTGTCCTTCAACGCCATTATACTCACGTTCCAGTTCACACCGGATATACCCGCCGAATCGTTTCCGACGCCCCCTATCGTCCCGGCAAGGTGAGTTCCGTGGGAGTCGACGTCCATCGGATCGTTATCGCCATCATCTCCGAAATCCCACCCATAGATATCGTCAATATAACCGTTTGAATCGTTATCGATCCCGTCGCCGGCGATCTCGCCGGGGTTAATCCACATATTGCCCGCCAGGTCCGGATGCGTATAGTCAATGCCCGTATCGATCACAGCGATCACAACATCGGACGAACCGGTAGTCAGAGTCCATGCCTCCGGAGCGTCAATGTCCGCGTCGACCGTCCCGCCGTTTTGCCCGGTATTGTGCAGCGCCCACAGCGAACCATCTGTAACCGCCGGATCGTCGGGTATGGTCGCAACGCCAGCGCCGGAAATTGAATGAACGAAATTCGGCTCGACGTACAGGACCCCCGCCTGCTCTCCGGCCCAGGCGACCACCTGTTTTACAGATCCCCCCCGAGCCGTTAGCAGCGCGAACAGCGATCGCCCGGCGTGCGATAGAGACCCATCCTTAATCCCGCTGTCGACGAGGCTGCTTTCAAGCAAATTGGAATAATCTCCCCAATCAACTCCGTCGTCAAGGCGGACAATCCACTCGTCGGAGCGAGCCTGGGCGGTTTGGCCCTTCCACTGCACGGACACCAGATCGGCCGATTCCGTGGCGGTCGACAGAAGCAATCGCGGCTCAAGATGCTCGAACACCGACCTCCGCGAAGCGTCATTGAACATTGTCCCATCCATACCCAACCCTCAATTTGTTCCAACCGCCACGACAAGATTCTATTATACACATTCTCCTCGAAAAGTACAGATTCTTATCGCCCCGCCCCTCTGGGAGGGTGTGAGAATTTTTTCTGGCGCTTTTTAAATCACTATGTATGCTGGCCTT
>CAZSLS010000337.1:0-5078 GCA_964607575.1 uncultured Planctomycetaceae bacterium | reverse complement strand
CCGGCTCAAATAGCCCTGACTGTCAGGATCGAACCAGTTATGGGATGACTGTGGATATTTTTGAAAACCCGCGTGGCTCGTTTTCCGATAATAAGTGGTGAACCGCATCGATAGACGGAGTACGAAATGAACGACTCGACCAGTTCCAACGAGCGAAGGCAGCACGCAAGATATCCAATGTCAACAAGTCTGCAGTTCCACCACGGTCCTTCAAAACGCGAAATCCCGGCGCGGACAGTAGATGTCTCCGAAAGCGGGATGCTCATGTATGTTCCTGTTACCGCACCAGTTAGGGCAGGGCAAGCGGTTTATGTCGACCTGGCCGGTATCGGTGGTAGGCAGGTTACGGGCGTCGGACCTGTCCAGGCGACTATCGTACGCGTGGACCGCGAACAAATGACCAGCAAGGGCTACCTGGGTATCGGCGTCAGATTCGCAGCCGCATAAGCCCCGCCGCAGATCACCGCCGCCAAGCACGGGGAAGACAACTCCACTCCATCCAAACAAAGAAATCATGCGCTTATTGCGCAGCTTCGATCTCTTTCAGCAGCCTGGTCGCTTCGGTTGTCGCGGGTGCTTTGGGGTGCTTTGCGATGATTTCCTTGAGTATCGTGGCGGCCTTGTCGGTCAGAAACTCGCGCCCGGCGGGGGTTGGTGCAGCCGCAGCGTTGGCGAGATAGAGTTCCGCCAGCTTGACCTGTTTTGCGGCCCGCTGGTCGGGGGTCACCGGTTTTGGAGGAGGGCGTTTGACCCGTGCCGGTTGTGTCGCGGATTCGGGGGGCACGACGAGGAGATCGGGATCGGTGTCCTGGTCTTCTGGATCGTCCTTTCGACGACCGCTCGAAGAACCACCGCCGAAGAAGCCCGGCGGTTTGACCGACTTGGGCGGTCGATTCTTGGCGATTGCTTCCAGGATACGCTTGGTCTCCTCGGCGGCGGTTTCGCCCGAGGCGTTCTTCTCCGGTTCGGTCTGGTCGGGTTCACTGTCGCCGCATCCCGCGGCGCCCATCGCTATCAATACAATCATGACTGAGGCATATTTCATTGAGTTGCTCTCCGATGGATATTCTACCAATCTATGGCCTTATGTGTCTTTTCTTATCTTTTTTCGTGGTGCGTGTTTCCATCGGCGGTGGACCCAGAAGTACTGGTCGGGTTGGGTGCGGACGGCGGTTTCGAGGGCGGTGGTGTATTGCTGGGTTATCCAGCGCAGGGGGTCGTCCTTGTCGGTCCACTCGGACGGTTCGATCAGGCGCTGATTGAATATTTCGAAGTTGAACTGCCCGCCGAGGCGGCGGCAGCAGATTACCGCGATGGGCGCCTCGTACTGCATCGCCAGCAGGCCTATCGACTTGAACGTGCTGGCGGGGCGGTCGAAGTAGTCGACGAAGAGTCCGCGAGCCCCGGCGTCCTGGTCGCAGACGATCGAGACCGCCTCGTTGTTGTCGAACGCCCGCGCGATTTGAGCGGCCGCTCCCTGCTTGTAGATCATCCGCTGACCGGTACGCTCGCGAACGCCGAAGATCAGGTCGTTGATCCACGGGTTGTCGATTCGCCTGGCCACCGAGCTGAACGCCAGCCCGATTGCAGCGGAAAAATACCCCGCCAGCTCCCAGTTCCCGAAATGCCCGGTGACGAGCACCATCGGTCGATCGCGTGCGATCAGAGTGGCGACCACGTTCTCCATGTTTTTCAAGCGTATGTGCTTGCGCCATGTGTCGGGTCGGATGAGTCGCGGCGTGAGGAGTAGTTCGAGGCCCATGCAGACCATGTTTCGAATCGACGCCTTTGCGGTGCGGCGGATCTTGGCCTCCGACCAGTCGGGAAAGCTGCTGCGGAGTTGATCGATCGCGATTTTGCGATGCCGCCTGTCGAAGCGGTATATTGCGCTGCCGATCGCCCGGGCCAGCGCGTAACCCGCCCGCAGCGACAACATCTCGACGAACATTATCGCCACCCGCGCGCCGAGATACGCCAGGTAGTCCAGGCTCCCGGAGCGGGTGTCGAGTTTCCGTTTCCGCTTGGCGGCGCGGTGTTCGCCGCGGTCTATGCCCGCCGCGGCGAGTACTGTTGACGCTTTACTTGTCACCGTCTTTAAGTTCCCTGATTATCTCCAGGATTGTCTCGACGGCCTGTTCGAGCGGTACGCCGGCGGGCTTGTCGTCGGTGCGGCGTTTGATTTCGACATTTCCCTCGGCCAGTCCTCGCTCGCCGACGACCACTCGCAGGGGCAGACCGATGAGGTCGGCGTCCTTGAACTTGACGCCCGGTCGGGCGTCCCGGTCGTCGAGCAGCACGTCGACGCCGGCGGCCTGGAGGTCGCTGTAGATCTGCTCGGCCTTGCTGAACACCGATTCGCTGTCTATGTTCAGCGCGACGATTTCGACTTCAAACGGCGCGATGGCGATCGGAAGGATGCATCCGTTCTTGTCGTTTTCGACTTCGATCGCCGAGGCGAGTATGCGGTTGATTCCGATCCCGTAGCATCCCATGATGCAGGGTACTGACGCTCCGGATTCATCGTCGACGTAGGCGTCGAGTTTTTTGCTGTATTTGGCGCCGAGCTTGAATACCTGCCCGACTTCGATCCCGCGGTGGAACAACAGCTCCTTTCCGCCGAACGTGTCGCCTTGGACGGCGTTGCGGATGTCGATAACGGTCACGTTGTCGCCTTCGAGGGGAAAATCGCGCGCGGGTACTACGTTCCGTACGTGGTGGTCGGTCTTGTTCGCTCCGCTGACACCGCAGCACATGCCCGCGACCCACGGGTCGATGTACGTTTTCGCGACCTTGTCCGCCAGACCGATCGGACCTGCAAAACCGACGCCCGCTCCGGTGATCTCGCGGACGGTCGCCTCGTCGGCCGGTTCTATATGCGCCCCGCCGGTCGCCTGGGTGAGCTTTTCGACGTTCAGTTCGTGATCGCCGCGGATCAGGCATATGACAACGTCGTCGTTGGCCTTGTAAACGAGCGTTTTGATCATCTCGTCCGGTTGGGTTCCCAGGAAAGCGCATACAGCATCGATACTGCCCACCTCGGGCGTGTGGACCTCTTCGACGGCGTCGGTTCCGCGTTCGGAGGGCTCGGCCGGCGGGTCGACTTCGGCTTTTTCGATATTGGCTGCATACTCGCCGTCTTCGGTGTGAACGATAACGTCCTCTCCGTTTTCGCACGGTACGGTGAACTGGTGTGAGCCCGAGCCGCCCATCTCGCCCGATTCGGCTTCGACGATGACGTACGGGATACCGCATCGTTCGAAGATGCGGCAGTACGCGTCGTACATTGCCCGGTAGGTTTGATCGAGGCATTGGGGTGAGGTGTGGAAGCTGTAGGCGTCCTTCATAATGAACTCGCGGCTTCGCAATACTCCGAAGCGCGGGCGGAACTCGTCGCGAACCTTCGTGCCGATCTGGTAGAGATTGACGGGCAGTTGCTTGTACGACTTGAGTTCCTGCGAAGCGAGATACGTGCAGACCTCCTCGGCGGTCGGGGCCAAGGCGTTACCGCGTCCGTGCCGATCGGCGAAGGTCGCCAGCGTCTCGCCGTAGTCTACCGAGCGCCCTGTGCGGTCCCACAGTTCCAGCGGTTGGACTACGGGCATGAGGATTTCCTGTGCGCCGGAGGCGTCCATCTCTTCGCGGACGATCTGCATGATCTTCCGCAGCGAGCGCAGACCCAGGACCAGGTAGGTGTACGTACCGCTGGCGACTCTCCTGATATAACCCGCGCGGATCATGAGTATGTGCGAAGGGACTTCCGCGTCGGCGGGAACTTCCCTGGTGGTCGGTATAAGCAGTTTGCTGTAGCGCATCGAGGCTTCTTTCAAAGTTCAGTGTTCTCAAATCCGGATCATGTATTTCTTCACCGGCCGGTTGCTCCTTATACCGTCGCAAACCATTGTTTTCAAGTGGAGCGGTGCGTGTTAGACTCTCGGGCATGAACGAAACACACATATTCATAAACGAACTGACTGCCGGACAGACGCTCGACCAGATCTTCGTCGTCCGCGACAAGGACCTGCGAACCACCAAAACCGGCGGGAATTACATCCTCTGCACGCTTGCCGACAAGACCGGAACGCTACCGGGTCGTATGTGGCAGGCGACCGAGTCGATATACGCCTCGATACCCCAGGGCGGATACCTCCACGTGAAGGGACGCAGCGAAGATTACAAGGGCTCGCTGCAGTTCATCATCGAAGCCTGCCGCCCGATGAGCGAAGACAAGGTCGATATCAGCGACTTTCTTGCCGTCGCCGACGCCGACCCCGAAGAGATGTGGTCCGAACTGCTGGAGATCCTCCGGGGGATAAAGAACAAATCGCTGCGACTGCTGATAAAGAAATTTGTCGAGGACCGCGAGTTTGTCGATTCGTTCAAGAAGGCGCCCGCGGCCATGACGATGCACAATCCTTACATGGGCGGGTTGCTGGAACACACGCTGAGTATCGCCCGGGCCGCGGTTGCGCTGCTGGGGCTCTACCCGAAGCTCAACGCCGATCTGTCGCTGGCCGGCGTATTCTTCCACGATATGGGCAAGCTAGCCGAACTGACCTCCGGTATCGCGATCAACTACACCGATCGCGGGAATCTGGTCGGGCACATCACGATGGGCGTGATATGGCTGGACCGCAAAGCTGCATTGGTGTCTGGAGAGACGGGCGAGCCGTTCCCGCAAAAGACGCTCGATCTGCTGCAGCACATGATTCTCTCGCACCACGGCGCGCACGAATACGGTTCGCCGAAGCTGCCGATGATACCCGAAGCGTATTTCCTGCATTACCTCGACAACCTCGACGCCAAGATGTACATGACGTTCCACGACATCGAATCGGCGCCGGTGGACGAAGAATCATTCGGCGCCTACAACCGTTCACTCGAGACACGGATCTACAGAAAGAGCGGAACGCTGGATTGAGACGGCGACGGATCAATATCCTCATGGACATCCAATTGCCCGAAATGGACGGTCTGGAGACCACCAGGCAAATCAAGGCCGATGCAATATTGAAAGACATCTCTAAGAGTATCAGCTATTTTCATAATTATGCCACTGCGTTCAAGTCGTTGCGCACCAA
>CAZSLS010000336.1:0-5098 GCA_964607575.1 uncultured Planctomycetaceae bacterium | reverse complement strand
GTCGCGTACTGCCGGAGGCGGGACTCGAACCCACACTATGTTGCCATAACGGGATTTTGAATACCATGGCGGCCTTTTGATATCAAACACTTACGACAATGGCGCACACATTGGCATTTGGGCCCCTTCACGGCCAGTTGTATTGCGGTCTGTTGCGGTTTGCACTCACTGGACGAACTGTCCCCGTAACGGAACTGTTTACGTTTACAGCCACGCGATCAGGCCAGAGTCGCAGATCCGACCTCTGACCTCACCGGAGATTCAGTTTGCCCAACGTGCCGCATCGGATACAATCACTGCAAATGCCCGCGATGGTCACGGGCGCAACGCCATCTGGGAAATCCCATGTACGATCACTGAGGAAGCCCCGCGGCGGTCGCGCTGTGTGACTCCGGGCCGAGTGAAGGAACGGAAGCGATGCGATTCAGCACGGCGATTCTGGGAGTGTCTCTGGTGGTGTCGGCGGCGATGTCGGCCGAGGCGGGCGGGGCCGATAGCTTCGCGGTCTACCGAAGGGAAAAGGACCTCCAGGCAACGTTGTTGGCGGCTCGCCGGCGGTATGCAGCCTGGTTGCGGGTCCAGCCTGCGGCCCGGCAGGTGGTGGAATGGGGTCCCTGGCTGGCCACGGCGCTGCTGTCCGATGCGGAAGCCGCGAGGCTCATCCAGACCGACAAGGCCATTGACGTGAACGCCAAACGCGGCGGCGGGCCGCTCTGGACGCGACGAGATCATCTGAAAGACGGCAAGCCCTGCAAGTTCCTCGCCGGATCGGGCCAGGGCGCCGTTTTCCTGACGCGCACCGTCCGCGCGAAGCGGCCGGTCAAGCTCACCGTCGGTATTGGCGGGGGCGATCGTCTGGACGTCTGGGTCAACGGGGTCAAGGCTGCCTCAGCCAGGACACGATTGGTCGGCGGGCGATACGGCACGAGCTATCGATATGACGGTGCGCGGGCCGATCAGATCCTGCTGGATTTGGACCTTGCCGCGGGGGACAACGCCCTTGTGGTCCGACTGATTCCAGGGGCCGAGCCATCGTTCTACTTCTCGCCCGCGCCGAACGTCGTAGGAGGGCTCTGGGCGAGGATTCGGCGGGACTTCCCCCCGGCCAGCCACCCGCTCCTGAGATCTGTCCACGCAGACTGGTTTGCCCCTGACGGTTGGTTTGGCCGGCGACGCGCGTCGCTGGAGCAACGGCTGATCGCGCGACTGGCTCCCGGTTCCACCCCACACAAACTCGCCGACCGGTCAAGGCTGGACCTGTGTGTCCATGTGTCGGTGTTAGAGAAGCTCCGCGGCGACTTGAAGCGCCTGCGAGCCGCGGTCGACGCGCTGGGCGCGTTGCCTTCGGGCGACTATCCTGCGGTCGAGTTCCGCAAGAGGCTGGAGGATCTCCAACGGCGGTTGGCTGCGCAAGCCCGGACGGGCCTGGATCCGGTCGACGAGAAGACGCGACGCCTGCTGGCCGAGATGCCGCAACTGCGCCGCGAGATGCTCGTCAAGCGGAACCCACTGCTTCGCGACGCGAAGATTGCCTTCGTCAAGCGACATACCTACGACAGCAAGCACTACTACGACGACTTCCAACACATCAGCAAGTGGGGGGGCAACCTGTGCGTGCTCGCCCTTGCCGACGGGAGTGTCCGCCGGATCGCGGACCAACTGGTCGGCGGCGTCTTTGATCGGTATGACATTTCGTTCGATGGTCGGCGCATCCTGTTCGGGTACCGCCGCCCAAAACGGGAAGGCTTCCGCATCTACGAGATCGGCGCAGACGGCAAAGGTCTGCGTCAGGTGACCCGCCCGCCTGCCGACGAGGCCCGGCGGATCGCACGATACGGCAAGACCAGCACGGGGGATGGCTTCTACGGGCTGCTGGGCTATCGGTTCTGGACCGATGACGTGCATCCCTGCTACCTGCCCGACGGTGATATCTGTTTCGCCTCCACGCGCAGCGAGCACGGCGTGCTCTGCACGCCGAACCACTACCTGGCCTGCACGAACCTGTTCCGCATGGCTCGCGACGGTCGGAATATCCGGCCGATCTCCCACGGCGCGCTCAGCGAGTTCACGCCGACGCTGATGGGCGACGGGCGCATTGTCTACAACCGCTGGGAGTACATCTACAAAGGGATCGCCGCGATCCAGCCTCTGTGGGTCATGCGACCCGACGGGTCGGGCAGCGCGGAACTCTACGGTAATAACGTTACGAACCCGGGCGTCCTGTGGCAAGCCCGGCAGGTTCCCGGGCGGCCGGATCGGGTTATCTGCATCGGCTGCGGGCATGAGCCCTTGGGCGTCGGTCAGGTGCTGTTGCTCGACCTGAGCCGCAACAGACGCACCGCCAAGCCGATGATCAGCCTGACACCGAACGTCAAGACACAGAACCTCCGCGGCCTGTACCAGTTGCGAAACGGCGTGTGGCGGGAGGACATCTACGGGCCCTTCTACTCCGATCCATATCCGCTGTCCGACCAGTTTTTTCTCGTGGCCTGCAACCCGGACAAACGCTACAACGATCGGTCCGCATACGGCCTCCACCTGCTCGACGTGTTCGGCAACCGCGTGGAGATCTACAAAGACCCCGAGATCTCCTGCTGGCAACCGATGCTGCTACGCCCCCGCAAGCGACCGCCGGTCCTGCCTGCTGTTATCGACGAGCGGCCCGAGCGTTCGGCCACGGCCGTTGTGTTCCTCAGCGACGTGTACCGCGGTCTGAAAGGCGTTCGCCGCGGAACGGTTAAGTACGTCCGGGTGATGGAGCAGGTGGCCAAGCCCTGGTCGGCGGAAGTGGACCCCCGCCGCGGCGAAGACCGACGTGCCGACGGATGCGGCGGACACCTCGCGATCAGCTTGAACTCGCACATCTGGGTGGCTGTGTTGCACGGGGTCACCGAGGTACACGAGGACGGCTCGGCTCGCTTCGAAGTACCCGCCAACCGGAATGTGTTCTTCCAGGCGCTCGACAAGGACTTTATGGAAGTCCAACGCATGCGCACATTCGTTAACTTCCTGCCCGGCGAGCGGCGATCCTGCATCGGCTGTCACGAGCCGCGCACCGAAGCCCCGGCGTCTCGCCGGGCGATGGCCATGGCGCGGGCTCGACCTGTGGCGAAGCTGGTCGCGCAGCCCGGCGAGGTCGCGCCGCGACCGTTGTATTATCCCACCGGCGTCCAGCCGATTCTCGACCGACACTGTATTCGCTGCCACAACCGCAAGAAACCCAAGCCCAAGTTGGACCTGCGCGGCGACTTGACCAATCTGTTCAGCCGTTCGTACGAAAGTCTTATCCAGGGCAAGTTCGTCCACACCATACGTGAATGGGGCGGGTCGTCGTACGCAATGCAGCATGCCGCGGCGTCCAGGCCGTATAGCTACGGCTCGCACCGCAGCAAGCTCGTGCAGATGCTCCGCAAAGGCCACAATAAAGTGAAACTCTCGAAACAGGAATGGATTCGGCTGGTGACGTGGATCGACTGCGGGGCGCCGTATTATGGGTCGTACTATGGGCGGCGGAACCTGCGCTATCGGGGCCAGCCGGACTTTAGACCCGTGCCGACCGTCCGCGACGCCTGCGGTACTCCGCCTGAGGTCGCCACACTGCCGAAGCCGAAGCCATTACCGTTACGCCTGCTGGCGTGGTGGCCGATGGACGACCCGGCCGGCGGATTGGTAAAGGACGCTTCGACCGGCGCACACGATGCCAAGGCCGTCGCCGCAGAGCGAACCGGCGGGCGAGACGGGCGAGGCGGACGGCGGCTGGCTGGAAAGGGCTTCATTGAAGGGCGTGGGTTGGGGACACCCAAGGCGATATCCATCGCAATGTGGGTCCGGGCCGGAACGTTACAAGATTCGTGGAACCCCCTGCTGTTTGGCAGCGACATCAAGCGGGGCACGGTGCATTTCAGTCTGCTGGCAAACGGCAAGCCGAATGTCGCCATTCACTCCGATGACGGAAACTGGACGCACCGCACGGCCTCCGGCTCGCTCGCGCCGGGCCGCTGGCGCCATGTGGCGCTCATCTGCGACGCCCGCTTCGGCGGGTGCGTGCGGTTCTACATCGATGGCAAGCTGGACAGCGAGCACACGTTGAACCTGGGACATCAGCTTGACCTGTCGGCGTTTCGCATCGGCGCGTGGAACCGCTGGCAGGGTCAGGCCAAGCGGAACTTCCACGGCGAGATCGACGACGTCCGCATATACAGCGGCATGCTGACTGCCGCCCAGGTGGCTGACATTCTCAAAGGCGGCAAGCAGTAGCTGCTTAATGCCTAAGGAAATGTCTCGCGCTAAATGGATTGGATATAGGGAGAGGACCAAGGCGTGGCCGTTTGCGATTCGGGTTGGCGGGATTCTTGGGCCCGTTGCTTCGGCCTGCTTCCGAGTATTGTGAGTGTTTTGGCGCATACTATGGCGCCACTACCCATATTCGCATCCTGACTTTCTGTGACGTTTCGTGACGTGGTTTGGCGGGTTGTGACGGGGGAATCACGGGAGGGGAGGTCCCATTGGGCTGTTTGTAAAGTTGTAAACGTGGCGGGGTTGTGTCGCTGTTTGACGTGTTGGGACGCTTTTGGGCGTCGTTTGTCGAGTAATGCCGGAGGTGGGACTCGAACCCACACTATGTTGCCATAACGGGATTTTGAATACCAAGGCGGCCTTGTGATATCAAAGGCTTACAAGAATGGCGCACATATTGGCATTTTTTTGGCACATATACGGCCAGTTGCATTGCCGTTTGTTGCGGTTTGCACTCGATGGAGGAACTGTTACTGTAACCAAACTGTTTACGTTTGCAGGTTCGTCCGTTGGACGTGGTGAAGCCCATCAGGGCGACGTCATACGGAAGATTCTCCAACACTGTGGGCTCTGGCACGATCCGCCCCCACGCGCTCCGCCCAGGCAAACCCTCCCATCCCAGGCAGTGCGCCCGACGCATGAAGCCGATAGCGGCATCACCTACGAAGCCGATCCCGACTTCCTCGAACATCTCCACCACGAGATTTTCAGCAGCGAGCAGGGCCAACTGCTCTGGGACGAGTAAACCAGCCGTCAGATTGTCGAATCCCGCCCTTGACTGAGACGGGATCAGGTATCATAC
>CAZSLS010000335.1:0-5158 GCA_964607575.1 uncultured Planctomycetaceae bacterium | reverse complement strand
CGACGACGGGACCGGTTCGATCAGCCTGCTGACCGACAGCAAACTGGAGAAGCTGCATTGGGCGAAATCCAACAACATCGCAACCATGCACTCACCCAAAGGCTTGTGCATAGTGAAAAGGCAACTCTGGATCGCCGACAACCATCAGGTGGTTGTGGTGGATATCGCGACGGGCAAACCAGTGAAAGCTCTGGATATCCCGGATGCGAAATTCCTGAACGACATGGTGTCCGACGGTAAATACGCCTATGTCGCCGACACGTCTACATCGCGAATCTCTCGCGTGGGTCCAGGCGCCATGAAGCACTACAAGGGACCGGCAAGCGGAAACGGTTTGTGTTTTCGCGATGGGAAACTCTACTGCAGCAGTTGGGGCGAGCACGATATCTTCGAGATCGATCTGAGCGGAAAGGCAGAGGCCAAATCCGTCGGCCTGGCGAAAGAGTTTGCCGGTCTCGACGGTATCGAGCCCCTGCCCGACGGAAGTTTTCTCGTCTCAGACCAGCCCAACCACAGGATCGCGTGGGTCAGTGCAGACTTCAAGAACGTCGAAACCATCGCCAAGGTGAACAAGCCCGCCGATTTCGGTATCGATCTCAAACGACAGCGAATCTATGTGCCCTGCTTTGTGGATAATACGGTCACCGTCTTCAGCCTGAAGCGGAAATAGAGCCCGCGGATTCCCGTTGCGACCGGCATGGTGATTGAGTACATTCGTGTGTCTCAAAGCCGGTTTGTCGCATTCGATATTCCACTCAGACTGCAGGAGAATCCCATGACGGCGCGATGCGGTATTATCGTTACAGTTCTCTGCTTACTGGCGCTGGTTGCTCCGGTGGCGGCGGAGCTGAAACTCCCGTCCATAATCTCCGACAACATGGTGATTCAGGCCGATCGCGAGATACCGATCTGGGGCTGGGCCAAGGGCGGTCAGAGAGTTTCGGTCAGCCTGGGCGGATCGACCGCCAAGGGATCGACCAACTCCGGGGCGTTCGATGTCGGCGCGACCGCAACAGCCGACAAGAACGGTAAGTGGATGGTGAAGCTGGGCAAGGTCGCGCCCGCGGGGATGGTCTGCAAGATGACGATCCAGGCCGGCGACGAAACCAGAACCATCAGTAACATTCTCGTCGGCGAAGTTTGGGTTTGCTCGGGCCAGTCGAACATGCAGTTTTCTGTCAGGGGCGCCAACAACGGGAAGGAAGAGATCGCGGCCGCGGAGTTCCCGAGAATTCGTCTGTTCACCGTCACCCGTAAAGCCACTCCTGAATTACAGCCCACCTGCGGAGGTCGGTGGTTACTGTGCAGCCCGAAGACCGTGGAGAGATTCTCGGCCGTCGGATACTTCTTCGGGCGGGCGCTGCACAAGAATCTCAAAGCCCCCGTCGGGTTGATCAACACGTCCTGGGGCGGTACGCGTGTCGAGGCGTGGACCGACCCGGCGGTTGTGAAGGCCTGCCCGCAGGCCAAAGAACTTGTTGCCTGGTGGGATACGTCGATCGGGAAGTTTGACCGGGCCAAATACGACGCCGTGCGCAAGAAGCAGCTTGACGCCCACCGCGCGGCGATCGCGGCGGAGACCAAACGCATTGCCGCGGCCAGGAAGGCGGGCAAGACCGTCAAACGCCGCCGCATCCGCTTGCCCCGCGGGCCATTGAACCCGATTACCACGCAGCATCGACCGGGCAATCTGTACAACGGGATGATCGCGCCGCTGGTCCCGTACGCGATTCGCGGGGCGATCTGGTACCAGGGCGAGTCGAACGCAAGGCGGGCTTACCAATATCGCACGTTGTTCCCGCTGATGATCACCAACTGGCGAAAGGCCTGGGGGCAGGGCGATTTCCCGTTCCTCTGGGTGCAACTGGCCAACTTCCGCAAACGAAACCAAACGCCCGTCGACGACGACTGGGCCGAACTCCGCGAGGCTCAATCGATGACGCTTTCGCTTCCGAACACCGCCCAGGCGGTGACCATAGATATCGGAAACGGGAGCGACATCCACCCAAAGAACAAGCAGGACGTTGGCAAGAGGTTGGCTCTGGCGGCGTGGAAAGTCGCATACGGGCAGGGGATAGTACACTCAGGCCCGAAATTCGTCTCGATGAGAATCGAAGGCGAAAACGCCGTGCTGGAGTTTAGACATGCCGGCGGGGGACTGGTCGCAAAGGACCCTAAGGGCGAGTTGGAGGGTTTCGCCATCGCAGGGGCCGACAAGAAGTTCACATGGGCTTATGCGAGATTCACCAGGAGTGGATATGGAAGTGCCAGAGATAAGAACCGCACCGTGTGGGTCTCCAGCAAGTCCGTATCCAGCCCGGTGGCGGTCCGATACGCATGGAGCGCCAACCCCGAGTGTAACCTCTATAACAAGGAAGGCCTGCCGGCCTCTCCGTTCCGCACAGATGATTGGCCGGGAATAACCAAAGATGCAACGAAGCCCGGTAAGTAACCCTCACACAGGAACCAATAACATGCAATCACGTCGCGATTTCCTGAAAGCAACCGGTATCGGCGCCGCCACGGTAATGCTGCCCGCTATCTCTCGTGCAGCGCCCGCGACGGGCAAACCCAACATCCTCTTCATCATGTCCGACGATCACACCTACCAGGCCGTCGGCGCCTACGGCAGCCGCCTTGCCAAACTCAACCCCACGCCCGTGATCGACACGCTTGCAAAAGAGGGCATGTTGTTTGAGAACGCGTTCTGTACCAACTCGATTTGCACGCCGAGCCGCGCGTGCATCATGACCGGGCAGTTCTCGATCACCAACGGTGTACTCGATCTTGGCGGCAGGCTCGCACCGGATAATCAGTACCTGGCCATCGAGATGAAGAAGGCCGGATACGACACCGCCATGGTTGGAAAATGGCACTTGAAGCGGGAACCAAATTTCGATTACTACAACGTCCTGCCCGGACAGGGCAGCTACCACAACCCGACCTTCCGCGAAAAGGCCGACGGGAAGGCATTCGGTAAGAACGTCGTCAAGAAGACGGGCCATTCGTCCGACTGCATCACCGATATCACGCTCAACTGGTTCAAGAACATCCGCGACAAATCCAAGCCGTTCTTCCTGATGCACCACTACAAAGCCCCGCACGATTTCTTCGACAACGCCAAACGCTACGATAAGTATCTCGAAGACGTTGACATCCCCGAGCCCGAGAACCTCTGGAAACAGCCGAACTTCGGGTCGATCGCCACCCGCGGACACAACGACGAACTCCTGCCATACATCGGCACGTCGATAGGCCGGCGAAATCTGAGACGCAACTACACCAAGTCGTGGGCCAGGGATAAAAGCCTCAGCGACACCCAGGCAAAACGCCTGGCGTACAACGTGTATCTCAAGAAGTACCTCCGCTGCGTCAAGGGCGTCGACGACAACCTCAAACGCCTGTTCGCCTACCTCCGGAAAGAAGGTCTGATGGACAATACGGTGATCATCTACACCGGCGATCAGGGCTTCATGCTCGGCGAGCACGACTACATGGACAAGCGCTGGATGTACGACGAATCGCACCGCATGCCCTTCCTGATCCGCTATCCCAAGACCATCAAACCCGGATCGCGGTCAGACGCAATCGTCGAGAATGTGGACTACGGCCCGACCATGCTGGACTTCGCCGGCGTCAAGACGCCCGGCTATATGCAGGGCGGAAGCTTCAAGGCGATCTGCGAGAGCGGCAAGGAACCGGCGGGATGGAAGCAGGGGGCCTACTATCGCTACTTCATGCACATGGCCCATCACGACAACCCGTCGCACTTCGGTATTCGTACCAAGAAGTACAAGCTGATCTTTTACTACGGATGTACCACCAGAGGCGGCAACCAGACACCGCCCGGATGGGAGCTTTACGACCTGGGCAAGGACCCCACCGAGGTCAACAACGTCTACGACAAGCCCGAGTACGCCAAGGTTGTCATCGACCTCAAGGGTCAGTTGGCGGCGCTGCGGAAGAAGTACGGCGACACCGACGAGAAGTTCCCGGCGATGAAGAAAGTGGTCGACGAGTTCTGGGACTACGGACCGGCCGCCCGCAAACGCGCCATCGAGATATCGCACCAGATGCTCGCGCGAAAGAAGAAAGGCTCCGCCCAGCGCCCGCGCCGGAAGAAGAAAAAGAAGTAGCCCGCAAAAGCAATCCGCGACACACGGTGGGGTGACTGTTTACGCATGTTAACCCAAGAGTGTGGAACTGATGCTGGCGACACTGAGGTGCATAGGGGCAAAAAAAGAGCAGATCTGGCAGGGGGAGGCCAGATCTGCTTGGGTTTCAGCTGGCGGGGGGAGACCAGCTGAACAACGTAGATACATTATGTACAAAAAGGCCCGTCTGTCAACATGTTTCTGTACGTTTATGGGCATTTTCTCAAAAAAAGTATTACTAGATGTGCCATCTTTGTGGTTTCAGGCGTCGCTTCAATCAACCCAACTTATATACATGGAATCACTTACAAATTCGGTACTGGTATCGCCAATACCGATTTGATTGTCCGAAAAAAAAAAGTAGAAAAAACTGCCAATGCGCGATTTGTTGACCGGGCTTTCATGATTTGCGGATTG
This sequence comes from uncultured Planctomycetaceae bacterium, assembly GCA_964607575.1. Lineage (GTDB taxonomy): Bacteria > Planctomycetota > Phycisphaerae > SM23-33 > SM23-33 > BS750m-G57. The sequence continues at coordinate 587 of CAZSLS010000335.1, read as the reverse complement.
TGGTACTTCAGAATCGACTTCTTGTCGGTTCGTATTACCGCCGTCTGTCACCTTCTGGTCATGGCGTGGTCCCGGGCGTGTGTTCTCTTACCCATGTTTGTCACAATTGGTTCACAACGGCGGGTCCCCGATTTGCGACAACTACAACCACGACGACGCGCGACACCGCAAGCGGTTGTGTGGTATATGCGATTGACATTATTGTGCGATCGTTGTACTCGTTCATTTTTTCAGAAATTTTGTTGGTCCAAACGGAAAATTTTTCCCGCGCGCAAAACTCTCCGAACGTCCTGACCGGTCAAGCATTACGCGATTGACATTTCCGCTGGACAAAAAATCTTTTTGGGGGGGTGTCACAGATCGCGCCTCTTTCGCCAGTATGTATGTATACGGAGGAAGGGAAGGGGCGTGGCAACTGGCAACGGGCAACGGGCAACTGGCGACGGCGAAAACCTGACGACGCGTGTCGAATGATTCGGGGCTGATTGGGTGGTTTTGGTTTTGCCCGTGCCGTTGTCGTCGCCAGTTGCCGGTTGCCAGGTTTTACGAAAGGAAAACCATGAACTACGATGAAGATCTATTGGTCG
>CAZSLS010000334.1:0-5211 GCA_964607575.1 uncultured Planctomycetaceae bacterium | reverse complement strand
CGCTTTTTGAAGTCCTTCCCTATTCCATTTCTTGACGTTTGTGACGTTGAGCCCTCTTGAACAAAGCCGCTCGTACAATTCCGTACGCAACTTTTCCGTTGCTGCGGAAACTGCCTTCTTATTCTTATTGTACAGCGCTGCGACAAGATCCTTGGGATGGATTATCAGGGCAACCAGTTCGGCGATTGCTTCAGTCAGGCTCTCCCTGGAGACCGCACTCTCCTTGTATTCCGGGCCATTTACGTATTCGATAACTCTCAGGCCAAGTTCCACCATGTGTGCCAGCGCATCCCTCGCCTCGAGAAAACTACTGCCGATTGTCCGCACCCTCTTAATGAGAGCCTTCTGGAGTTTAAGGCGTTTGGGGTCTGGACCGGGGAACAGTTGGTTTGCATGCTCTACGATCTTCTTGTGGAACGCCAAGATAGCAAATCGCTCGTTAGCCGATGCCCCAGACTTGGTTGCAACTGGCTGGCTTGCGCTTACGGGCATGGTAGTGACTGGCTGGGTTGTGGGATTATCGGATGCTAGGACTTTGTTCACAACACTATCTGAAGAACGGTATCCTCCCTCGTCCCATCTCAACAACATCACATATGCTTGTGCCAGAGATTTATGTTTACCGGTGATTTTCTCCAGTTGCTTCCTTAACTCAATATCCTTGCCGGCATATGCGTTCTTGTCTGGCTCAAATCTATCCCACGCATCCCTATGCGCGGACAGAAGCTTCTCGGCTTCATGTTCGTACATCAGGAGGCGTTTATCACCTATGTCTTCATAGAGTCCCAGTATTTGATTGATGCGTGCGGCCGAGTCATTACGGAATCGGCTGCGGGAGACGTATCTGATCCGGCCATCCGTGCCCTTGACCGGTTTGTGCCAGGGGCTGACGTATCCGTCGTCCCTGTACCACCTGCTGATCTCGGGTTTCGCACGCTTTCTACACAGATGAGACTTGCCCGTGCAGCGTTCGCAAAGGCCGTCGAACGGACGTTCGGGCCATTCCATTCGGTCGCGCAGTTCGATCAGCATTGGTTTGGCGCCCGTGGCGAGTTCTACGGCCTGTTGGATCTGGATGTGATCGTCGTTGACCAGCGGGCCCTTGTAGACGTCGACGTCTACGGTCAATACGGCGCAGCCGGACGACATGCACAGCGCGATGGCGACGATGACCATGCCAAACAGTCCGGTATATCCGCGAGTTTGTTGGTATTGTTTCGGTGTCATGTCATTTCCCTCCATTCGTCTGGGCGGTCTTGACGGATTCATTCAGGCTGTCGAGCCGCCTGCGCTGTTGCTGCAGTTTCGTTGCAGCGTCGAACAATGTGCTCTTGACCGACCGGCTGGACCGTGCGACGCGTAGTTCGGTAACGTCGCCCAGGAAACTGTCGACCGCGTTGAAAAATTTCTTCGGGCTGGCGCCCATTACGATCACCAGCCGGTGGTTCTTGGGGGCCGGACGAAAACCCTCCGGACCAAACATCATTAACCGCCGCCCCAACTCGAAGGTGGCGTCCTGTGCGTTCTTTCCGGTAGTCGTGACTGTTGTTGTGGAGCCGCCTGCCGGTTGTGTCGTCGTGGTTATCTTGACGGCGGGTTTGTCCGGATTGTTAACGTCGAAGCCTATGTGCGTGTTGAGCGTATCGATTGCCTCGGCGGGCACCCAACCGGAGGCGAACTTGGTATTGCTCATCACGCTGGCCTGGCCCCGGACCGTCACGCGGTAGACCGTTGAGGGGACCTGTTCCTGGCGATCGAATATACCGAGGTAGTAGACTTGCTCGACCTCGTGGGCGGGAGAAACTCCCCCAACTACTGTCACGCCGATGATTCCGCCGACAATGGCTCCGGTTGTGTCGCATCCGCCAATCATCGTTATCATGGCGATAACGACAACCATCGGTATCTTTCCTGTTTTCCTGATGCGCCTCGTCATGTCGGTCATTGCGATTACTCCCATTTCTGATACGCCGCATTCCTTGATTGTTTCGTCCGATTGGATTACTTACCAGTCAGGCCCGCCTCACCGCTTGTTGGAGGCGCCGACAAAAGAAAGCCTCGTACTATCTAGCGAATACCCCATGGCACTTACCGAAAATGAGCCAGTGACATCCCTGTGCAAATGGCCCCGTACGCGCGACATCAAACCCTATACATACATGCTGCCCCGACATATAAGTGACTCGATGGTCCTGTGTCAAATGATTATTGAGATTTCGTCCATTATTATCGACGCCTGCTGAGGTATTGCAGCGGTCAATCTTCGACTACTGCGGTCATGAGGTACTGGTGTTTGTACTGTTCGTCGCGTCCGCGGCGGGCGGCGATTTTTTCCTGCTCCTCTCGCATGAGCGTCCCCGGGGCCAGTGCGGTCGGGCGGATTGGTCCCAGGCGCCCGCTCTTGCGTTTGGCGCCGTACTCGATGTTCAACTCCCCCAGTGCGTGGTCCATGATATCTCCGAGGTGCTGGAGATCGTTATCGTCGCCGGCTTCGATACGCAGTTGGTAGTACGGAATGCTGTCGAAATGTCCCTGCAGCACGAACGTTTCGACGTGGGCGCCGAGTTGTCGTGCGGCGATGCGCATGGCCTCGACCACCTGGTGCTCGGTTATCTTCTCGCCGGTGATATTGGCAGTGTGCAGACCGCGCGAGAGGAACTCGAAAAGCGGACTGTTCCCCAGATGCCCGGCGACTCTGACACGGTCGTCGAGATCGTATCGCCAGAGTCCCGCCCAGTTTGTGACGACCAGGAAGTACTCGCATCCGACCTGTAGTTCGTGGGCGCAGAGCGTGTCGGGCCGATCGCTACCGCGCTGATCGGCGGGTATGAACTCGAAGAAGTTGCCCATGATTTCGGCGGCGCCGACCGATGCGCCCGAGGTCAGCGGTATCGAGAAGCGTCCCTCGCTGGCCAGCAGACCGAGGTCGCGGACGGGCACGTCTCCGAAGAGTTCGCCGAGGCGTTTGAGGTAGAGCTTAAGCGTGCCACCGGTCCAGTTTGCCAGCAGAGAGGGATTCCAGAAATGCCGTGGCAGCAGTTGCCCGTCTGCGTCGAGTCCCGCCTGCATGCGCCGCGCGAGGGCCTTGTTGGGCCTGAACCTCACGGCGCCGGCGACGTTTTTTGGCAGATTGCCCGGGGGCGTCAGCTTACCGTCGGACACGTCTCGGATGAGGCGTTCGGCGTGTCGTCGCCCAGTCTCGATCATCGTTATCGTGCTGGACGGGTTGGCTGTTACGATCATCGAGATATCTCTCGATACGCCGCATCGGCAGATGGTGTAGTACTTGACCTCCGGGTCGTCGATGGACGCGGCGCTGGCGGGCGTGACGTACATCCGCCGGACGATCTTCATCTGATTCTGCATCAGCAGTCCGCTGATCGCCCCGCACGGGATGCCCGTGGGGCTGGTGTATTCGCACATGGGCGATGAGATTCGCAGGATCGCCCTCAACCATCCGTCGGGATGGTCGCGCAGGGCGGCGATACCCCAGACGTTCGATCCGCGGCGCATCGTGTCGGCGAAACGCCGGGTGACGGGGATGTGTTTCGGACGCCCGGTAGTTCCGCTGGTCAGGGAGAACATCAGCACGTCATGTCCGGGCGGGAGTAAAGCGGTGGTCTGCCCCTCGAATACGCGGTCCATATACGGGCGCATATCCTCGTAAGTGCGGATCGGTACGGCGGAGCGGAAATCTTCGATCGATTTTACGGATTCCAGGGCGTGGTCCCGCCCGAAATCGCTCCGGGCGTGTGCCTCCAGCAGTTCGTCGAGCAATTGCTTCTGGACGTTTTCGGTGTGATTGTGCGCATCGAGGAACGCCCTGCGCTGCCTGTCGGCGTGCAGGCCGGCGAGATACGCCACCGGTCGCAAAATTGTCCGTTTGACACCCATTGAAAGACCAGTAATCAGTAATCAGTAACCAGTGATCAGTGACGACTAACGACACGACAACAGTAACGACAAGTGTAAACCATCGCTGAAGCCGTTAGCTGCTGTCGTTTACTGATCACTTTCTTTATGCCGTCCTCTGAATTTCCGTCTCGGCGGGGTCCTGAATTTCGGATTCGGCGACATCTTCCTCCGCGAGATACTTCCTGAAGAATGCGATTGATCTTGCGGCGTATTGTCTCGGTTCGACTATTGTGGCATGGTTGTGCTTGGCGCCTTTGACGACCCACAGGTATTTCGGCGCCGGGGCGGTGGCGTGGAGGGTCCTTATCTGATCTTCGCGAATATAGGTGTCGCGCTGCCCGAAGATCAGCATTATCGGGCAGTTGCGTATTTCCTTGAGGGCCTTCTGTACTGAGGGGTAGCGGCAGGCGAGTTTTGGTTGGGCGAATCGGATGAGCAGCCAATACAAAAACTGCCAGAATCGCTCGGTGTGATTCTCGTATACCAGCTTCACGCTGGCGAAGATGTGGGCCCATCGCTTCATGAATGAGATAATCGTCAGTTCCGTGCTGAAGACACCGTCGCACAGGATCGCCTTGATGTTTGGCGTGCTGCATGCGGCCAGTAACGCCGAACCGGCGCCGCGGGAAATTCCGAATATCCCGACGTTCGGCGACTTTCCCTCAGCGGTCAAAGCCGCCTCGACGTAGGCAAGAGCTCCCAGCGTGTCCTGCTGTTCCTTATCCGAAGGCCACTGGAGCGGTTTGTATCGGCTGCGATTGCTGCTGTCGCCGTGTCCGCGGTAGTCGAACGTGAACACGTCGAACCCCGCGTCGATGAGCGGTCGCGCGTGGCGTGCGCAACTGTACATGTCCGCGCCGTATTCGTGGCAGAACAGGATCGTGCCCTTGTATTCGTTGCGGTTTTGCGGGCGCAGGTGCATCCCGCGGAGCGAGGTGCCGTCGAAGCTGCGGAACCTGATGATTTCTCCGTGCGGCGGTTTGAAGTCCGGCGGGCCCACCGGTAGCGGCGGGGGGGTGTCGACGAATATATTCAGGGTGATGCGAACGTACTTGGCGAGTATCATCGCCATGAACACCAGCAGCGACAGGCACGTCATGACGATCACCAGCGCGGCCCAGTGGCGCACTATCCAGGGAGGCTCTATCGCAGCTATTATTTCTATGAACATGGTTAGCGGTTGGCAATTGGCAGTTGGCAGTTGGCAGTTGGCAACGACAACGACAACTACCAAAATCAAAACCACACGTCAACTCTAATCACCCGCTATGCATCGTTACTTGTTGTCGTTGCTTT
>CAZSLS010000333.1:4784-5338 GCA_964607575.1 uncultured Planctomycetaceae bacterium | reverse complement strand
CTATTCACTGCCCCGCATGCTCCGCCTGCCTGAGCAGATCAACCCTCGCAGTGGGCTCTACAAGGTGGAGATATCCCACCACGAACTGCTGCAATTCACGGCCGAACAGGTCACCAACCTGGCCCGAACGCCGCGGGGATGTCTGTGGACAGGCAATGACATTCCCGACGGGCCGGCGCCCACGGCGGCCGCATGGTGGTCAGCGGCGCTGGCCCGCGCCCGAAAACCCCGCGAGTTTCGCATCAAGACCGCCCAGGTGGGGGGGCTGAAGGTCCGGCCCGACGGTTATCTGGCCGATGACCTGGCCGATGCATCCATGCCGCCGTGCATAACTGGAATCCTCGGCGCTACCGTCGGTGCCGGCAATCGCAATCAGTGCGAACTTCAGATCACCTGCTGGGCCAAAGCGGCGAAGCTGCCCTCGGATAAGGCCCTGTCGCTGCTGGGGGCATGGACGAAGCGGAATCGACCTGAGCTGTCGCTGCAGAACGCTGAGGCCAAGGCGGCGTCCATCGTTACCAGCGTCTACGCCAATGCGGCGTACGGCTTCAGTT
>CAZSLS010000333.1:0-4774 GCA_964607575.1 uncultured Planctomycetaceae bacterium | reverse complement strand
GCCGCGGCGCACAAGGCCGGAGTTGTCCCGCAGTGCGATTCGTGTCAGGCCGTCCGGCCTCATTCTTTGCGTCAGGTATTTTCGCTGCGTGTCCATCATGACGCGCAGTGGAACCCGCCCTTGAGAATCCCTTTGGAGAATGCCCGTGGTCTTATTGCCCAAATCGTTGACAGCCGAATTGCAGCCTGCTCCGCCGATCGCGCTGGTGACAGCGCCGCCTGGAGTCGGCAAGACCCACGCCGTCCTGGGCGCCCTGGCCGACCACGGAACGAGGGCCGTCTATGCAACTCCCACGCACGAGCTGGCCATGCAGATCGAAGAAGACCTCCGGGCCCTCGATGTCAAGACACATTATTGGCGACAGGGGCCCAGTGATGAGGATGCCTGCCCGCAGCAAGACATGGTGGAGTTCTTCCGAGGCTTGGGCTACATCATCCGCTGGGGGCCCTGCAAGGATTGCTGCAAGCAGAAGAGCTGCACGTACCGCCGTGTTTTTTCCTGTCGGGCCAATAGGTCGGCCCAGGTGCTGATCCTCACTACCTGGCACCTGCGGCGAGGAGATATCTGGAGGCTCAAGGCCCTGGAGAATCGGCCGCTGGTGGTGCTGGACGAGGATGCCCTGTCTGCGCTGGCTGCGCCGGCGGAACTGGCCGTCGAGCGTCTGAGGAGCTTCGTCGAGAACCTCCAGGCCCTGCGGACGGCGCTGGCCTCCGCCGCGGACGACCCGGCCAGTGCTTGGTTGACGCGCCGGTTGAACAAGCCGACCGAAGGCGACCAGGCGGCATTGGCCTTGACCGACATCTTCCGCCGGGCGGCCGAGGATGTGCTGCGCAGCTGCGCCACGGCCGGGCGCGGGCAGTGGCGTGACGCCGGGGCCGTACTGGACCAGATCGTCACGAACTACGATCGAGCGTTGCTCCATGATGACGACGTGTTCTTCGGCCTTGTCCGCGTCGCCTACGACGCAGCCCGGAAGAAGACAGCCCTGCCGAACATGCTGGCCGATCTTCGAGAACTGCTGACCGAACCGCGTCCGGTTCACCTGTCCGTCGGCGCCTGCCGGTGGACGCGGCGGTCATATCTCCCGCCGGAACGCCGGATCCTCATGCTCGACGCCACGGCCGAGCCGAGCGTTGTCGAGGGTGTGACCGGCAGACCGGTGGAGGTCATCGCAACGCCGCCCATCGAGCAGAAGGCCACGATCCTCCAGATCATGGACAAGCTCGGCACCAGGGCCGGCAACCGGCGCGACCTTCATCGCGAGAAAAGCTGGACGCGGACGCTCGCCAGCGAGGTGGCGCGCAGGCACAAGGGCGAATCCTTGCTGTGCATTACGTTCAAGAGCGACAAGGAGCTTCTTCAGCGATTGCTCGACGTCGAACACGGTGATGCTGCGGTGGTTCACTACGGGGCGTTGCGTGGGCTGAACGCCTTTGAGAACTGCGATGCGGGCCTGATTATCGGTCGGCCGATGCCCAACGAGACCCAGCTTCAGCTACTGGCGGCGGCCGCCTTTGGGCGTGAAGCTCTGAACGAGAACCTCCAGTCACCGCCTCTGGAATGGCGCCTCCACACCCACGAGATGGGGCCGGATACGTGGCGGGTTCGCTGTCAGCAGTACGCTGACCATCGCTGGCAGGCCGTCTGGCGGCACGTGGTCACCGGCGAATTGATGCAGGCGATAGGGCGGCTTCGACCGCTGACCAACGACGCGACGATCTACGTCGCCACCAATGAACCGTTGCCGGCGACGCTGGATGTCGCGTCCGTCTATGCCGCTGAGGTATTCCCGGCCATGGCGACCGCCATCCGGCGCAGCGATTTTCAGGATCGGGTTCATCAGTACGCCGGAGTCATGGAAAACCTGGCGGCCGAAGGCGTGGAGCCGACCAACAAGGCCGTGTGCGACCGCCTGGGGCTTAAACAGCCTAACGGTATGCGATACAGGAAGTTAGCAATGACTTCAGCCGCACGCGCCCCGCCTTGATCCCGGTTCTTTCCAAGTCTGTAAGATATGTACGTACAAGTTGTTATGCATGAAAATACCGCTCAGGCCCAGAAGATTATCACTTACCCTATAGATATATAAGGCTAAGTGATAATCGGGGCCGGTTTTTCCAAAGTCCGGGATCAGCCCGCTTCGGGCTCGTCCCTCAGCGATCCAGACATTCCTACATCGAAAGGACCAGCACCATGACCGATATCAACCGCGCCCCAGTCGCTTCCCCGTCGCTGGCCGCCCGCCGCAAACCGTCCTGTCTGTTGTGCGGCCGGCCCAGCACATTCACTAACGTGTACATCCCCGGCAAGCACACGCCGGTAGCCCCGCCGCCGGGAAAGGGCAGGATAATCATCTACAGCTTGTGTGACCACTGCGCAGAACGGCTCGATGAACTGGGCGAGATTATCGAGGCCCGGATCGAAAGCGATCTTCGCGCCACCGGCGCGATCTGACCATTCCCTTGAGAATCCGTCAGCGTGAAGTCTCCGAGCAATTCGGACTGGCTAAAGAGTATTCCTCGCTACGCACAGTCGATCGAGGCTATCGCCGTCAGGATCATTGCGAACGAAAGGAATACCGACGTCACCGATACGGTAGTCGCACAAAGGAAGCCGGTATTGTGGATATAGAGAATGTTTATAAAAATAGGTACTTCCGGGCCGGAGTTTTTCCAGATGGCAGCGGGAACAATCGCGGTGTTAGGCAAAGTTTCTTTTAGACGCCGCTTTTTATCCGTAACGCGCTATGGAGGCCCTTGATGGGCATGTTGACCAAAAGATCGCTACTGGAGGCCACGTGGCGGCGATATGGCGAAGGTCGCGGCTGCTATCGGCATGTGTGCCGCAACTGCAGTGCGGTGTTTTTTGCCAGCCGTCCTGAGGCGAGATACTGCCAACCCGCATGTCGCCAGCGGGCCTATCGCATGAGACGGCGATTGGACGCTGTTGGAATTCATGACTACAGCAAGAGGAAACGGTAATGAATGAGGACGCTGTGGGTAACGCCAGGAACTGTACCAACGCCAGCGGAATGAATGGTTGGGTGCAATGGTGACTGGGGCTGCGATCACTGTCCAGCCGTTAATGACGGCGCGCAATGTGGCGGCCGTTCTGGGCGTGGGCGAGCGCACCGTTTGGCGTTTGACCAGCCGGGCTGAAGCGGGGGTAGGGCGTTTTCCGCGACCTGTCCGTCTGGCCGCCAGGACTGTCCGTTGGCGGTGGGAGGATGTCGAAGAATATCTTCACGAACTTAGCAGGAACTAGCTGGATGTCGGCGCCGGACAGAGGTAATTGACTGACCGCTCCCAGTAAAGCGGAGCGGAAAGGAATAGAAAGATGCAGAGTTTCAGCGTGTACAAGCGAAAGAAGGACAAGCGGAAGAAGGACACCAAGTGGATCGTTGCGTGGACGGATGAGACGGGCAAGCGGAAGGCCAAGACGGCCTTCACAGACTACGAGGCCAGTTTGGAACTGGCGCGGAAGATGGCGCGGGAAGTGGCCATGCGGTTGGTCGGCAAGAGCGATCCGTTCGAGCGGCATCGAAAGACGCCCATTATCAAACACCTTGATGAGTTCATTGCGGGCCTGCGATCGGCGAACCGGGCGCCGCGTTACATACTGCAAGTGGAAAACCGCATCAAGTGCATCCTTGACGGATTGGGCGCCGAATTCTTGTATGAACTGGATCCGGTGGCTGTAGATCGATTCCTGACTGACCTTGCCTGCAAGAAGAAGCACTCGGGCATTACCAGGAATGAGTACATCGCATCGATCAAGTCCTTCACGAAGTGGGCCGTGACGTTCCGGAGAATGAAGGATGATCTCCTGGCTGGCCTGAGGGTGACCGAACGGCGCGGCATGGAGCCCGCCCACCCGCGAAGGGCACTGAGTATGGACGAGATCGCGCGGTTGCTTGATGCGGCTGAGCGTCGCGCGTTGATCGAGTTGCAGACCATTCGCATCGGCCCACGCAGAGGCAAGGCCGTAGCCAAGGTCAAGCCGCATACTAAGGCAAAGGCTTTGCACAAAGGCCGCGAGCGGCGATTGGTGTATATGCTGGCCGTCTGGACGGGCCTTCGCCGCAACGAGATCCGGCAGCTGACATGGGGTGATATTCACCTCGATACCGTTCCCGGGCATATCATGTTGCGAGCCCGGACCACCAAGAGCAAACGCGCAGATTCACTGCCGATCCACGAGCAACTCGCTGACGAATTGCGAACTTGGCAACCACGCAATGTTGGCCCAGACGATCGTGTCGTCAGCACCGTCCCGCACATGAAGACGCTTCGGGCTGACTTGGCATTTGCGGGCATCGCCTACAAGGATGAGGGCGGCCGATACGTCGACTTCCACAGCTTGCGAGTGTCGCTCAGCACGATGCTGGCCGCACACAAGGTCAGCCCGAGGGCGGCCCAGGCGCTTATGTACAGTGGATCGCAGATGACCTCATTGATGACTGCACATGAGAGTGGGGCACAAGCGGCTACGGGGTGATGCAGAATGCCGAAGCCCCAACATGACGCACCACGGTTGCAGCACGAGCGACCGGATGCAGCGCCATTGCAGCGCGCGGCGGCATTAACTGGCGCTATCTGGCACTACCTGGCAGGAACAATAAACCGGCGAGTTGGGAGTGGCCAGATCGTCACAACGCTTTGACGTGTTGGGCGATAGATATAAGAACACGGCCCGACGGTGGTTACCGTCGAGCCGTGTTCCAAAGCGGGCGATGAGATTCGAACCCACGACATTCACGTTGGCAACGTGATGA
>CAZSLS010000332.1:0-5377 GCA_964607575.1 uncultured Planctomycetaceae bacterium | reverse complement strand
CCGCCCCGGGCCCGGCGGTTCCATACAGGCATCCCGGCTTGGGGGCTACCTCGAGTTGGGCTTCACTGGCGATCTTGAACGGGATAACCTCACCGCCTTTCTTGTACGACCCTTCGGTCAAGCTGCCGGCCAGTTTTCCGGCGCTGCCTACATAAAAGCTGCCGCGGGGCACGTAGACCATCTCGAGCGCATGGACGAACAGTTCGACCTTGGCGGTGTCCGCAACTTTGTCGTTTTCCCGCAGCCATTTCAGCTTCACGCCCTTGTTTGTCCATGTGCCTTTGCCTTCGGTAGAGCGGTACAGAAAGACCCCCATGCCCTTCTTCCCGGTCAGGCCCACATCGATCCGGGCGCCTGTCGGGGCCGAGTGATCGGCCTCCTCGGCGCTCAGAGTCGCGTGGCGCCAGCCCGCCTCGCCTTTCTTGCGGTGCTTCACGAATACCCAGGCTGCATCCCAGTTCGTCCAACGGGCGCCCGATTCGGTCCACGACGCCCGCCAGGAATCGGTCCAGGTTATGTCGAACTGTATCTGGTCGGCTCCGACCCTGGCTACATTCGTAACCCGCAGTTGTGCGGCTTGGACAACCTGCCCGCATATCGCTGCGATACTCACCGTGAGTATCAATCTTATCGCCCGCTTCATGCTTGCCACCTTTGATTCAGAGTGCGATTCATTCCAGATTATACCTCACCGAAGATTATACTGTCTCCAGGCGCCCGGGACCACATCATCGCCCCCATCGCGGTGTCGCTAATCGACTTGCCCTTATCACCGGCAGTGGTATACTGATTCGGATTTATCTTACAAACCAAATCCGCTGGGCAATATACGTTGTTTCGGCGGTAGAAGGGTGCAGATGAGTATAACGCTGTGTATCGATTTCGATGACACGATCATCGGCAGGAATAACGAGCCCCTGGATGGTGTCAGGAATGCACTGCAGCGATTCAAGAACAAGGGATGGGAAATAATAATATCTTCCGCTCGGCTTGACCCTGTTTTATGGGGCGAACAACTGCAGTTTCGCGTTGACGACATAGTTCGAATGCTGAGGGAACATGAGATACCCTTCGATAAAGTGGTCACTCACAAACCGGCCGCCGATATCTACATTGACGATAAAGGATTCCGTTTTGAAGGAAACTGGGATACCGCCGAGCGCCTCATCAATCAATTATTAGGCGACGACAGCCCAGAACCGCCGCAAGCAAGATAAACAAAATGGGCGGTGTGAATCGGTAGCGAACGCCGGCTAGCGGAGCGGGATTATTATTCCGCTGGTCCTTCGTTTGGATGGCCTTTTGAGTTGCTTGATGTTTACTGTGGCTTTCACGGCGTTGAGGATGGCGACGGCCTGGCGGTTTCGCGGGTTGAGTTTCAGTATCGTTCTGATCTCTCTGATGAACGTGTTGTAGGGCCTGACCCACGCGGTTGACTTGGGTCGGTAGGCCGCGACGGTTCGCTTGGCGTAGATCCTGGCCCGCAGCGTGCGGACGTTATCGTTGAATTCATCGCTCACGTCGCCCTTGCCCTTCTTGCGGAGCAGGGCGGTCGAAAGGTCGCGCAGCGCCAGTGCTCCGACAGTACCGCTCCAGGCGCCGAAGTTTCGCTTTGACGCGTCGAACGGGTCGAGCAGGGCGGGAACATACGTAAACGCTCGTAGCCGGTACAGGTCCGCCCGTCCGCGGTGCTTCTTGAGCAGCGCGAAGATATCTTTGCGGACGGCGACGGATTGTCCTTTGCGGATCCGGGCGAGCATGTCGTTTTCATCGAAGGCGGCGGTGTCGGCGGACCTCGGAGCGGTTGTAGTCTGCTTCAGGCGGGCGGTGAGTACCGACTTGCCCCGCTCGGCCTGCCAGACGAGAAACATCCATACCGTCGCCCATGCATCGCCGTACATCGGGTCGGGCCAGGTCTTCGACGTTCCGCGACCGATCGGCTTGGAGTCCCTGGAGTCCCGGAAACCCGTCTCGGTCCACCGCTGGACCCGAAAGAACGCCCCGGGCGCACGGGTCCGGAGAATCGTTTTGCGATGGACCGCCCAGAACGCTTCGCGCGTCTTGTCGTCGGCCGACGCCGCACCAAGAGCCGCCCAGCCCATGTTCATCATCCAGGATGCGTGCCCTTTGGGCGCGGCTTCGACGTGCTCGATAAGGAATCGCCGGGCGGCGATGAGTTTCGCCCGGTCGGTCTGTCCGTATCGCGTAAGCACCCACGCCACCCCGCCGGTGCGACCGGGCTTGACGTCCGAACTCCGCTTGCGGGTGAAGTAAAACGCCCCGCCGCTGCGCCCGAGCGACTTTTCCAGACCACGGAGAGACGTCGCCAGACCGTCCGCGTCAACGCCGGCGCCTTGTTCTCTCGCCGACCCCAGCGCCGCGACGCACCAGATGGTCACGCCCACGAACGGTCCGTAATTGGCGCTCTTGAGGCTGTGATACCATCCCTTTTCGCCGTTGCGACCCGTTTCGAGGCGTTTGACGAGTTTGGTGATTCGTGTCCTGAGCGCCGCTGACGGCTCGACGCGATGGACCTCCGAGAGGAACAGGATCGCAAACGCCAGGGGCCAGCTCTCGTGCGATGCGCCCAGATTCGGCCCGCCGGTGGTAAGCGCGACGTACTTGTAGAGCTTGTCGAGCTGTCGGGCGTACGGGCCTTTCCTGCGCGTGTTGCCCTCGCCGAGCAGTACGAGGCCCATCACGCTGGACGAAGGCACCTGCAGCGCCGGCCAGCCACCCAATCGGACAGGTATCGGAGCAGTTGACTTCGACGAGGAGATGACTCTGCAGTAACGGGCAAGCAGTTTCTGAAAAAGCGCCTCTCGTTGCGACGCCGATAGATTCACCGGTACCGGCGCCGGCGCGGTGGTAGTCGTCTTGGTTTTCGGACGGGTCTTGGTCGCCGGGCGGAACTTCCAATCAGCCGCATCAGCGCCGGCGACGAGAGACAGCAGAACCGCGACCCCCAGCCCCCAGCTCAGCGTTGTCTGACGCCTCAAGCCCATCGAGTACCTTATAGTGCGCCGGGTTCGGAAGTCCTGCCCTTGGTCATTTCGTCGAGCAGGACGGTTGCGTAGCATCCTGACGGGGCGGTGAACTTCAGGAGCAGGTGCGAACCGGTCTCGTCCGTACCGGTTGTCAGTTCCAGGTTGGATACTTTGAATCGCAGCGCGCGGCGGGCGCCCTTTACTTTCATGCGGTCGACGTGGCGGAAGTCTTCGGTCGTCACCCCTCGGGCGGACAGTGCGTCGCGTTCGATTTGCCCCGGTTGATTTTCAGCCAGTGAGCTGCGGTAACCCGGTATCGGTCCGGTGGGGCTGATCTCGAATGCTACAGCGCGGGCGCGTTCGATTTCGAGTTGGTCCCGGGCCTCTTCGACGGTGAAGACGGCCTTCGAGCCGGTCCTCGCTGCCAGGTCCCCGGGCTCGACGGTATCGAGCGTTTCGATCCGAGCGGCAAGCACGTCGTTGAAGATCGCCGACTGCAACGCCGAGACGTACAGGCGTTTCATGCGTTTGTCGACGACGGCGACCGTGCGGGAGTAGCGGCGCGAGGCGTTGGCTTTGCGGTAGGCCGACAGCGCGCGGCGGGGGTGTGAGAAGTGTCTCGGCCAGGCGGCCAGTGCGGCCTTTATATCGCCCCGATCGAATGCGACGCGGGCGGCGTGGCAGTCGGGTGGGTCTGAGTCGATGGGGCGTCCGAACATGATCGCCACGAACTCCTCGAGGTCTCCGGTTACCAGGGCCCGTCCGAGGGCGGCGGTATCGCCGCGAAGCCCGAATCGCTGTGGACCAAAGTAGTTAGGCACTCCGCGGCGGATGAGGATATCGAGAATCTCCTGTGCTCGATCGAGCCCGTCAACCGCCGCGCCACGGACCTTGATGATGAAACGATTGGCCTCGAGATGCCCCGGGCGGAGCTTGTTGGTGTGGCGTGCGGTGGAGAGGATCTCGACCTGCCGATCTCGCAGCGCCGCCAGTTTTTCCGGGTCCGCGTGTTCGAGGCTCATCTGCTGCGTGGTGACGGCTTGTGCGTCTTTCAGGCCCGCTATCCCGATTTCCGAGGGTCGCACCTTCATGTGTTTTGCGATTCTCGCGACGGCCGCCGGCGTCGGTATCCCGCGCTTGCGGACGGTGAAGTAGATGTGCGTGCCTTCGCCGGATGCGGGGTAGAGCGGTATCTCTTCGACGCGGAAATCGTCGACGTGCTGTTTGATCCGCCCGCCGACTCCTGGCAGGTCGGCGGTGAGGTATGGCAGGTTCAAGGCGTTAGTCTGCATTGTGTCTCCGTGCGTGTCGGTCTCGGGCGGGCGCATTGTACACTATTTGGACCTCCCGGCGGTCCGGATTCCGACACAGAGACTCAGAGGCTCAGAGAACGGCAAAACCTTTTCTTTGTTTACGGCAGCACCAACGGCGAGAGAAACAGAGAACGGTAAGAAGCGGAGGAAGACTCTTGTCGTTCTCTGTTTCTCTCGCCGTTGGTGCTGCCGTAAACAAAGAAAGGCTTTTGTCGTTGCCGTTCTCTGAGCCTCTGAGTCTCTGTGTGGAAATCCAAACCGCTCGCTGGCTACCCAACAATATTGCTCCGACGGAATACCAAATGGGGGCGTCAATAATTGCGAGTGTTTTGACCGGTCGACAATGGGGGAGTACAATGGGCGGGCGATGAGTACACGGATCGAGACAATCAAGGCGATGCTGCGGGACAACCCCGGCGATGTGTTCCTGCTCTACAGCCTGGGGATGGAAGAGGCATCTCTGGGTCGCATGGACCTTGCAGCCGATGCGCTGGGCGAGTGTATCGCTGCTGATGCGGACTACCTTCCGGCGTGGATCGAGCGGGCAAAAGTGCTGCGATCCGACGGTAAATTGGACCAGGCTCGCCAGGCGTTCCAAGGGGCTCTCGAGCTGGCCGGAAGGCAGGGAGATTCTCATGCAGCCGACGCGATCCGAGGGCAGTTGGAGGCTCTGGGGCAGTAGATTCCGCGGCAACCGACTTAATCATCTCGAATATGCAAAATTCTGCGCTTTTACCGTTGTTTTTGCTATTTTATGTCCTCTTTGCACTGGTGTGCGGGGCGAGGATATGCGATAATATACGATTAGAATGGGCAGTTCCCTCAGAGGGGCCACTGCCGCTTGTACAGCGAATGCAATTTGTACGGAAAGGACGATAATAACTATGGCCAAGGACAAGGCCGCCGCAAAGAAAAACAAAGGCGCTGCCAAGTATGACGAAGCCCAGATTAAGGTTCTGCGCGGTATGGAAGCCGTTCGCAAGCGACCGGGCATGTACATCGGAGATACCACCACTCGCGGTCTGCACCACCTGGTCTGGGAGATCGTCGATAACGCCATCGACGAAGCGATGGCCG
>CAZSLS010000331.1:0-5406 GCA_964607575.1 uncultured Planctomycetaceae bacterium | reverse complement strand
CTAGCAGGAATATGGCGGAAACCGCCAGCAAGATCGCCAGACTAATAGAAAATACGATTCGGCGCATCCGTTCGACCGGTTCAGCGCCTACCGCACATGTAATCTGAATTGCTTTTTTCATCACACTATACTTGCTCAGTGTAAATGCGCCAGAACCATCAGTGATAGGAACTCGACCGATGCGGCCTGGTGCAGGAAGACGCATGTGAGCGCCTCTCGTCCTAACCTCTATAAGAAAAGTGCCTCCGCTGCTCCCTGAGCGAACTCGCGCACATGACATTGTACCATGAAATCCCCGTTTTTCAAAGGAAATGATAGATTATTCAACCAGCGCCTGCTCAGTCATTGACCAGAAGAGAAGCAACGTGTCTGTCTGGCAAGCAATTCACAGCCTTTTCCGCCACAGTTCCAGCCCCGCCGCAAAAGCGTAAAAGGCTCCAAACAAAAAGGGATACTATCCACACCTTCTCTTTATGACCGCCAATCCGCCCATCGGCCGTCAGAATATCGTATTTGCCTTCGGGCGGACCGCCATCGACAACAACGGTCCAGGTTCCATCGCTTCAGGATCACTTGTGGTCGCCTGCCAGACTGATGTCGCGGCCAGGCACGTACAGCCAACAGTTCGGATCATCATGGAGTATGTCGAGCGGACGCATTCTGCAGACTTCGTTCGGTCGCATGGTCGTATTCCAAGTGATCCGCAGCATGTCGGCTACAAGGGGGTTCACGCTTGCCGCGACCTTCTCGAACTCCTCCTCCGTTACTATAATCCTCTTCTGCATGTCGGGAGCCTGCGTTTTGCCCGGGCCTCAGTCGTGATCTCCCGCCCATCTCGCATAGGCGCTAATTGTCCTTTCAACCACTCAACGTACTTGTCATGGAACCGCCCCAGGCATACAATGCTCTGCGGATTTCAGACACGAACAGTGTTTTTGCGCCCGTAGCTCAATGGATAGAGTGCCTGCCTCCGGAGCAGGAAGTTGGAGGTTCGAATCCTCTCGGGCGTATTTTACCGCAATCTACTTTCCGAAACAGATGATGCTTCCGTCGGTGGTGGCGAGGTACAGTCGCCCACCTGCAGCGATCAGACCGTCGAATATTGGGGTGGATTTCAGTTTAATCTCGCTTAGCTTCTTACCGTCCGCGGTCGAGAACTCGCAAAAATTGCTTCCGAGTCGTCCTTCAAATGCGGCGAATGGGTCCTTGGCGGGGACTGCGTTGGGCGGTCCGACTACGAACAGCTTCCCGCCGGCCAGCACCATCGACATCACGCGCACCTGGATGTTTTCTTTCCATTTCGCGGGGTTCTTGCGGGAGTATCCCGAGCCCTTTTCGCGATTTGGGGCCTTGAGGATCGGTTCGTTCGAGTTGGCGTCGGCGAACAGTTCGTAACTCATCTGTTCGGGGATGAAGTACGGGCTGTGTCCGCCGGCGTACCATCTGCCTCCGTGCTTGGTGAACACCTTCACGCCGTAGGTGGTGTCCTTGCCGAAGCTGAGGATCTGCCCGGACTTCGGACCGAGGTTCGAGAAGTAAAATCCGGGCCAGGTGCGAGAATAGCTCCAATATGTCCGGTCGTACCACGTGTCGTCGACGAAGCCCTTGGTGGACATCAGGTGCAGACCCATCGGGCGGGCGCCGAGGCTGGTCGACCGCGGAGAGGCGTGACGCGTCAGGTCCGGGTTGAGTCGCACCTGGTACATATACAGATCCTCGCCGTCGCTGACGAGTATGTCCGACAGGGCGCCGTCCATATCGAACGGGCGCCCCGGATCCTTCGTTACGTCCGGACGCTTGTCGGAAACCACGTTCTTGTGCAGCAGCTTGCCCGTGGACGCATTCAGCCCGTAAACGCGGATCCCGCCGTCGAGAAAGCTCGATCGGCCCGCGGCGAAGTAAACAATATCGTTCTGCACCAGCACGCTTCCATTCACCGGCCAGGACGACTCCAACTGCTCGAATCCAACGATCTGCCGCTCGACGGGCGCCGCCCGGAACTTCCAGGCGAGTTTCCCGTCGACCGCGCTGAGGCAATAAACCCACCCGTCACGGCATCCGAACAACAGGCTGTCGCGATAGGCTGTCGGCGCCGAATCGATTCGCCCGTCAGCAACGAAAGACCAGAGCGCCTTGCCCGTTGTCGCGTCGAGACAGCGGATGGCGTGTGCGTTCTTGTCGGCTACGAACAACCGCCCGCCCGATACGATAGCCTGGGACAATTTGGCGCCCACCGCGACCTTCCACAACTGCTTGACACCGGATGGAACCTTCGCGTCGCTGCTCCCACTTCGCAGGGAATCGTGGCGATATGCGGGCCAATCACCTGGCACGGTCGGCACCGGTTTGCTCTTTGCGATTTTCTCATACGCCAGTCCGCGGACCAGTGGATTGGCAGTTTTTGCGGCGGTCGGCGGAGCAGCGGCGGTCAGTGCGTTGAACCCTTTCAGCACCACGCCGGGATAGCAGAAGCACTGGTGCGACGGAGCGTACGTCAGCCCGTTGGCGGGCATCACGCCATATGCGCAGACGCCCCTGATCCAGTCGTGGCGCATGTGATCGTCGCCGACCAGATCCAGGAACTCGGCCCCGCGTTTGGGTAGCACGAGATAGCGTTCGGTGGCCTTGGCGGGATAGCAACGCACGTGGTGGCCTTGACTTATCAGGTTCGAGATCGCGATTGTCTTGGTGACTTTACCGGTTTTGGGATCGTATCCTTTGAACCTGACGAATGGGCCTCGTCTCCCGCCTTCTCCGACCTGGAGGGCTCCGGGTTCGATCATCGGCCAGACCGCGCCCCGGGCTCCGAACAGCCCGGTCGATACGAAGCAGTTGCTCGGCGCGACAGACCGAACCATCGGACCGGTCCACAGTTTCTTGCCCGTTTCGAGCGAGAAAGCAGTCAGGCCCTCCTTGGCGGAAAACAGCACCGAGCCCTGGTAGATAACGAGTATACCGGTGTTCCCTTTGCGGAATATCTCGCCGCCGCCCGGACCGCGCGGTTTGGTCCGTTCCTTGCTGGGCGATCGCCACAGCTCCTTGCCCGTCTTCTGGTCGAGACAGACGATCTCAGAATAGTTGTTGTAGCAGACCCGCCCTTTCGATGCAGCCAGTGTAAGCGGGACGAGCGGATGCCTGGTCTTATGCTTCCAGAGCGTCTTACCGGTCGCAGTGTCGACGGCCATCACGTACTCGGGCACATCGACCCACTTCCGCTTGACGGTTGTGTCCGCGTCGTCGCGCAGGCGCAGGATCAGGGCGCCGCCGGCGGCGATGATCTCGTGCGCATCGGCGGTATCCTTATATACCGCCAGCGTCTTGCCCGTTGCGGCGTCCAGGACCGAAACCGGTCCGCGGTAGGAAAGGGTGACGTAGAGGCGATCCTTGACCGCCACCAGACGTCGCGGGAGGACCAGCGGATTGGAGCGGAACCCGTAGTTGCCCCACGCGCCGGGGCTCCAGTTTTTCATCGGCCTCTGCCAGAGCTTGATCCCGTTGAAGGCACCGCGTGCGACAAGCGCCCACCTCGGCGGGAACCGTTTGTTCTTGTCGTATATCTGTATGATGCCCCGCAGGCCCTGGTCCATGATGTAGAACATCCGCCCGTTGGCCGAAACCATCGCGGCCATGCTGGAGTTGTACTCGTGACTCCGACACCACATGGGCGCCGACTTCCACTGCATGCTGTTGGGCGGTTTGACCTTCGTGTCGCGGGCGACGGCGTTGTTGTCCGGTCCGTGGAGGTAATGAGACCATTCGTCGATCTCCGCGGGCCAGGGCTTGGTGAACTTCACTCCGCCACCAGGCATCTTCGAGACCGATGGGGCAAACATCGCCACGCCGCCGGGCGCCAAAACGCGAACAATCTCGCCGGCCGAACCGGGGAAATCGCAATCGACCAGCACCATATTCACCAGCCCGTCGGCGTAAGGCAAGGGGCCGGGTGTCCACTGGCGAACGGAGATTTTACCGTACAACCTCTTGGCGGATATCAGCTTGCGGGCCTTACTGATATTATCCGCGTCGTGATCGAGACCGTGAACGACATATCGGTCGTCAGGTCGCAACGTGACGGTATCGGATCCGTCGCCGCAACCGACATGCACGATCAGTCCCCCATGCACGCCGGCGTCGGTCAGGACGTCACCAGCCGCCGAAGCCCCAAAAGCACACAGAAACCCGATGAGCATCGCTCCGCAAGAGGTGCGACAGTATCCTTCACTCACAATCGTATCTCCCTTCTTCCCCCGCCAATCATCACGCCAGGTAGCGGGAATCAACGCGGGTGAACGACTTCATTTCCTTGGCGAGTTCCTCGTAGCCCTCCCGGGCCAACCGGGCAAAGGTCGCCTGCTTGATCAGTTCAACCGCCGGTTGATCGTAGGCGTTCAGGTTCAGCAGTTCGCCGGCCAGGGAAGTCGTGAACTCGTAGAGATAGATGAATTCGCCCACCGACTGGGGGGTGATCGAATTGAACTGGATCGTCACGGTCGGTCGCTGGGATTTGGCAAGCGCGTATTCGGTGGCCTTCTTCTCGATACCGAGTATCTTGCCCAGTTGCATCTTCCGCAGATACGTCAGACCGGGTACGTCTTCGAAGACGTCCGGAACGCGCACCTTGCCCGGATGTTTGGTCACGTCCAGGAACACCGTGAGCTTGTCGTTGGGTCCTTCGCGGTAGAGCTGCACCTGGGAATGCTGGTCGGTCGTCCCCAACGCCTTTATCGGCGTCGGGCCGGCGAACACCTCATTACCGTCGCGGTCGAACTGCTTGCCCAGCGACTCAGCCCATAGCTGGCGATACCAGTCGGCAAGGAGGTACAGGCGGTTGGAGTAGGGCATCATCACGTGCATCGGCTTGCCCTTGGCGGTGAACATCAGGTGTTTGATCGCCGCCAGCACGCACGCAGGATTCGACCGCCAGTCGGCTCCGATATCTTCGAGACGCTCCTTCATCGCCCCGGCGCCGGCGAGGAGGGCCTCGATATCGATCCCGCACATTCCCGCCGAGAACAGCCCCACCGGCGACAGCACGCTGAACCGCCCGCCGACGTCGCCCGGAACGGCGAGCATGTCGTAACCATCAGCCTTCGCTATATCGTGCAGCGTGCCTTGTTCGGTATCGGTAGTGGCTACGATGTGCCTGGCGAAATCGGCACCGAGCTTCTTGCGGAGCACTTCGCGGAATATCATGAACTGGCTGGCGGTTTCAGCAGTCTCACCGCTCTTGGAGATCACGTTGACCAGCGTGGTCTTCAGGCGCCGCCCGAGGAACTTCAGCGTGTCGCCCACCAGCGCCGGATCCACATTGTCCAACACGAACAGGCGCGGGCCGGGGCGCTTCTTGTCGGTCAGCAGGTTGTAGGTCACCGGGTTCAGCGCCGAATGGACCGCAATGTTGCCCAA
>CAZSLS010000330.1:0-5430 GCA_964607575.1 uncultured Planctomycetaceae bacterium | reverse complement strand
GAGGCTTTCGCCGAGGCGATTGGGCGGTTGGCCGGCGATGACGACCTTCGCGCCGCATACTCCCGCAGGGCCCGCGGTCTGGCCGAGACCGTTTTGAATCGCGGGAACGTGGTAATCCCGCTCCTTGACGCATTGGAAACAGTCAACTCGCCGGATACGCCATGATGGCGTCGCTGGTGCTTGCGACTCTTGACGCCGGTGGTATCGAGAGTTTCCAGGGACGCCCCAGATTCTGTCACCCGCAATCACAATTGTCGCAATTGCTGTCCGTGCGGCGGTCGTAGTCCAGAAGTCCTCCGCGATGGTCGAACTCCATGTTGCAGCAATCCAGCAGGGCGTCTTTGAGTTTTCCCCGCCCGCGCTGGACGCGGGCCTTCATACCGCTGACCGACAGGCCCAGTTGCGCCGCGGCGTCTTTGCGGGTCATTCCGCCCAGTTCGGTCAGTTCGATCGCTTCGCGATACGGCTGGGGCACTTCGCCCAACAGCGGTTCGATACAGTGCGAGAACTCTTCGGTCGCCCGATCGGTGATATCGACTGCATCGGATGACTCGACCGCCCCGAGTGCCATCTTGTCTATGGTCCGTGCATTGGCTGCTGTCTTGCGGTGGTAGTCGGTGATGGCGTTGCGGGCGATGCGGTATACCCAGGCGGTGACGCTCTGGACGTTGTCAAGTTTACCCAGGTTAGCGTGGATGCGGACGAATACGTCCTGGAGGATGTCTTCGGCGTCGTCGAGCGTTTCGACGCGGCGTCGTATGTAGGCCAACAATGCATCGTGCAAGGCCCCCCAAAGTCGCTCTGTCTCGGCGCTGCGTTCCATGTCCGCCTCGCGCATTTCGATACCGGCGACCGACCCGATCATGGCCGCACCGCCTCAATTGTAGCAGAAACCACGTAGTTTTCGAGCCCCAAACCGGGAAAGTAACCGCCTATGATACGGCTGCTGGCTTCGATCGTCTCGATGCGTATCTGCTCGAAGCCGGCCGCGGTGAGCATTGACCTGGTTTCATCGATCGTCGCCGCACCGGCTACACACCCCACGTGCAATTCGATGTTCTCGCGGATCTCGTCGGGCAGCGGGGCGGTCGCGACGATGTCCGATATCGCCAGGCGTCCGCCGGGCTTGAGAATCCGAAATGCCTCGCTGAATACCGCCGGCTTGTCGGGCGAGAGATTAATCACGCAATTCGACATTATAACGTCGACCGTGGCGTCGGCCAGGGGCAGATGTTCGATCTCTCCGAGGCGGAATTCGACGTTCGGCGTGTCTGCGTTCCGTGCGTTCTCGCGGGCGCGGTCGATCATCTCGGGAGTCATGTCCACACCGATCACCTTTCCGCTCTCGCTGACCTGTTTCGCGGCAAGGAAGCAGTCGATCCCGCCTCCGCTGCCGAGGTCCACAACCGTTTCGCCCGGCTGTAGCGACGCGATTGCCTGCGGGTTACCGCAGCCCAGGCCCAGGTTAGCACCCTCGGGCAGAGAAGATGTCTCGTCTTGGGAATATCCGATATCCGCCGCCGAAGGTCCTGCGCCGGTCTCCAGCGGCGAGCAGCAACCCGGTGAGCAGCAACTGCCCGGAGCCCTACCGGCCGCGCCGATCTTTCCATACTGCTTTCGAACTTCTTCTCTTATGTCTGTCATTGTCAGCTTTCCTTATAGCGTCCGGACGAAGGCGATGATCCCGAGGACCGCGCCGAGATGAACTGTCAGTATCAGCAGCCCTGCGCCCCCGCAGATCATGCGGGCGGTCCAGGGGTGTTTCTTCATCATCGAAGTGCATGGGCATCCCTGCTCGGTTTGGATCGGCATCTCGCCGCAGCATCCGGCCGGGTCGGGTTTTGTTTTCTGTTCGCTCATGTCTCTGTCCTTTCTGTCTCGGGTATCGCTGAATCGTGCTTCCACCATTACAGACGAAGCACCCGCGGGAAAGGACACACCCTCGACGAAAAAAAATCCCGACACCCGTTTCTCGCGGGTTCTGTTTTCTACACTGTCACAATTGGTTCACACTTTCGGTGCTGATCCCCTCACCATCCGGCGGCCGACAGGATCGCCAAAACACGATCGCACCATCGCTATCATCCATCCGAACGGCCACTTACAATCATTTCCCTATTTGTCGAGTCGTCATGTCGCCCGCCCTGATGGTATGTCACATTTCAAAGAACTGTGTACCTCAAAGTGACGTTCCGGGCCGATATCTACCCCGGCGTTCTGGGAAAAAAACTGTCTATTCGCATCAGTAATACCGGCAGCGCTGATTCTCTATTGGCAGTCGATCAACTGATGTTGACTCATTCGGTTCGCTAACCCGGATATTTCACCATGTTCTTATCGCGTAGCTTCGAGACGGATAATTCTATTAGCCGCAAGTGGTGTCGTCGCAGCAGCTCGAGTCCTTCTTGCGGACGTCCTGAAGCTGGGCGTTGACCTTGCCCGCCGATACGGCCATCACGATCGCCTGGACCGCGGAGATCTCGTCGGCGCTGAGTCCGGTCTTGTCGGTCTGGGCCAGGTAATGCTCCATGCACGGATAGCAGCCCAGCGCCATCGCGGCGGCAAGGTGGATCATCAGCGTCGTCTTATCGTCCAGGATTCCATTCTTGTTCGCGGACTTGTAAAACTCGCCGAACGCCTTTTTCTGTTGCGGTAACATTTCGTATTCCTTTCTGAGTATTCGCCGTTCGACGTCAGCGGGCATTCTTGTTTTTTATTCGGTCGCCCTGGACGTAGGTGCTGATGTTTACTCGCGCCCCGCCGGTTTGTTTTCGCGGCTTGGTGTAGGCTTCGGCGGCGATCTTTTCGATTCTCTTGACGATGTCCGCATTTACAGACGCCACATCCTTGCTCTCGCCGATATCCTTGCTGAGGTCGAATAGTTTCCAGGGCGTCTTGCTCGACCGCACTGCTTTCCACTTGCCCATCCTGATCCCCGTCGACCGGCCGCCGCCCCAGAACAAGTACGCGTGGGCTTCCTGATCGCCCCAGCCCAGCAGCGTTGGGACAATGGATATCCCATCATTCTTCGGCGCCGTGGCGCCCGCGAGTTGGGCGAAAGTGGCCATCATGTCGTGGAAACCGCCGATGTGGCCGCTGACGGTCTTGGGCTTGATCTTCCCCGGCCAGCGCGCGATGAACGGAACGCGTATCCCGCCGTCATGCAGGCTGCCCTTCGTCCCGCGCAACGGTCCGGACCCGTTGAAGAATTCGTCCAACGGTTTCCAGGGTCCTCCCTGCGGTCCGTTGTCGCCGGTGAAAATCACCAGCGTGTTATCGTCGATCTTGAGTTCCTTCAGCAGCGCCATTATCTCGCCGACATGCTGGTCGAGGCGAGATATCATGCCCGCGTACACCGCGTACGCATCATCGCTGCCGAGGTATCCGGTTCGCGGATCGTTGATCGTTTTCTTGGGGAACTTTCCGCGGTACGGTTTGGCGGACTCTTCGGGAACCGCCAACTCCACGTGCGGGACTATCGACGGGATGTAGCAGAAGAACGGTTTGTCCTTCTTGGCGGACGCCTTGATGAACTCTATGGCCTTGTCGTGCAGCACGTCTTCGACATATTGCCCGCGCTTTCCGCCCGCGTTGCCGAACAACCGCATCTTCTTGCTATTGTGCCATATCCAGTACGGATAGTAGAAGTGTCCGTGTATCTGGTGGTAGAAACCGTAGAACTCGTCGAAGCCCTTGCGGTTGGGGTGTCCGGGCGTGTTTTCGATGCCCAGGCCCCACTTACCGAACCCGCCGGTGGAGTATCCCGACTTCTGGAGCACCTGCGCCAGCGTGGTCTCATCAGGCAGCAGCGATGAACTGCCCGAGTTCGATCTGACCGGCGTGTGTCCGTGGTGCATGCCCGTCAGCAGAACGCTCCGCGACGGTGCGCAGACGGTGTATCCGGCGTAGAAGTCAGTGAACCGCATACCCTCGCCGGCCAGGCGGTCGATGTGCGGCGTGAGTATCTTCTTCTGCCCGTAGCAGCCCAGATGCCCGTAACCCAGATCGTCGGCCATAATGAAGATTATGTTGACTCTGGCGGACGCCGGTTTCTCTTTCGCCGCTACCGATAAAGCGGAC
The DNA here is from genome assembly GCA_964607575.1 of uncultured Planctomycetaceae bacterium. Taxonomy (GTDB): domain Bacteria; phylum Planctomycetota; class Phycisphaerae; order SM23-33; family SM23-33; genus BS750m-G57. Next base: position 1,350 of record CAZSLS010000330.1, on the reverse strand, counting down.
CCGCCGGTAAAAGCCACCGCACCCACACCGGCGAGACGAAGCAATTCGCGTCGATTCATTTGATATCTCCTGACCCGGCGATTATACGTTCTGACGCGGGCGAATTCCCCGTTTTCTCAACTCTCGCTGTCTGAAGATGAGCAAAAGGCTCATGCTAAACAGCTTACCGGGCCGAAATCCGAAACATGGAAACTGTCCAAAGCAGCATGGTTGGCGGTCGAGAAGTCCTCGGTGGTCATGCGTAAGTGTGTGCGGTCAGGACGGTTTTGCGTCGATTCTAAAACTGTAGTCGGCAAGAATATCATCTGGAGAGTAAACAGTATTCACGGAAGAAAAGGAGTTTCTATGTCCGCCATCGCCAACAATCCATTACGTTTGAACCCACGCTCGAACTCCGCGTTGCCGCCGGCGATTATGGAGCCGCTCGAACCGCGACTGCTGCTTTCGGGCGACGGTATCGATGTCGAAAAGTTCGTGTATGTCGAAGCTGCTCCCGACGCCGGGGATATTATGTGCAATGATTACGCATACGGTAAACCGGTGGAACTTACCATGAAATACACCGGCGGCGGCGCCGACGCCACCGACACCCTCCAACCGCCGGGCAAATATGCGGTCACCGATGAACCAGGATTCGAACCATTCGAGGCGATCGTCGATATTATCGCCTCCAGCGCCTCGAACCTCTCATGCGTCTCGCCGGGCAACACGTTCTTCAGCGGCGAGGATATCGCCCTCGGTGACGAGTTCGTTCTGGACGTGGATAATGCGGCCTGTCTGGACCGCTTCAAGTCCAACACGTACATCTATATCATGGACGCCGACGATGGCGATCTCCTTCAAACGGTGCAGTATCACACGTCCTGCTCGGCGCCGATCCAACTCGGCGACGTGGTCGGCGGTATCGAAGTCAACGGTTTCTTCGGAACCAACGGGATCGGCGCGGACCTGGACGATGCTGACGAAGAAGGCTACGGAGACGATGCTGATACGCCAGCCGAGGCGGTCAACGCTGATATCGGCCGGACGGTTGTCTGGACCTACGTTGTGACCAGGACCGGCGATGGACTTCTGAGCGACTTCGAAATCGTCGACGATAACGGTACGCCCGGTAACGACGCCGACGACTTCACTCCGACCGCGGTAATGGACGGCGACTTCAACGTCGGCGACACGAATACTGACGGCGTGCTGGACGCCGGCGAGCAGTGGTTATTCACCGCCGCGGACCTCGTCGAAGCCGAAGGCCTGCACGGAAACATCGGATATGTCTCGGCGTCTGTCGAGGGCGACGTTGGCGGCGATGCCGGTTTCACCGAATACGCCGTCCTCGCCGACGACGGTATCATG
>CAZSLS010000329.1:0-5435 GCA_964607575.1 uncultured Planctomycetaceae bacterium | reverse complement strand
GCGCGGGAAATCGATGGCGACCAGGACGAGGTTCTTGTCGGCGTAGTCCTTGAACGCCTTTTTGGAGAACACTTCGTCGTGCAGCTTGATGCACCATCCGCACCAGTCGCTACCGGTAAAGTCCAGCACGATCGGGCGCTTGGTTCGGGCGGCGAACTCCATCGCCAGGTCCAGGTCTTCGGTCCAACCCTTGACGACCGGTCCGGCGGGGGGTTTGGTCCCGGCTGACTTGGCGCGATCGTGGATGGCGGTCAGCAACTCCCTGACCCTGGCAAGCGACTTGAGGGCCTGGGACTTCTTTCCATCCTCGACTGCTTTCTCGGCGGCCGATAGATTCTTCAGGGCGACGCCAAGTTCACCCGCAAGTTTGGCGTGGGCGGTGTGGCGGTGTTTGGCCAGGCAGGCCTTGCACATCACTCCATCCTTGCAGTCCGCACAAGCTACTTTTGCCGCAGGGGCGGCGGAGGGGGCGGCTGCATAGGCCGCAACTACGAGCCCCGCCAGCAGTAACGCCGCAAGGAACATCCCGTTGAGTTTGTTTCGTTTAGTTTTCATTGTGCTTTCCTTTACCGTTGGGCCGCTGGGGCTTTCAGTTTATTTCCTGTCACCTATTTAAACGCAGCAGTATTCCGGCGGGTTCCATTAATCAGACGTTTCTTTCTTGGGATCCGGGACGGAGTTGAGTATCTCTCGCATGGTGCTGACACTTATGATGTCCGGGCGGACGAACGGTTCGTTGGGGCGATCGCCCGGGAACACCGCCAGGAACGGGAGCGATCGCCCGCCGAGCTTGGACCGTAACCGCACGAGCATGCGGGTTTTAGAGCTATTGTGTGTAATGTCAGCCCGCATGGAGATAACGCCTTTGTTCTTGAGCAACTTGCTGATTTCATCGGTCTCGAACACCATCTTTTCGTTCCAGAGGCAGTTGGGGCACCAGGTGGCGGAGAAGTCCACAAACACGGTGCGTCCGGCCTTGATGTGCTCATTGAACGCGTCGGGATCAAACTCGACCCAATCTATGTGGCCCTGCCCCGGTTTGGTCGGTGCAAACGCGCCCCGCATCGTGCCGAACGACAACTGCGCCCCGACCGCCACGATAACAACAGTTACAACCACCGTAATCCAGCGTTTAAGGGAGCTCTGCCCGAACTTTGCGAACCGCCCCCAATACCAGCAGGCGATACCCACAAACACCAGGAATGCGTTTACGAACAGCAGCATATCGCTCCGCACTGAGATCATCAGGTAGACCACAGTTACCATCAGCAGGAAACCCATCGCCTGCTTGAATGTCTCCATCCACGGACCCGGTTTGGGCACGATCACCAGCAGCTTGGGGAACGCGGTGAGCACCACGTACGGAAGCGCCATCCCCAGACCGAGCATCGTGAAGATCAGGAAGATCGTAAGCGGGGTCTGCGAAAGGGCCCATGTAAGCGTACCGCCCAGAAACGGACCGCTGCATGGCGTAGCCAGCAAGGTCGCGAGCATACCGTTAAAGAACGCATTTCCGAGCCCCTCGCGACCTATACCGGCCGCCAGTGTGTTCACCTGTTTGGGTACACCGAGCGTGAAAACGCCCAGCAGCGACAGTCCGAACGCGAACACTATGGTGATCATAACCACCATGAACTGATCGCTTTGGAACTGCTCGCCCCAGTTCAGACCCAGCGTTATTGCAGCTATCGCAAGTGCCCAGTAGACCAGCAGCATCCCCGCGGCGAACACCGAGCCCAGGGCGAGCATCCGCCCTCGCGATTCACCGGCCTGCTGAACGAAGCTGAGTATCTTGATCGAGATCACCGGCAGGACGCAGGGCATGACGTTCATGAGCATCCCCGCCAGAAACGCCAGCGCAAACCAGACAACCAGACCGTGCTCCCCGCTCTCGCCGGTGCGCAGCGTGTAATCGGGAAACTTGACCGCGGAGTAGTCGGTCGTGTCGACTATAGCAGGCTTGACTGGTTGTGTGGCCGCCGGTGCGTCGGAGGCCGAAAGATTCGCCGGGAACGCGGCGAACAGCGCATCACCTCCGCGCCCGAGGCTCTTGAGCGATTCGGCGTAAGGCATGCAGGAGGTGTCCGAACAGGTCTGACCGTCGATCTTGGCGGTAATGTTGTCGCCGGACGCGTCGCCTGCAACTTCACCCACCGCGTACAGCAGGACCGTTCCTTCGTGGGAGTTAATCCACACGTTCGGACCGGCGAGTTCAGGCGCCTGGAGGATACGATCCGCTTTGGGGAATACGACTTTCGACCACTTCACAGACTCGGGTCCCATGGTGATTTTGGTGTCGGTACCGATGACTTTGGGGTGTCCCTTATCCGCATCGTAAAGATGCCACCCACTGTCGACCTTTATACGTATAACCGCCCGGATCTTCCCGCCATCGGCCCGCGTGAACAATTCGCCCGAGGCCTTGTTTCCGAGCGGGTTGAAACCGTCGATCTGTGCGAGCCCCACATTCGCAGATCCACAAATCACCGTAATGCCCAGAATGAGCCCCGCTATCGCCGCTTGCTTCATATTCATGATTGTCACCTTTGGGTCTGAGTTACCCGCTGTCGACCCGTCACCCTCCTAAACGATCACAAGAGACAGTTGGTTCCCACTTGCAGTATAGCGCTGCTCGAATTCACACTCAAAGGTATTTGTCAATCATGGACACGGAACGATTGACGAAGTGACAATCGCGATTCCTTGCACACTTACACCATCATGGATCTTAATGCAACGAACTGTTTAGCGGTCGAGCACCGCTCGACGCTCGCCGTTCAACGACGAACGCGGGGCGTTGCCCCGCCGCTAAACGGTGTGATTAACGATTATTTCTTGTCGACGTGGTACTCGCCGGTTGACTGGTGGGGCGTCAGCGCCCAGGTGTCGGTGCGGAACGGGTAGGCGGGCAAATGGCGGGAATTCTCCAACCCGCCAATTGGCAAGTTCGACCAGGCGTACCGAACCGCCACCGGTTCGGGCACGTCGTCGCACCAGACCTGGAGCATTTGCTTCTTGTCCTTCGTGAAAACTCGAGCCCGGGCGAAGTGGAACTTGCGGTCTTTTCCGGCGATGTAGAAACCGCGATCGTTGTCCTTGTCCAGGCGCAAGCTCCTGGACGATTCGGGCTCAAACGTGATGACGATTTTCTTACCGTCGATCTTCATCCCCTTGTAAATCGGGCCTCGCCATTCCAGGGGGTCCTTGGAGCCCCATCGCTTGACGCCGTAGACTTCCGCCAGAGCCCACCGAGCGGACCGCCGGCCGACGGGGAGCTTCAGAGGCGGATGGATTCTCTGGGTCGAGTTGGTGTCGAACGTTACGATCAGGCCCGTACCCGGCGTGCGGCGCCACGTGAGGAACTGTATCTCGCGGATGACGTTGGTGTGGTGGTTCATGTCGTAGGTCATGGATCGGCGGCTGGACCAACCGGCGATCTGGATGATCCCGAACGGGAGCTTTTCGTCGCCGAACGCTTTTCGCCACGACGAAATCACCGCGGGAAACGTGCGGTGGAACGGTTTCCAGCTTTCGCCAAACGAGTTGTTCTCGCCCTGGTAAAACAGCACCCCGCGCAATCTCATACGCTTTATCGGGACGATCATCCCGTTGAACATCCCCCCGGGCTGACGCTTGGTGGCCGGAGTCGTGTAGGCCCTGGAATTCGGTTTTCGCGCTTTTCGATCGCCCCTGGCCTCCGCCATCGTGTTTTCCCACGCTTTGAGGTCCGCGGCGTAGCGGCGTTTGGCGCCTTCTTCACCGCCGCCGTCGGTCCATTGCTTCATGGCGGTGTCGAATTTCTCGATGTAGGGCTTCATTTCGGGAAAACCCTCGAGCGTTTTTCTCGGCGTCCAGTGCTGGGCCATCGTCCCGCCCCAGGAGGTGTCGATCAGCCCCACGGGAACTTTAAGCATGCGACGGAGGCGGCGTGCGAAGTAGTAACCAACCGCGGTGCAATCCTGGACATTCTCGGTAACGCAGGGGCGCCAGATGCCCTGGCCTTTGCCTGCGTCCTTGAGGTCGACATCGCTCTGGGCTTTCGGGCGTGCGATGTGCGGCATGCGGTAGAATCTTATATTCGGGAAGTCGGCAGACGGTATTTCCATGTCAGCGTTAAGACTGCCCCGTAGCGACCACTCCATATTGCTCTGCCCGCCACACAACCACAATTCGCCGATCAGCACGTCGCTGAGGGCGGTCTTGCTCGCCTTGCCCTCGACAAGCAGCTTACCGGGTTCGAAGGTGGGCTTCATCGCTTTCAATTCGACAGACCACAGACCCTTGGCGTTGGCGGTAGAACTTGCGCTCTGAGCGTCGCCTTTGGCCGGAGCAAACCGGACGGTCACTTTCTCTCCGGGCGCAGCGAAGCCCCAAACGCTGATGGGCTTGTCGCACTGCAGGACCATCCGGTTGCCGAAGATGTTCGCCAGGCGGACTTCCGCGCGGGCGGTACATGTGACCGCCAGAGTTGCCATTGCGATTGTGATCAGTTTGATGTTGTCTATCATGGGCTCGCCTTCAGGTTGGAGGAATATCTCTGCGACGATGATACCCTCTCGGCGCGGGCTTACAAGAGAGCAGTGAAATGAATAAGCCCGGCGCTCCCGTGAGGGGGCGCCGGGCTTTCGATTCTACAGTTCGTGAGTTTGTCCGGTTACTTGCAGCAGCCCGGAGAACCCTTGGCCATACTGCATTTACCGCACTTGTCGGCGCCTGCCTTGCAGCAGACGTCCGTGCCCTTGATCTGTCCGCACTTGACGCACAGGGGGGCGTCTGTGCCCTTGGTGATCTTGCAGCAGCCAGGTGCGCCTTTGGCCAGTTCGCACTTGCCGCACTTGTCAGCATCGGCCTGGCAGCAGACGTCCGAGCCCTTGATCTGCCCGCAACCGCCACAGAGGGTCTTGGCCGTCGGCGTGGGATCCGGGGGCTTCGTACAACCGACGATAAGCATCCCGGCTGCCAGGAACAGCAGCAATGGTAATACGATTCTTCTAGTCATGTGAGTCTCCTTACAAAGCTATGATTTCAGTGGCTGTGATTCTTTCGGTCCGGTACTGAACCGGAGCGCTGTCAATTGAACGAACGTCTGACCCGCTGAAAAAGTTCCACAAAAAAGTATATGCACGAAGATGTTGAGTTTTCAGGGCTTGACAAAAAAAAGCGGCGGGGCGCCCGAAGGCGACCCGCCACTCAAATCATGCACTTCGTTGTAAATCAGTTTCCGAGGATCGCGGCGATGTCTTCGTCGGGCGTGCCGGTCGGGGCGACGTTGAAGTTCTCGACCAGGACGCCGAGAACCGCCGGAGTCACGAACGCCGGCAGGGACGGACCGATGCGGATGTTCTTGATGCCCAGGTGCAGCAGCGAGAGCAGGATCGCGACGGCTTTCTGTTCGTACCAGCTCAGCACGATGCTCAGGGGCAAGTCGTTCACGC
>CAZSLS010000328.1:0-5517 GCA_964607575.1 uncultured Planctomycetaceae bacterium | reverse complement strand
GTCGGCTGAGACTCTCACTCAACATGGATCAGTTTTCGGGGAGCAGGTCAATGATGCCTGAATCGTCTACTATCAGTGCGTTAAGTTGCATTTTCACTACTCCATTTCGGGCCTGCCCGGACCGCCCCGATTAGAGGGCAAGCACAGAGAGTCCCTTACTGTTTCTCGCTACGGAGAGCTTTCGGCAAAGACTTGGCTGACCCAACAACCGGTACTACCCCATCCGACTGAGTCGCTTTGCGGTCTCTCGCAAAACTTCATGAGGCATGTCTTTGGGCGTGGTCGACCGCACTTCGGTCCGTTACGCCCGCCTCATGTGCATCCACACCTACTATCGACCGTTTTGCAGACGAGATTAATTCCACCGATAAGAACTGACCTAAAATTTACACAGATTTGCGAGATTTCAGAGAATACACAAGAGGTATACACGCAGAATAAGGGTCCATTTGCGGTGAACTGGCCAGTGGGTTGCCCATCAGGAAACAGGACCGGGGCCTTGAGGAGTGGGCGATGTTTGGGTGACGCCTTGGGGTAATCACCGCTCGCGGGTATAATATTGAGCACGACGAGGGGCGGTGACTGAAATCGGGAAATGAAACGCCGGCTACGCACCGCCTCGGGCGTATCGTGGGGGGAGGATATGGATATGGACTTCACAGAAGAATCCCCGGACGTGACATTCGACGACATCGGTGGGCTCGACGATGTCATCGCCAAACTCAGGCAACGTTTAGAGCGGTACATGAAGTCCCCTGGTTTACGCGAGCGCTTCGGATTGAGTCGGCTGCTGTCGATCCTGATCGAGGGTCCTCCCCGTAATGGAAAGACAATGACCGCCCGCGCCCTGGCCAATTGGATGGGGCACGTGAGTGAGGCGGGCACGAGTTGCTTCTTCCACGCCAGGACCGATGGTATGACCTCTGCGTTCCTCGGCGCAAGCGAACGCAATATCCACAGGCTGCTTCGCACTGTGCGTGAGAGAGGCGAGCAAAACCCCGACATTCCGATCGTGATTCTCATCGACAAGATCGACAAGATCGAGCCTTGCGGCGCCTATGACGATAGAGACCATAAGGTTTGGGCCATGGTGGCCGGGCTTCAGGAGCTTGACGCCGGCGGCAACATCCTCGTGATCGGGGAGGCGAACCGAGCCCGGGATATGCCGTCCGCCCTGGCCAAATTCGGCGATTTACGCATCGTCCTTCCGCGTCCGGACATGTCCGCAGCGCGGGATATATTCACCAAATACCTTTCCCCCGACCTGCCCTACGAGGGGCCCGATGGGTCGGTCGGTCAGGCCGCCCAGCGCGAGGACGTGATCGACGCGGCCGCGTCGGGCCTCTTTGTCCACAACAGCGCCAATGAGTTGGCGAAACTGATGATGCTAGACGGTACGTGTCGCATCGTGACGCCCGTTGATCTGGTCAGCGGTGAGTTGATCGCGAGTATTGCCGATGAGGCCCTCCATAATTGGTATTTGCGGGTGGATACTGCTCGCCAGACAGATCAGACGTCTGATATCGATCGTATGGGCATTTGTGTCGGTGACGTGTTGACGGTGATCAACGACAGGTTCGCCGGTATTGCCAGCGGTCTGACGCCGAGAAATATCCGCTACTACATCAGGGATCTGTCCGAAGATATCCCCGTGAGCCACATCGAGTTGGACCCTCGATAAGTCCGGCGTTCGGGCAGATACCTGAACCTGGTCGTGGCCTGCGGCCCCGCGCGTGTTCAAATCCCGCCCTTAGAATACGTGGCGCATACGAAAGCCCCGGTAGTCATGGAGTACATCAACTATCGGGGCTCAACGGAGAGGGCGGGATTCGAACCCGCGGTACCCTTTCGGGCACACGGCATTTCCAGTGCCGCACGATCGGCCACTCTGTCACCTCTCCTGAAAATCAGGATTGCGGTCGGTCGTAGAGCTTACTCCCGAACGTTCAACTGCTTGAGGAAGTCTTCGTTGGTGGAGAATTTTTCCAACGCCTTGATCAACTGCAGCATCTCCTCATCGACGCTGAGAGTCGACAGGAACCGCCGCAGCATGTGGAGCTTGGGCAACTGCCACGGTTGGACGAGCAGTTCTTCTTTTCTCGTGCCTGACTGCGGGATGCTGATCGCCGGCCAGACGCGCCGTTCGGCGAGCTTCCTGTCGAGGACTATTTCGGAGTTGCCCGTTCCCTTGAACTCCTCGAAGATCAGGTCGTCCATCCGGCTACCGGTTTCGATCAGTGCGGTTGCCAGTATGGTGAGCGATCCGCCGTCTTCGAGTTTCCTGGCGGCTCCGAACTGGCGTTTGGGTATCTCCAGTGCGCGGATATCGACGCCGCCGGTCATTGTCCGCCCGGAGTTTTCTACGTATCGGTTGTAGGCGCGTCCGAGGCGTGTGAGACTGTCGAGCAGCACGACGACGTCCCTACCGAACTCGGCCATTCGCTTGGCCCGTTCGATGGTGAACTCGGCGACGCGAACGTGGTTGGCGAGGTCCTGGTCGTTGTTCGAGGCGATGACCTCGGCGTGGGGGCACTGTCTTCGGAATTCGGTGACTTCCTCGGGTCTCTCGTCGACCAGCAGGATGAACAGGGCGCATTCGGGGTGGTTATGTCCGACGGCGTTGGCTATCTGTTGAAGCAGAATGGTTTTTCCACTTCTGGGCGGCGCGACGATGAGTCCGCGTTGGCCTTTTCCGATCGGCGTTATCATATCCAGCACGCGCATTTCCAGCGGTCCGCCCGGGTATTCGAGTTTAAGCATCGGGTGGGGGTCGACGACGATTTGTTCCCTGAACGAAACAACGTTGCTGAACTCGTCGTGGGGTTGCCCGTTGATCGAGAGGATTTCCTCGAGCCTCGGTCCGCCTTTCCGCTTGGTCGGTGGGATAACGCGTCCTTCGATGTGCATACCGGTCCTCAACCCGCCGTGGCGGATGAAGTCCTTACCGACAAACACGTCTCCGGGCGTTGCGCGATAGCCCGTTGACGACTGACGCAGGAAACCGTACCCCTTTTCGGTAACTTCCAGAACCCCCTCGCCGGTCAGCACTGCAGCATCGGAAACCTGATCTGCATTCTCAGTTTGATCAACCATCGTATAAACCTTCCTTAAAGTTTCCCTTCGGTGGGTTAGCTTGAATAATTGAGATCTGCTACTTCAATCGTAAAAACCAGAGTTCCACCCCTTACTCCGCCACTGACATATTACCGCACTCTGGCTGATTTCAAAGCTCTTTTTCAAAAAAAACTTTCAAAAAATCAAACAAAAGCCCGAATACTACGCCGTCAGTTCGCAGGCCCGTTCCAGGTCAATCAGGCCCTCGTACCAGGCCTTGCCCACAATGGCGCCCCAACATCCAATTTCCTTGCAGGCAAGGAGATGATCCAATGACGCGACCCCGCCGGAGGCAGTCACGGGCACGTTAGTGACGCTTATCAACTCGTCGGTCGCGGCGATATTTACCCCGGTGAGCATACCGTCGCGGGCGATATCAGTGTAGACGATTCCCGCCAGAGGCCAATCAGTGACGCGCCGGGCTATCTCCACCGCGGTACATTCGGTCTGCGTGGTCCATCCGTCCGCAGCCAGCATCCCTTCTCTGGCGTCCAGACCGAGTACTATCCGCCCGTCCAGGCCGTCGGTAGCCACGAGCTGCTCGAACCATTGGAGGTCCCGCAGGGCGGCCGATCCGACTATTACGCGGTCGACTCCCGCGTCCAGCGCCGATCTGACCGTCTGCTCGTCGCGCATCCCCCCTCCAAGTTCCAGGCTGATATCCACCGCGTCGCGAATTGCTCCGATGGCGGCGGTGTTCGTCGGTTGTCCTGACTTGGCTGCGTCCAGGTCGACAATGTGTATCCATTCGGCCCCGGCGTCGGCGAATACATTTGCAATCGCTGCCGGGTCGTCGCCGTAGGTTGTCTGGCGGTCGTAGTCGCCCCGTTCGAGGCGAACGACCTTTCCGTCTCGGAGGTCTATTGCGGGCAGGATTTTCATTTGATCGGTCCGGGTTCTCTCAGGGGGCAGGTTGCGGTTCGAAACCGCCGTGCGGTCACCTCATATCTTCACGAAGTTCTCCAGGAGCCTCAGTCCGATGGCCTGGGATTTTTCGGGATGGAACTGGGTGGCGAATATATTGTCCTTCCATACCGCCGAGGTGAAACTCCGTCCATACTCGGTTGTTGTGGCGACCACTGTTTCGTCGGTCGGTACGACGTGGTAGCTGTGAGCGAAGTAGACGTACTGCCCGCTGTCGATCCCTTCGAGCATCGGGCAGGCTCTTTCCCATTCGATTCGATTCCAGCCCATGTGCGGTACTCGCAGCGGAAGGTCCGAGGCGCAGTCCTCCAGGTCGAAGCGGACCACCTCTCCCTCGATCAAGCCCATACCACGATGTTCGCCGTTCTCCTTCGACACGTCGAACAGCAGTTGCAGACCGAGGCAGAATCCCAGGTACGGCGTGCCTTGTCTTATCGCCCGGACGATCGGATCGAGCAGGTGCTGCGATTTCAATTGGTCCATGGCGTCTTCAAACGCCGCAACTCCCGGAAGGACGATCTTGTCGACGCGGGCCAACTCCTCCGGGCCCGTCACGAGCCGCGTATCGGCACCGGCCCGCTCCAGAGCACGCTGCACGCTTCGGATATTCCCCATACCGTAATCAATAATACCAATCATGATCCTGACCGTCGGCGTTGCGTTTGGCGATAAAGCACGAAACCGGCCCGCCCTTTGCAATGGGCGGGCCGGCGGTGAGTGTTGGAATGTCTCGATAATATCAAAAGTATCACTTGATAATCATTATCTCGACGCGGCGGTTCTTCTTCTTGCCCGCGGCGGTCTTGTTGCTGGCGATCGGGCGAGTGGAGCCCATACCGATGCTCTCGATCAGCGATCCCTTTATGCCCCGGGAGACCATGTACCGGGCGACGGCCATCGCACGGTTGGACGACAGGTCCAGGTTGTCAGCCCAGAGGTTCTTGGTCTTCCTGATCGGGTCGGCGTCGGTATGCCCGTAAATGCGAATAGTCTTACCCGCGTGGTCGCTCGATATACCTGATGTCACTCGGCTGAGGGCTCGCTTGCCCCCGGTCGTCAGAGTCGCCCGCCCCGAACTGAACAGCACGTCCGAACCGATCGAGATTTCGGCTCCGACCGTACCGGCTTTCCATCCGCCCGCACCCGGGTCGGGCCCGGCGGCACGTTCCTTCTTGAGGGCATCGAGATCGCTGACGGCTTTGTCGCGAGCGGTGTTGGCGCTTTCGATTTCGAGATCTTTGGCGTCAAGCTGTCTGCTGAGTCCCGCGGTGTTTGTCTGTGCGGCGGCCAGTTGCTGCTGGGCGTCGGCTTTCTGGGACAGAAGTGTGGCGTTTTCGGTCTGTAGTGCTTGTACGCGGCCTTGGAGTTGCTGGATCTCCTGCTTACCGCATCCGGCCGTCGACATCGCAGCCATCACAAGGGTTACAGTCAACGTCGTGAGTCTGGTTCGTGTCATCATCGTAGATTGCTCCTTTCAAT
>CAZSLS010000327.1:0-5643 GCA_964607575.1 uncultured Planctomycetaceae bacterium | reverse complement strand
CGAAAAGATTACGGCCACGAGGAGATGTGGCATGACGGTAATGGACATTCGCATCTTCAGGCGACGTGGTTGGGCCCGTCACTCACTGTGCCCGTTACAGACGGTGAGATGGCGTTGGGCAGGTGGCAGCAGATATTTCTGCTGGAGTGCGACATAAGACCCCGCAACCGCACCGTTGTGGTGACGGTCAGCGGCGATTAATGACTCTGAGAGATCGAGCCAGATAAGCATGACCCCGGACCCGAACAAGCTTACCAGACTCACCGACGATGCTTGCCTTGGACCGTATCTGGATATTATCCGACGGCGCTCGGAAGAAGCCCTTCGTGTGGAGCAGCAGTTGACCGGCGGGCAGGGTGACCTGGCGGAGTTTGCCCGCGGGCACGAGTATTTCGGAATGCACCGCCGGGATGGCGGATGGATTTTCCGAGAATGGGCTCCCGGCGCCGATGCTGTTTTTCTGATCGGCGACCTGTCGGCATGGAGCGAGTCCGAAGAATTCCGCCTGCATCGGCGCGGAGGCGAGGGGTGTTGGGAACTGTCTCTCAGCGACCACGTGCTGTGGCACGGCGGACTTTATCGCCTGAAGGTCCACCACGGCGGGCGGCAACTCGATCGGATACCCGTCTGGGCGCGGCGCGTTGTCCAGGACGATACGACCAAAATATTCAACGCCCGGATATGGGCGCCGCAAGAGGGTTTCAAGTGGCGGCATGAGTCGCCGGTGCCTCCGGAGTTCCCGCTGATCTATGAAGCCCACGTCGGTATGGCACAGGAGTTATGGCGGGTCGGTACGTACGAGGAGTTCCGGACGAACATCCTTCCGCGGATCGCCCGTGCGGGCTACAACACGGTGCAACTGATGGCGATCATGGAGCATCCGTACTACGGTTCGTTCGGTTACCAGGTTTCGAGTTTCTTCGCCGCCTCGTCGCGGTTCGGGACCCCGGACCAGCTCAAAGCCCTCATCGACGAGGCCCACGGGATGGGGCTCACGGTGATAATGGATTTGGTGCATTCGCATGCGGCCGATAACGACGTCGAGGGCATATCGCGATTCGACGGAACCGAGTACCAGTTCTGCCACGCCGGACCGCGAGGCCGCCACGAGGCGTGGGGCTCGCGATGCTTCGATTACGCCAAACCCCAAGTGCTGCATTTTCTTCTGTCCAACTGCCGCTTCTGGTTGGAGGAGTACCGCGTTGACGGGTTTCGGTTCGACGGGGTCACTTCGATGCTCTACCTGGACCACGGTATGGGCAGGGCGTTTACGGGGTACGAGGGATACTTCGACGACACCGTCGACGGCGATGCGATGGTCTACCTGACGCTTGCAAACAAGCTGATCCACGCGCTGAGGCCCGATGCCATTACCGTGGCTGAAGATGTAAGCGGTATGCCCGGCCTCGGTGCGCCGATAGAAGACGGCGGATGCGGATTCGATTATCGCCTGGCGATGGGCGTTCCCGATCACTGGTTCAAGATCGTCAAGAAGCTGCCCGACGAGCAGTGGGACCCGGGCATGCTTTGGGGTGAACTTACCAATCGGCGAAGCGACGAGCGATCGATAACCTACGTCGAATCACACGACCAGTCCATCGTCGGAGACAAGACGATGCTCTTTGAATTGGTCGACACGCAGATGTACACGAACATGGGCATCGATGACGAGCACATGTCGATAGTGCGCGGTATCGCCCTGCACAAAATGATGCGATTGGCGACTATCGCCACCGGCGGCGACGGGTACCTGAATTTCATGGGCAACGAATTCGGGCATCCGGAATGGATCGATTTCCCGCGCGAGGGCAATAACTGGTCGTATCATTACGCCCGGCGCCAGTGGAGCCTGCGTGATTCGGGCGACCTGAAATATCACTTCCTGGCCGATTTCGACATCGCAATGCTCGATACAGTCGCTTCCCGGCGCGACGTAACTTCCCACCGCCCCGAGCACCTGCTGGACCATTTCGACGACAAGATCCTCGCGATGCGCCGCGGACCGCTGGTACTCGTGTTCAACTTTCACCCGACCGGATCGGTGGTCGATCATGCCCTCGACGTTCCGCCGGGCGAGTACAGGCTCGTGCTGGACACCGACGAATTGCGGTTCGGAGGGCAGGGTCGGTTGACCGCGGATCAGCGATATTTCACTGAGCCGGTCACCGGCGGCGAGGGAGAAGTCCACCGCCTGCGATTTTACCTTCCATGCCGCACCGCCCTGGTCATGGAGAAGATGTAAGGGCTGTTGGCGCTCGTCATTTACGGTCGGTAAAGTGGATTTTCGGTTCCGGCTCGGGTAAGATTGGATGCAGAGTTTATCGCTAGGAATGCCCTGAAGACCTTTTGTACGGGAGATTGTAGTGGCGAAGAATCAGAATCATGAAGACGTTTCTCCATTGTTGGTGGAGGAGTTGCACCAGTTCCAGGCCGAGGAGGAGAAGATCCGCGCCGTGGTGGGGCAGATTGGCGGTAAAGCTTCGAACCGGGCCGAGGCGATAGTCAACATCGTATTTATTCTCGCCGTGTTGGGGCTCTTTGTTTTTGAGGTCCTCAGTCACATGTATCATATAGCAGAAGACGTGCTACCGCCTATGTTGGCTTTGTCGCTCGGGGTGTTCATGGTATCGATCAAGATTGTCTGGATGATCCACAGGCAGTCGAAGATCGATCATTTCCAGTTCTGGATTCTCAACTCGATCGAGTATCGCCTGAACGATGTCTCGTCACGCGTGCGTCAAATTACCAAATCAATTGAGGCTCGGTCAGAGGCCCGGTCCGCCGGCGGTGACCCCGTCGGCGACGAACCCGACTGATCCCCGCCGAGAGGCGGATGTATGATGGCACAAATGAAGCCCGTTAGAGTATTGGTAATTGGCGCCGGGTCGCGTGGGGCTGGATATTCGCGGTATATCGATCGGCATGGCGACGATGCTGTTGTTGTGGGCGTCGCTGAATCGGATAAGTTTCGTCGAAACCGGATCGCCGAGATGTTCTCCCTCCCCGACGAGAATGTCTGGGATGACTGGACCGGCGCCGCCGCCCGGCCTCGATTCGCAGACGCCGCAATCATCGCCACGCCGGATGCCATGCATACCGCACCGGCGATCGCACTGGCGGGGATGGGATACCACATTCTTCTGGAAAAGCCGATGGCGCCCACCGAATCCGACTGCCGTCGGATAATTCAGGCCGTCGAAGACCGCGGAGATGTCCTCTTCGCCGTCTGCCACGTCATGCGATACACCCGCTACACGCAAATGCTCAAGAGCATCATCGCCTCGGGGCGGATCGGCGAGATCGTCAACGTTCAGCACATCGAGCCGGTGGGGTACTGGCACCAGGCGCATTCGTTCGTACGCGGAAACTGGCGCAATGAGAGTGAGTCGGCGCCCATGCTGCTGGCCAAGAGCTGTCACGATATCGATTGGCTCCGGTACATCATCGACCGGTCATGCACTCGCGTCTCATCCTTCGGGTCGCTGTTCCACTTTCGAAAGGCCAACCAGCCCGAGGGCGCCGCCGACCGCTGCCTCGACTGCGGCGTCGAGGCTGGCTGCCCGTATTCGGCGCCGAAGATATACATGGGCATGCTCGAAGAAGGTCGAACCGGCTGGCCGCTGGACGTGCTTACCGGCGAGGTAAACGCCGAAACGATAACCGAGGCGATGCGGGAGGGGCCTTACGGGCGGTGTGTCTATGCGTGCGATAACGATGTCGTCGATCACCAGGTGGTGAACATGGAGTTTACCGGTGGGGCGACTGCATCATTCACGATGACGGCGTTCAATGTCGCCGGCGGCCGCAAGACGCGAATCCACGGGACCCGCGGCGAGATATATGGCGACGGACGGAACATTACCGTCACCGACTTCCTCTCGGACGATAGCGAGACGATAGACACCGCAGCCACCGACGCGACCATTAGCGGCGGACACGGCGGGGGGGACGATCGGATAATGGCCGCATTCCTGACCGCGGTGTCGGATAACGATCCGTCAGCGATACTTTCGGGCCCGGGCGAGTCGCACGAGACGCACCTGGCGGTATTTGCAGCCGAACGCGCCAGGCTCAACGGTAGCGTCGAGACTCTCTCAGCGTGACTTGATGAGTTTGGCTTCGAGTAGATCGATTTCGGGCCAGACCTTCACCGCATTGGCGGCCCGGTGAACGAGCGGGTCGATCTCGTCGGCGAGGTATCGGCCTTTTGCTGTGCAGGCCATGTTGAACAGGACCGCCCAGTCGAGCCCGTCGTGCCTGCGGACCAGCAGCGTGCTGCTGCCCGCAAACCCCCCGGTATGCCACGTGTTGGCCTTTCCGTTCTTACCCACCGGGCGGACACTCCATCCCAAGGCGTAGTAGGCGGCGTCTTTCTTGTCGTTCGGGCGGGCGAAGGTTGCGGTAATGCTCTCGGCGCTGAGGATGCGGCTGGTCGATGGCGAGTCGAACTCGCGTGCGAATCGCACCAGGTCGATCGCCGAAGCAATCCACCCTCCGTGAGCGTCCATCGCCTCGACGTGCATCCCGCCGTATTGCGCGGGCACGGGTCGCCCAACCGGCGGGAAGACAGAGGGCATGGTGCGATTCTTGCGCGTGTGATAGGTGACTTCCGCCTTGGCGCGCTTTGCCCGCAGCGATCGGCCGATGCGCATCTGAGTTACGCCCGCCTTCGCCAGCACGTGTTTTCGAACGTACTGCTGGTAGCTCATTCGTCCCCTGGCTTCGATGACCCGTCCGAGCAGGCAGTATCCGAAATTGGAGTAAGCCATGCGTGAACCGGGATCGAAGTCCAGCGGTACGGTGAGCATGTAGCGGGCGATCTGCTCGCTGCTTGCCGGTGGGCTCTCGCCGAAAGCTTTGGCGATTTTGATCGGTCGGAACATCGGATCCCCGCTCTTGGATCGATCCCATCCGCCGGTGTGCAGCAGCAACTGGCGGACAGTGATTTTCTTTAGGCGCGGATCGATTTTGCCCCCGCCTATCGGTTTGAGGTCCAGGATATCGAAGACGCGATCGCTCAGGCGCAGTTTCTTGCGGTCGACGAGTTGCATGATCGCCGCCGACGTGATCGGTTTGGAGATCGAGGCGATCCTGAACAGGCTGTCGGGTTGCATCGCTTTGCGGGCGGTTGGGTCGGCGTATCCGAACCCGCGGGCGTAAACGATCTTGCCCTTTCGTACAACCGCCAGCGTGGCGCCGGGTATGCGATGGGTCCTGACGAAAGAGATCATCAGCTTGTCGAAACTCTCCATACCCGCCCGGGCGGGACCGGTGACGGGAATCGGGGCGGGTGCGGGTTCGCCGAGTACGCTCGGGGCGATAGTCAAGATTACCAGCAGCGCTATCCTCATGGTGGTTATCTTAATTTGTTGTTCAGTAGCGATCAACATCCAAGGATCGTGCGATGCGCGCAAGAGAAAACCCCGAATCCGAGGATACGGGGTTTCTCGTATAGCGTAAACAGTGTGATGTCGTCACCGCTTAACCGTCGCCGGTAGGCGGTATTCCCTCGCGGGAAGTTCGAGGTTGTGCTGACCATACACCGTGCAGATTGCTCTGCTCATGCGGGGGGTTACCCTTGGGAGGGCTTCCCGCATCGGTATTCTAGTTAATCCACTAGAAAGGAGGTGATCCAGCCGCAGG
>CAZSLS010000326.1:0-5650 GCA_964607575.1 uncultured Planctomycetaceae bacterium | reverse complement strand
CCATCAGTTAATGCGTCAGCAGAAGATCTCCGAGGGTGTTGAGAATCTGAAACGGTGTATTGAACTGAATCCGACGTCCGCACCGGCTTATCAATTGCTGGCGACGCTCTATCTGCGACAGGCCGACCGCGCTACGGCGCTGCAGTACAAGGAGCTTGCGGACCTGTTTTCCGGCCCGTAACGCCGGGATCTCTGCTACTTGGCGGCGGCTTCGAGGCGCTGGCGGATGTAGGTGGCGCGTGATTCGGCGCGTTCGAGCGGTTCCATTTCGCGCCCGTGCATCTTCTGCAGGTGGGCCGGTTGGGTCATCAGGAACAGATCGTTCACTGTCACCATGTCCAGTTCGTCGCACCTGCCCAGCGTTATACCCATGCGAATCAGCGACAGGAGGTACATCGTTTCGTCGGAGCTGATCAGCTTCACCGCCCGGAGGACGGCCAGCGATCGCTCGACCCTGTCGTCAATGGCTATTGCACGCTGCGAGAGCAGGACGTCGCGCGCCTTGCGTTCGTATTCGATGATGTGGGGCAGGGTATCGACGCAGAACTCGCGTATGATCTGGTCTTCGGCCTTTCCGAGCGTGGTCTGGTTGGATATCTGGAAGAAGTCGCCGGTGGCTTCAGTTCCCTCGCCGTAGAGCCCCCTGATCGCCAGCCTCATATCGTGAGCGGCGCGGAAGACCTTCTCGATTTCGCCGGTCATTTTCAGGGCGGGCAGATGCAGCATCACACTGATTCGCAGTCCCGTTCCGACGTTGGTCGGGCAGGCGGTGAGGTATCCGTATTTGCGGTGGAAGGCGAAGGAGAGTTTTTCCTCGAGTCGGTTGTCCGCGGCGATGGCCTCTTCGACGGCCTGGTCGAGTGCCAATCCGCTACGGAGTACCTGCAGGCGGAGGTGATCTTCCTCATTGACCATGATCGCCAGCGTTTCGCTCGGGGTGAACGCGACGCCTCGTGGATGGGCGCCCCGCGCGTGCTGGTGGGAGATGAGATGGCGTTCGACCAGCAGGCTGCGATCGATCTGGTCGCTTTCGGCGATGTCCAGGTAGAAAGTTTCGTCGGCGATACCGGCGGCCATGATGCAGTTGCGCAGGCGTTCTTGAATCTCTCCCTTCTGATCGGAGTTGCACCGCCCGAGGAAGGGCATGCCCGCGAGGTTGCGGGCGAGGCGCACGCGGGAGGAGATGACCACGTCGCTCATCTGCCCGGATCCTCTCAACCATTCTGTAGGGCGTCTGGCCAGATCCGCAAGGTTCATGAGTTCTCGAACTCCTTGATCTGGTCGCGGAGCGCCGCGGCGCGTTCGTAGTCCTCGCTGCCGACTGCCGCCTTCAACTCCGCGCGAAGGCGGAGTATCGCCGTCTGCCTCTTCTGGACGTCGTCGGCGCCGTGGGGCACCTTGCCAATATGCTGCACCGCGCCTTCCTGGGCCCTTTCGAGAATGTTCACCAGGGCGTCTTCGAAAACGTCGTAATCGTTGGGGCAGCCCATCAGCCCGCCGTCACGGAACTCCGAAAACTTTATCCCGCAAACGTCGCATTCCATATCGGGGGCGTCTTCGATACCGCCGGACTGCAGCACGAAGTCTTCCAGCAATTGCCCGATGGGGACCTCGGCTTTTATGGTGATCCCGTCAGTCGAAGCGCAATTCTGGCAGAAATGCTTCTCTATCTTGTCGCCGTCGACAATCTCCGTCAGGTGTATTGTCGCGGTCTTACCGCATTTATCGCATTTGAAATTCATGGTAGTTACCAGGTCATCCTAGGGGGCAAAACCCTCAGGGTCAAGGCGTCGGTTACGGATCGCCGGGATAATATGCGGCGCTGCAGCCCGGCGCTTCGGTAACCGACAGGCGATAAAGCGCCGGCTCGGGCGGTAACTTGGCGATAAGTGCGCCGGCGATCCAGGCGGCTACATTCTCCGCCGACGTCGTCGCCGCGGCGAATGCGTCGATCGCGTTGAGGTCTCTGTCGTGGAGTTGGGAAGCGATCTGTCCCAGCTTGTCTCGGACGGTAAGAAAGTCGATCACGACGCCCATTTCGGCGTCGAGGCGCGCGGCGCGGAAGGTGGCGGTAGTCTCCCATGAATGTTGGTGAGATTCCTCCATTCGCCCGTTGCCAAGGGGCAGGGCGTGGGCCGCCCGGAAACTTACGCATACGTTAACTTCATACATGCTCATTGGTTGGCTTTGTTCGTGCACGGACGCTGTCGAGGATGTTCATGTAGTTTATATAGGCCTCGTAGGGCGATTCATAGGGGTTGAAGTACTTGTGTACGTCGCCATCGTCGAACCACTTGGTACACATGTAGTAGAAGTGATCGGAGGACTGCAGCCGACCCCAGTCGTGAATCAGCTCTTCGTCACCGCTAGCGAGGACGTCGGCGGCCATCTCGTTGATATCGTGAAGTGCGTTGGCCTGCATGCTGTTGCCCAACCACGCCGAAATATCGCGTTCCGTGTCGGCCCACGAGATCATGTGCGGAACGTCCATCTCCCCGGCGGACGGGTAGCGGTCGACCGCCTGGGAGATCGTGAGAAAATCGTTCTTGCCCCCTTCGAGTATCAAACCGGGCAGGGTCCGCAGGAAGTCGAATATCCCCGTGTGCTGCCACTGGTGTTCGCCGAACGTCTCGTAGTCCATGAACAGATTGCAGACATACCCGTTACCGTTGATCCTGTTGACCCACGCGGTGAACTTCTCCGCCGTAAGAGGCCACTCGCTCCAACTCTGGTTCGAGAAGCGGAATGCGATGTCATCGCTGAGGCGGTAGTTCTTCAGCAGGATATGGAGCTCCTTGCAGTTGGGCGGGTGGTACAGGAAGTTCGGGCTGCGATAGCCCAGGATGTGGTCGGCGCCCTCGGTGAGCACCGTTTCGTAGCCAAGATCGCCCACCACGCGGGCGACGTCGTTGTTGTACGTCAACTCGGTGTTGCGGAAGACCTTTGGCTCCTGCCCGAAAAGGTCGGCGATAAGGCGGTGATGGCGGCGCGTCTGGGAGATGAATTCCTCGCGATTGTACAGGAAGACGAGGCTGTGGTAGTACGTCTCGGCGATGAACTCGACGCATCCGGTTTCCGCGAGCGCCTGGAAACTCTTCAGGACATCCGGACGCCATTTCTGGAACTGTTCGATAACTGTCCCGGTAAGCGAGTAGCTTACGCGAAATTTCCCGTCGAATTGTTCGATCAGTTCGAGTATCGCCTCGTTGGCGGGGAGGTAGCACTTCTCGGAGACCTTGTTGAGGATCTCCATGTTGCGGGCGTCGTCGAAGTATCCGGCGCCGGCATCGAAGATAGTATAAGGCCGCAAGCGGAACGGCTGGTGAACCTGAAAGTAAAAAACTACTGATGCCATATGCGGATTCCAACGCCTGCTTTTACGGGTCAATTAGTCGGATAACGCGGACAGGATGCCTGCCGAATGCCAGCTTACCACCCTCACGCTTCAGATACCACCTGCTCATAAATATCGCGCAGTTCCTTGGCGCTGCCGAGCCAGGAAAGCTTCTGGACTTCTATCTGACCGTGCTGCCGCAGCGTCCGCTGCAGGGGGTCGTGGCGAAGGACCGCGAGAATCTTGTTGGCCATATCGTTGGTGTCCCAGAAATCGACCTTCAGCGCGTGGGTGAGTATCTCCGAAACGCCCGACTGCTTGGAGATTATCACGGGCACATCGTGCGAAATCGCCTCCAGCGGCGCGATCCCGAACGGTTCGGAGACGCTGGGCATTACGTAGAGGTCCGCCATCTTGAACACGCGAGCGACGTCGTCGCCACGGAGAAAGCCCGTAAACGTCACGTAACGCCCGATATTCATCTCTCCGGCGAGCTTGATGCAGCGGTCGATCATGTCCCCGCCGCCGGCGATGATAAAGCGAACGTTGTCGAACTTACCGATGACTTTCTGCGCCGCTTCAAGGAAGTACTCCGGGCCCTTCTGCATCGTCAGGCGACCGAGGAACAGAACGATCTTCTCATCGTGCTTGATGGGGGCCGGAACGTTCGAAACGTTGTTGTTTGCAGCCGCCACGGCGTTGTAGACCACGCTGATCTTGTCGGGGTCCACTCCGTATCGGGAAATCGCCGTTCCCCGAGTGAGATAGCTCACGCAGACAACGCGTCTAGCCGCGTGCATGCCCGTACGTTCGATCTCGTAAATATGCTGACTGACGTTCTCGCCGGCACGGTCGAATTCGGTACTGTGAACGTGTACGACCAGGGGCTTGCCCGAAGCCGCCGCAACCGCCTGACCGGCGGAGAAGGTCATCCAGTCGTGGGCGTGAATGACGTCGAAGTCTTCGTGTGCGGCGAGTTCCAACGCCAGCCTGGCGTATTTCTGGACCTCCGTCATCAGATCGCCACCGTAATTCTCTTCGCCGGGTGAGGTCGACCGGGGCTCCGGCCGCGGAGCCGGTGCGCCGCTCAGGCCGTCGGTGACCTCCGGTGGGGCGGTGGGGGGCGCTTCAGTAGCGCCGGGAACGTCCGCCAGGGAGCGAACTGCAGGCTGGGCAATGCTTTCCGACTGGCGATACGGCTGGAGGCGAGCCGATACCTGGCGGAGTTCAACGTGCTGCGACACCCGCTCCTGGACGGGCGGTGGCGCCTCTTCGCCGGCGGGATGGACCGCCACGGGCGTCGAAGCCGCACCTCGGTTCAGCAGCGGCAGGGTGGCGGGGCTCTGCAGCTTGACGTGAGTCGGAGTATCGACCGGAACTGCAGTCGGTACAACGAATACCACGTCCACACCGATCTCGTCGAGGCCTTTGGTGAGGCCATGGCAAGCGGTTCCAAGTCCGCCGCTGATGTGCGGCGGAAATTCCCAACCAAGCATAAAGACTTTCATCACATTGCCCCAGAGTCGCCGGGATTTGCCCGCAAAGGCCCCGCGACGCTGCAAGATTACCAACAAATAGCACTTCAGTCTGCATTATATGCATTAAGTCTCCGTTAACAAGTACCCCCGCGAAATGCCCCATCTTTCAGCGAATCAGCCAACCGGCGGAGGATTGGACATTTAGACGTGCGGGCGCGTGGGCATTACCCGAGTTTTCGCAGCACGCGCTGGATTGCGTCGTACTCATTGCGCATTTCTTCGAGTTGCTGGCGGTGGCGGTCTATCACGTCCTGGGGCATCTGGGCGAGGAAATCATCGTCGTTGAGACGCTCGCTCAAGACGGCGATCTGTTCGCCGAGCAACTCCAGCCGCTGGCGGAGCAGCTCCAGGCGGTCGAGCTTGCTGGAAGGGGGGTTCATGACCGTATCGAGAACTTCCTGAGCGACGTAGATTGGCGTATCGCCAGCCACCCCCACGGCAATCGCGTCCGACGGGCGCGAGTCGATCTCGATAGTGCCCGAAGCGGTCACCAGGTGCAGCGTCGCGATGAATGTATGGCTGCGCAGTTCGCTGACCACGATCTTCTCCAATCGGGCGCCGAGTTTCGAGATCACGTCCGCCAGAAGGTCGTGCGTCATCGGGCGCGGGGTCTCAATGCCCTTGAGACGGCGATCGATAGCTATCGCTTCGTTCGTTCCGATCATGATCGGAAAACTCCGGTCACCGTCGACCTCGCGCAGGAATATCACCTGCTGATCACCGAGTTCGGTGATAATCACTCGCGAAAGTTCCATACGTACGTCCATCAGATCTGCTC
>CAZSLS010000325.1:0-5659 GCA_964607575.1 uncultured Planctomycetaceae bacterium | reverse complement strand
GTGCCCGCGATGAAGAACATCTACTTCCAGGCGCTGGACGCCAACTACATGTCCGTGCAAACCGAAAGGACGTACGTTAACTACATGGCGGGCGAAAGGCGAAGTTGCATAGGCTGTCACGAGACGCCGAAAGACGCCGCAACCGCCGTCGCCCGAGGAACCGTCAAAGCCATGAAACGCCCGCCTTCCGTTCCCGGCCCGCAACCGGGCGAAACTTCCGGCGGGAGGGCGCTGGACTACGCCGCGGACGTCCAACCGGTTCTCGATAAGCATTGCGTCAAATGCCACGGTGGAAAAGAACCGAAAGCCAAACTCGACCTGACCGGCAAGCTGACGGCCATGTTCAGCGTTTCATACGAATCCCTCTTGCCCAGGCGGAGGGGAGGCGTCGGAAGGCGGAGATTCGTGTTGGTCGGCCCGACCATCGGAGAGAACCATCCGAAGTCCGGAAACGTGCGATATCTCCCCCCCTGGTCGCTGGGTTCGCACACCAGCGTGCTGGTGGCGATGCACTCCAAGGGCAAGGTGAAACTCAAGGACCCCAAGCAAGCCGCCCACGCGACCAGGCTCGCCAAAGAGCACAAGAAGATCAACCTGAAGCCCGAAGAACTCCTGAAGATAACCAACTGGGTCGACACCAACTGTCAATACTACGGGGCGTACTGGGGAAGGAAGAACCTGCGACACAAGCAACACCCGAACTTCCGCCCGGTCCCAACGTTCCAGCAAGCCGCAAGCATGACCTGCCCGATCCCCGAAGACCAACGGTGAACGGTTTTCTTCCCGCGGATGAACGCGGATTACGCCCTGCGACGTCGCCTTGCCAGCACGGTCAGCCCGCCAAAACCCATCAGGACCATCGTGGCGGGTTCGGGCGTGCCCGTGAACGCAATGTTGTCCAGGTAGTTGTTGGGCCCGGCCGTGCCCGCATTACCGCTGCCGCCGGAGAAACTAACCCTTATGGTCACCGCCCCGCCTGCTTCCAGGGTGCTGTCGGCAAGCCCGGCCAGCGGGACATCCATATCATCATAATCATAAATCGGTTTTGCGTCGGGAAGATGGGTGCCCATGGCTATGTTTGTAACGGTAATGTCCGAACCGGGCCGAACGTCAACCGACCAATTTGGAGCGGCGCCTTCATCCCTGTAACCGGCGTCAAAATGAAAGTATTCTAAAGCATAGTCCGAACCGGTGTTGTTCGTCAGCGTGAACTCAACGTAGAAGGGTCCCGCCAAAGAACCGCTTCTGTATTTCCACGAACTTGCTGCTGTAGAGGCGCTCGCCAGCGTTCCGAAAGTCCCGTCGCTGTCCGCTTGCGCCAGGCTGCTGGTGTTGAACCAGCCGGTGCTTTCGTTTGCTGTCCCGGTAAATCCAACCGCTTCGATCGTGGCGTCCGCCACGCCGGTCTCAAACCCCGCCAGAATCATTCCCGCCTGCGCTGCGGGCGCTACAGCCAGAGCAACCAATACCGCCGGTATGATTAATGTCCTCATCTTCATTTTCTCTCCTTCAAAAAAGATTCACGTGCTGTCTTTTTCCTTTTATCCGCTCGACGTGCGTGCATCAACTATGCGCTATGAGGTGGATTGCATATGAACTAAGACAGGCGTCGCATTATACTCGATAAGCCCTGTTTAGTCGATAGATAAAACTGGTGCAACTTATGTTCTTCGTGCTTTTGGCCCGGTCGATTCGACCAGCCCGCCGCCCCTTCGCTTCAGTTCCTTTGCCATATCCACAAGTAAGCCAACCCCCCTTCCTTGTGCGGGCCTATCGCAACGTGGATCGGGCGGTGGGTGCTCCCGAGCCTTTCGATAGCGCTGTTAATCTGTCCGCTGGAGCGGCACATTGTCCAGGTCCATCCGCGAGCGGACGCATCGTCTACGAAGACAGCCGACAATTTAAGTTTGCCCTGCGGATACGATGGTTCGAAGTCCAGCACCCTGCTGCGTCTGCGGCGCTGATGATCCATCTCTGAATTCATACTCTCGACGCTCTTACCGTATCGGGCGACCCATGCCGAGCCTCCCGGATCGCGGACCATCACGTAACCGTAGCGAGTTTTGGCGCCGATTCCGTAGACCTCGATATCGATCGGACGATATCCCTTGCGCCGGTACGTGTCGAGTTCGTCGAGGAACTCACCGTTGGTCAGCCCCCACCGCATCCGCCATCCCGGTCCGCCCGGGTTCTCCATCCATACTGACGAGTAACGCAGCGTTCCGCGTTCGTTGATGACCTCCAGATCGACCGGGGTGTAACCCTGGCGCGTCATGACCTTGAAATCGCGATCGAACTGGCCGCGAGTCAGGCGCCATCGAATGAACCCGCGTCGGGAGTCTTTCAGGAAAATGCCCGCAAATCGCGTGTTGTCCTCGTCGTGATAGACCTCCAGATCGTGGAGGCGATATCCCTGGCGCGTCATCGACGATATGCTCTTTGAGAAGTAAGACTGCGACATCCCCCAGACCGCCTTCCACCCGAACGAACCGTTCTCGTCGAAGGCGTACGGAGGCGGAGTTGTGCGGGCTTTGGGAACCGGTCGCCACGAAGGCCCCAAACACCCCGCGGCAGCCGAAAGCCACACGATTGAAACAAACAACAGGTATCGCTTCAAAATAGCATTCATGATCTGCGCCTCGCCAATATATTATAGCATCGCGCCAAAGGCGTGAGCGGGACTGTTAAGCTGACACTGCGAAGCATTATTATCTCCTGATCAGATCCCGTCTGCGAAACAGATCCGAGGATCAGCCCTTAACAAAAGCCGGAATGACCCTCGCAGGCGCATCCTTCAGCATGGTTCCCATCCCCTTGTTGTGCGCCGTGATCACAACGATGAGCTCCAGTTTCGGAAAGATCAGAATGAACTGCCCGCCGGCTCCGCGTCCGGCCTTGCAGTGGTGCGTCTTTCCGCCGACCTTGAAATTGTTAATCCACCAGAAATACCCGTAGTACGACGTTCCGTACGACAGAACTATGGGGCTCGTGGCGCGCTGGATGAACTTCTTCGGGATCAGTTGCTCTCCGTTCCATTTTCCGTCGGAAAGGACCAGCATTCCCATTTTCAGCATGTCGCGAGAGCGTATGCTGCATCCGGCCGCGGATTTCGGAAGTCCGCTGGTGTCGGCCTGCCAACCGTAGTTGGTGATACCCATCTTCCCGAGCAGTTCCTTCTTGATGAACTCCTTCGCACCGCCATCGACAACGGCCTCGACAACCTGCATCGTCATCGCCGGATCGGAACCCTGGTATTTGAATTTCACGCCTTTTTTCGGGATCGGCGCGCTGTATTGCATATAGGCCTGGATCTGACGCTGACCCTTGAGCAGAGCGGGTTTCTTCCTGAGCTCTTTGACCTTCTCCCTATCAAGACGAATGCCCGAGCCCATGTGCATAGCCCTGTCCAATGTTATCTCCGCAGCCCCTGCTGCAAGTTTGGTTTTGTCCACATCCTTGAGGAAGCTCACGACAGGCTTCTTCAGATCCTCCATCGAGAGATGTCCCAGTTGTATCGCCCGGCCGAGCGCCAGCGCTGTATATGACTTTGTAATCGACATCTGGTAGTGGGGATAATTGATGCGGCCGCGTCGAAAATACGATTCAAAAACCAGCTTTCCCTTATAGCTGATAAGCAGGCTGTCTGTGCTGTGCTTCGTGTCTTCGGGTCCTTTGGCGATCTCGCGGGCGAAGGCGAGAATCTTTTTCTTGTCGCCGCCGTCAGCACCGAGCTTGCCAACTGGAATTCCATCATCCAGTTTCGTCGGGGCCGTGCTGATGTACGGCTTGTCGAGATATTCAATCAGCTTCTCTTTGCCGTACGAGACGTCAGCGGCGTTAAGATCCGTTACTTCCGGCGCCAGACCGTTGTTCTCGGCAGCTATTGCGCTGAAACTGAACAGAGAAGTCAGCAACGCTGCGATTGCGGCTCTCGTCATGAATTTCATTCTCATTCCTTCCCGCTCTTCCTTCTTCTCTTCAACGTCAAGGGTCTTCAGCGTGGGATTTTCCGGACGCCGTTGGGCCCGCGACCCTCGCGGGGCATTTGCAGTGATTGTATCCAATGCGTTGCGTCGAGCAAGCTGAACCTGGCGTCCGGGGCTTGGGTTGCGTTGCGGAAGGGATCGATCAGCGAATCGGCCCTCCGACCTCACCGATGGCGCGGCTCAACGTCTATGGTCCGATGCCCAGACCCCACATTCAGTTTGCACAACGCGCCGCATCGCATACAATCACTGTGAGAACCCTGCGACGGTCGCGGGCCCAACGGCGTCCGGGAAATCCCAGCTAATGGCATGCGTGGCTTCGGGCGAACTGGGATCTGAGGTCTTGAGGAGTACTACCGATGATCGGTGATCACGCTGAGACCAGATGGGCGAAGATACTTGTCATGTTCCTCCTCATTGCAGGTGCAATGTCGGGTATCGCTTCTTGTGAAAGGGGCGCGGGGACAAGTGGGCGAATAATCAAGACGAGGGATGTAACAACGCAAATTGGAGGACGGACTGCCGAAGTGAGAATCATCTCGTCTAGAAATCGGGGATTCAGGTTCAACCATAACGTCATTGGCGGTGGAGACCAGAAACACGATGTAAGGGTGAGTTTCGAAGACGGCAAGACTATCGAATTCAAGATCACCTCTTCAATTCCCGCGGCAATCTTGGAGAGCGAGGGAATCTATTACATTGCCTGTGCTCCAGGCGACGAGCCGAGGTGGTGGTTTGCAACTCTGGATGAAGAGGGGAACCTGACCCAGATCAGCAGGAAAGACTTACCGAGAGGCAAGATAAACTTGAATTTGGTTGAACCTTATATGCTTGCCTGGGCCCAAGACTCCTTCCGGAATTCTGGGGGGTAATTCGGAAAATTCCGGGGACATCCATGGGCAAGTCTCCGGAAGGACATGCGGGTTTAAACAGATATGGTAGGTGCAACACCAGGGCTGACTTGTGGAGACAGAAAATGATTGTCATACGAGTGTGTACGTTACGTTACATTACGGGCTTCCTGGCTGGCGTGTTTGTGCTGATGACCTCTGTGGGGTGTCAGCAGAACATTGACCCGGGGATCACCTCCGGCAATGACGGGAGTAAATGGTCCAAGCCGTTGGTGTTGGAGTCATATCGTCAGTCCGTATCCGTCTCCCGGCCAACACCGTCGCAAAAGGCCCGGGAGGAATTCCTTACAAAGCAACTTAATGGTGCTCCGGGAACGCCTCCATTCTCCGAAGTTAGATATGACGCATTGGGGCATGCGGAACACTATGTCTTTGGAGATGGAAGACTTGATGGTCACGGTTCCTACTATACATACGATGTAAAAAAGGGACAGTGGGTAAGCCGCATGATTATCCTTCGTGGGCGCAAGGTGATCTTCACAAAGGCGAACCCTCAATGAGTAGGGACCATGCCGCCCGAGTTTCAGAATCTGGTGATGATTGAGAGCGAAGGGGCAGAGTTGAATCGCGATTAAGACAGATTCGGCGTAGTTCCTTAAAACGGATCGAACTTGGGGGGGCGACTTTGACTTTGGGGCTGAGGCGCATCTCAATCTTTCGATGGAGATTACTCCTCCGAGTTTCAAACTTGGAGGTTCCGGGATCAACAGGGCAACCGCAAAGTCAGGTTTCCAATGTAATCAGGTTCAGCAGGAAGTCGTG
>CAZSLS010000324.1:0-5668 GCA_964607575.1 uncultured Planctomycetaceae bacterium | reverse complement strand
GTGCTGATCTTCGGACGGGCCGAACACGACGAAACGGTGGTCACCAAGTCCAGGCTTGATGCAGTCGGCGGGAAGTATCTGGTCGTTGGAGACCTACTGGAGACCGGACGGTTCGCCGACATGATTACCGGTGATCTACCGGGCGAAAAGTTCACCGAACTGTTTCCGCCGGTCTGCACCAATGCCGCCTCGCTCGAGCCGTTCGGGCAACTTGCCCAGGTCAGCCAGACCACCATGCTCTACAGCGATACCGTGGCGGTGCGAGAGATACTCGAGGGGGCGTTCGCCGCTCGATTCGCCGCGGATGTTTCAGAGGACAGATTGCTCTTTGAGCCCACAGTCTGCCACGCCACGCAGGACCATCAGACTTCCGCCGCCGAACTGTGTTCCTCCGGGTGCGACCTCGTGATGGTGGTAGGGGGCTTTGGTTCGTCCAATACGCGTCATCTGCACGAACTGGCGCGCGGGTACGTTCCGGCATTCTTCATCGAAAACGCCGATGCGATTATTTCGGCCGATCGCGTCATTGCCTTCGATTTGAATCTTGACGAGCCTGTGGCGCTGGACGATTGGCTACCGGCCGATCGCCCGCTTTCCATAGGCGTGCTGGCGGGGGCCTCGAGCCCGGAGATCGTTGTCGGGCAGGTGATAGACAGACTCGCGGGGTTTTTGCGATAGGCGCCGGCTTCAGCGCCCCAGGGCAAGCAGGATCTAACGACAACTGGTTCGTTCGGAGGGCTGGGGGTGTCACAAGTGGTTCACAGGTGTCACAGCCTGATCCCGCGTGCGGGAAAGTGGTGCTGCTTATAATCTCCGAGGCAAATGCGCCCGGTGGCATTGGTCGAAGGTTTTATGGCGGCGGGTGTTAGCGGAGGTTTGGGGTGCAAATTGCCGTTATCCGACGGGCGTTGGGATGGCTGCTTGCGGTATGGGGCGGAGGTTCACACCTGTCGCGCTTGTGACAGTGAGCGACCTCGCTCACCTTTCTCGCGCAGCGCTGGGCTGACTCCAATGACGCCCTACAGTCGCTTATGGTCCGGGATGAAAAAGCGGTCCGATCTGAAAGCGTAGACGCGGCTTCCAGCCGCGTGATTCAAAGTCCCGAAGAACCCCGATGTGTATCGGGGCAGGCATCGGGGCGTCTACGATCCAAACCCAATGAGTGAGTAATTGGGTCGCCCGAATTCGGACTTGCGCACGAGACCAACATGAATTGACCCTACAAAAATAGATCAAAACGCCTTGTTTGGTATTTTGGTATTTTAAGGGCCGACCCCGGCGAAGCCTGGAAATGATGGGGATTTGCATGTAAATCTCAGAGTTTATGTTTGTTATGATGGCGGCAAGGTTCTATAAACAAGGGGACGTGATTATGAGGAACTGGGCGTTGGTGCGTTTGGCTAGCAGATTCGCTCCAAAGGTATACCCGATCCTCCCCCAGTGCCCGTGGGCTTGAATAAATTGTTATGTCCATGAACCAATGCTGTTCACAAGGAGACCTTGAACATGTCGTCACTTCCTGAACTTCCCGCTGAGTACACGACCTTTCTCGAATCGCATTCGGGAACCCAGCCGTATGTATATGACAACGTAGACGGTTGGTGGCTTGCGACATCAGACAAGCTTCTTGAAAGCGTCAACATCGATGGCAAGAAACACCCGTACGTTCATCAACTTCGCGGATACGTGGCCACCCTTCGGGACGTATTTCAGAGTGAAGCGACAACGGACGCCGACGGTAAGGATTACGCATTCGAACGCCTCGCGGCCGGGCTTGCTATTGGTGATAACAACGGTGACACGCTGTTCCTCGACCCTTCGAATAAGTTTGCGGTATGGTGCTTTTACCATGATGGCGGCTACGTTGAAAAACTTGCGGCGTCCTTTGCAAAATGGTTGTCCAAAGCGAAACTAGATGACGCTTACTAATGCCCGAAACACAGGGTCGCCATGATCCAACGTAGTCGTCTCGTGTAGTGATGTCACAGGTGAATTGAAGAGAAAACGATACAGGATATAACAAGACGCTCCAGCGGACCCCGATGTGCATAGGGACCGCTGAGCTTAGACGTTATGGCAGAACAAACGGATGACATGAATTCGTTGCCGCTGTTGTTACAATCCACGTAGTCCGTGCTATCCGTGGCTAGTCCTATTGCTTTGACACGTCGCGGAGCGACGATTTTACCGCTGTTTTTCGGATTTTCTGCTAATCAGCATAGCGTTCTGATCGTCATGTATTGTAGTATGCCACACACTTGGATCCCCACATCACGCAGCACGGACGGGCTGATACAATTGATTGTATGCCTCGTTGTTCTGCTGTCGTTGCACGGTTGCAAGCGGATGCGCCGGGAACCGGTCGAACAACCCGAAACGCGCAAAGGGCTGCGCACTCGCAGCAAAGACACTCAGCCAAAAAGTAGACCCGCGCCGTTCGTTCCAAAATCGACCCACATTTCCGCGGCTGGAGCCGTGGACTTCGATATCAACTGGCCGCCGACATCACTTGCGCCCCGCAAACCATCGAGGAGAAGTCTGCTCAGCGGTCAATTGATTCTCCGAGGGAATACCTTGCAGAAGATCGATCCGAAAATGATCATTACGCTGGTCCTCACCCGCCCGCACGCCACCGACGCCGACAGAGAGTTCTGGAACTCCCAGACCGCCTTCAAGCAATACAAACACTGGATGCCATACGTCCGAGGCCACGACGCCAATGGCGCTGAATGGCTCTGGCCTAACCTCGCCTGCCTGTTCAAACTGCACGGGATCGATCGCGTAGCGCGTTACGGTGGCTGGGATCCCGGACACAAGGTTGACAATGATTTTGGTGGGGTCCTCATCCGCAAGTACAACGCCTCGGGGGACACCAAATCGGGTGGACCTCTAGTTTCCGCCGATTGGCATACTGTTGGCTCCAACGACGCGACCCGTTCGGATGTAGTTCACTCCGCCAAGTCGGACTCCTTCACCCTACATCCCGAAGAGATCACCAGGCACTGCAGCGGTCTGGTCAGAGTCTGGTTCATTTATGCGGACTTCATGACCTGGCGGGCGCCGTGGAAGTACGCGGTCGGACCCATGAAGGGCCGATTGTTAAGAAAGGAGTATGCAGGCGGAATCATCGCGCAATTCCGGATCGACTGGACCTACGCGCCCGGCCGACTGTTCGAGTTTACAGTGACGCCCGAAACACCGCGCGATGACACGGGTTTCAACTGGGTAAATTGGGTCGCCAGAAAAGCCGAATGGGACACCCCCAAAGCCCGCCCCACACTAACCGACCGAACAAAGTAAACGCGATACATTATTATGCAAAACCCCAATCAATATGGATCAAGACGCCAATGAATCCCGGGGACATCCAGGAGCAAATCTTTGTCAAGTCGATAGAAGACGCCGCAGTTGACACAGCCGACCGCGGCGTGGGATACTGATCATGTGGCCGCACGGTCCGATTAAACAGCATAACAAACGTGTGCAATCCCGACGTACGTCGGGACCAGCGGCGCCGATGACACGAAACGTTATGTCACAGAAGCATGCCATCAGAAATGCTAGAATTGATCGCTGGTAAAGACATGGCGACGTGGTCCAGCAGTTGGCCTCAAATATAGATAGGATATGAAATAATGTGTCGAAACCAAAAGCTGAGTTCTGAAGTTTCGGCGACTCTATCCGCTGAATGCCGAAACTCGATTTGCACGCGACGTACGACGGGCGATATATCCACGGTGAAAGGCGTGCAGCGACCATTAGTGCACGATCCGGGAAATCGCAAATCAGGCCGACGTTGTTTTCTGGGAGACATGACTGATGCGATGTCATACACGAGATTCAGGGTGATGGTATTTGTGTTGCTGTGCATGCTGACTGGATGTGGAGGTGGGGAACAGGGACACTCCTCGCCTGTAGAAGAGATCAACCCGGACATTGCGGTTCTCCTGGACAAGATATCGGCAATATGTGCGGATCGATGGACTATCGGAATTGGCGAACACAACATGATTCACATAGAATCAGATGAGAAAGTCCTGGGCAGCATCGTAGCAAGCAGCTATTCCGGTGCTGACGAGGAATATATCCTCGTTTTTCATTTCAAGATTGTCAACAAGGTAACTCCGCAACAAGCTTCCGATCGCCTTCGACGAATGGATGATCTGAGAGAGAAGGCCAAGGCAATTGGGCATACAAGAACGAAGGTGACCGTCCGATACGAGCCTCACGGACAAGACCAATGGGCTCTTGTTCTCAGAGTCAGAAAGGCCGAAGAGAAGGTTAGGGATATTCCGGAGTATCGCTACGAGTCAGTTTGGCTGTCTGAGGATGACTACTCCATGAAATTCTTCATTCCTAATAAACAGAACAGTAAGGCGCTTCAATACAAGCAAGACATTGACGGCATATTCAAACTGCTTACGAAACTTGAAGAGGATGCGCCCTGAGCGGTTCGATAGAATAGCATAACAAGACGCTCCAGCGGACCTACGGTCGCTGAGCTTAGACGTTATGCGGATGACAAAATGATTGAGAAGACAAAACAACTGCGGGGCCTGACTCTTGCGGCCGGTTGTGTAGCGATTGTGCTGTCCGCTTTATTGTGCGGTTGTGAATCCAAGGAAGACCGTAAAAAGAGAGCTGAAGCTTACTGGCACGAAGCTTGGAGGGCGTACAACCAGGGAGACTGGGCTGATGCCATCCCCGCTTGGAAGAAGTACGTCGACCTCGAGCCAGATTATGATTACTCTTTGGCGTATTACATGATGGGCTGTACATATCTCAGGCTTGACCAACATGCAGAGGCTATTGCTGCCTGGAAGAAGTACATCGACGTGAACCCGGATTCTTCTCGTGCGTACTACAGAATGGGCCATTCCCATGAAGTGCTTAAGCAATATCCAGAAGCCCGCGCTGCCTTAAAGAAAGCTAAGGAGGCTATTCACAAGAGGATCATCGCCATCAAGACATATAACCTAAGGACGTCAAGTAAGTTAAGGACGTACTTATCCCAGATGTTCGATCCCATAGGGGGGATGTACAAGTCACGAGAGAATGCCCAGGGACAGCGTCAGTCTGGCAGTAGCTATTTCGGTGTCGCGATTGACTCTAGGAGCGATGCGGAGAAGTGGTGGGAGAAGAATAGACACAAATCACCGGAGGAGATCAGACAGATGATACGGGATTGGTACGTGGAACGTGAAGTCTCCTTTGGTTTCAAAGACGCCAAGCAGAAGGAACACATACTCCGACGAATAGAGCAGGATTTTTCCAGCAGATCGTACTGAGAAGCCTAACCAGCGTGTGCAATCCCGATGTACCCCGATGTGCATCGGGACTTTCAGCATCGGGACCAGCGGCGCCGATGACACGAAGCGTTGGGCTCCCTGCAGCCTCTTTCCGTCGAACGCCGATGTGAAATCGGGACTGTCGCTTACGCTCCAGTATCTGTATCGTCTCGCGTTGACATATCGCCAGATTCGTTGAACCAACAAAGATTTTCAGAAATTTTGTTGGTCGAAATGGAAAATTTTTCGAGCACGTCGAAATCTTGTAACACTACGCAATCGCAAGCGTTATGCGATTGACATTTCTGCTAGACAAAAAATCTTTTTGGGGGGTGTCACAGATCGCGCCTCATTCGCCAGTATGTATGTATACGGAAGAA
>CAZSLS010000323.1:0-5688 GCA_964607575.1 uncultured Planctomycetaceae bacterium | reverse complement strand
TTTTACTATTTGTCCACTGAACGCCGAATACCAGAGGCAATCGAAACGTGATACCTACAGCACAACGCATCGCATGCAATCGAAGATACAGCGCCGTTGTCGCGGTGATGCTGGCCGGCTTGCTGGCCGGTGCGACGTGGATCCTGGCGAAGTCGGCAACGGCGCGGTGGGTTGTATTGGGTGTCTCGGTGCTTGTGGCATGGTGGATATATCGCTTCGGCACGCGAATCATGCGGCGGCGTGTGGTGCTGCTTGCCCAACCGACCCCGCCGCAGTGGCAGACTATATTCCAGGAGCGTGTGGCGTTTTTCGGGCGGTTGACGGAAGAGGAGAAGGACCGGTTCTGCCGCATGGTCCAAATATTCCTGGCCGAGAAACCCATCACGCCCATCCGCTGCGAGATCGATCAGACCGTGCGTCTGCTGGTGGCCGCCAGCGCGGTAATACCGGTCTTCTCGCTGCCGGACTTTGAATACAACATGCTCGGCGAAGTGCTGATATACCCCACCACTTTCGACGCGACAGTGCAGACCGACGCCCGCGGACCACTGATGGCCAGCGGGATGGTCGGAACGAAAGGCACGTTCGGCGGATTGATGGTGCTGTCCAAACGCGACCTGCTGCGCGGTTTCGAGATACACGGCGACAAGCACAACGTGGGCATCCACGAGTTCGCTCACCTGCTCGACAAGGCCGACGGCACCGTCGACGGAATCCCCCCCCTGCCGCCCGAATGCGTGGGACCGTGGCAGGACGTGGTGCGCGACGAACTCGCCCGCCAGTACGACGAGCACTCGGATATCCCGGCTTACGGGTTCACTAACCACCAGGAGTTCTTCGCGGTCGTCAGCGAGTACTTCTTCGAGTCGCCGCGAAAACTGGAGGAGAAACATCCGGAACTCTACGCAATCCTCCAGCGCGCGTTCAGCCAGAACACCCGCAAGCGATTCAGCGGTATGGCCAAGGGCATCGCCAGGTTCGCCCGCCGCCGCACCGGACGCAACAGCCCCTGCCCGTGCGGCAGCGGTAAGAAATACAAGAAATGCTGCCTGGAGTAGTCGACCGCACTAGTCGAGCTTTTTCCCTTTGGCTTTGGCGGGCGGCAGGCCGGTGATCGGTTTGGGCGTCTTGGGATCGTGTCCTGGGTTCTTTTTCGGGATCAATGCGCCGGTGTCCTTCAGGTGGACGTCGAGGAGCTTCTTCAGTTCGGCGACCTTGTCGGGATACTTGGCAGCCAGGTTGTTCCCTTCGCCGATGTCATCCTTGAGATTGTAGAGTTCCAGGCGATCGGTGTAGCCCTCGCCTCTGCAGTAGTAGCGGTGCAGTTTCCAGTGGCCTTTGCGGACCGTGCTGGCGGCGCCATGGTTGGCCCTGACGCGGTTTTCGTGCGGGAAATGGCAGAACAGGGCCTCCCTGTCCAGCCGGCGGACTTTGCCGGTAAGCAGGCCGACCAGATCCACGCCGTCGAGCTTCTTACCGCGTTTTGGCTTGATCCCGCCGGCCATGTTCAGGATGGTCGGGTAGAAGTCTTCGCCCGATACGGGTATGTCGCATATCACGCCGCGGGCGACCCGGCCGGGCCACTTGACAATCATCGGCACGCGCACGCCGCCCTCCCATACCGTGCCCTTGCCGCCGCGCAGGGGGAAATTGTTCGTCGGCGTGGTGTCGTCGATTACGTTGTACATGTTCCCGCCGTTATCCGAGAAGAAGATGATGATCGTGCTGTCGGCCAGTCCGCGGGCCTTGAGTGTGTCCATGATCCGCCCGAGCGATTCGTCCATGCTGTAGAGCATAGCAGCCATCGTCGGCGAATCCTGCATGCCGCGCGGATCTCTCTTCCCGGCGAATCGCTTGATGATATCCTTCCTGCCCTGGAACGGCGCATGAACCGCGAAATGCCACATGCACATGAAAAACGGCTTGCCGCCGGCGTCATGCTTGTTGAGGTATTTGACAGCCTCGTCGGTCAGGCGGTCGGTTATGTACTGGCCTTCGGGCCCGTCGGACAGTTTGGGGTTCTTGTAGGGCGAGAAGTAGCTCCTGGGACCCGGAGCCCCCGTGCCGCCAATGTTGATGTCAAACCCCTGATGACCGGGCCAGTACCTGGCTTCCTTCCCCAAGTGCCACTTGCCGAAGAACTCAGTCTTGTAACCCGCGGCTTTGAGCGCTTCGGCGATGGTGAACTCAGCCAGCGGGAGTTTTCGGCGGCTGTCGACCGCGGTGGTCCTGCACCACCGCGGTCCGCGGGCCGACACGGCCGGCTCGCGCCCGAGTTCGGGCAAATGGCAGGCCGGCTGGGTGAGCCTGAGCCTTTGTGGATACAGGCCCGTCATGATACTCGCTCGCGTAGGCGAACAGAGCGGGCTGGGCGAATACGCGTTGGTGAATCTCATACCGTCGCCCGCGAGGCGAGCCATCTGCGGCGAGAGGTAATACTTGCTCCCGTACACCGACGAGTCCATCCACCCCATATCGTCGACCAGGAAGAACAATACGTTAGGCCGCCAGCGACGATTCGGGGCTCCTTCGAGCAGATCGACTGCAAGAGCCGCACCCGCGCCGACAAGCGTACACCGCAAAAACTCTCTTCGATTCATGCGATTCCTCAGCAGTCTAATAAAAGGATGGAGTGGTATTCTACGCGTAACGCGGCGTCAACAACAGCGTGTTGTCGGGGACAGAACTCGCCGGACCGGCAAACCCGAGCATAACTTCTTGGATCGCAGCGAGTTAGCGATGGCATAGCACGTAAGACAGGCTGCCATGGTGATACTTTTGAATTAATTAAAAGTTTTCTATTGACCCCAGTATCGCTAAAGCGTTTAATTAATTAAAACCTTGTCCCGTAACATAAGGAATCCGTGATGGCGCGACCTTCCTCAAAGCACCCCACTGAACTCGAACTGACCATCCTGAAGATACTCTGGCGGGCCGGCCCCTTGCCGGTCAAGACGGTACAGGAACTTCTCGGGGATTCCCGCGAGCTGACGTACTCCTCGGTAACCACGATCATGAACATTATGGTGAGAAAGAAGTACCTCAGCCGCGAAAAGTCGGGGCCGCGCTACGTCTACTCGCCCCGGGTCGAGGAGACAACTACGACGGCGCGGATGTTGAAGGATATCGTCGACCGCGCCTTTGACGGATCGGCGGCCGCAGTCATGCACTCGCTACTCGACTCGTCTGAGCTGAATGAAACCGAAATCAAGGAACTCCGTGCCTACCTCGACCGTCAGAAGGAAGGAGACAAACGATGAGCATCATGTCCTGGATAGACTTGGCGTTCTGCGTTCGGCTGGTGGTTACACTGGGCCATTTCCTATGGCAGGCGACTGCCATCGCCGCACTGGCGTGGCTGGCCGGGGCGCTGCTGTCTGGGGCGACTTCACGGTCGCGATACGGTGTGCTGGTTTTGGCGTTACTGGCCATGGCGGCCTGCCCCGTCGTGACCTACGTTTTCGTTGCTGGCTCGACGGTTCCTTCGTCGCCGGCCCTGCCCACAATCGCGCCGAGCGCAACCAATGACACGATGTCCCAGGTGAGCGTCGAGCCGCCCGAAACCGCGTCCTCAGGCCAAGGTGACCACGCCGGCGATGAGATCGCAGCAACCCAACGGCCCGTCGAAGCACCCTATGGCGCCTGGCGGGCTCTTGCGGCCTGGCTAACGGTCTTCTATTTCGCCGGTGTCCTGGGGATGTTGGTCCGTTTGCTGCTCGCCCTGCACGGCGGTCGGCGGCTGGGGCTGGCTTCCGAGCCCGCCGGCGATGCGGGTATTCTGGCAACCACAGCCGCGCGAGCCAAGGCGATGGGGCTGCATGTCGCTCCGGCCGTTGCATACTGCCGGCGGGTAACGGTTCCGACCGTGGTCGGAGTACTTCGACCAATGATCCTGCTACCGGCGTCGCTGGTGACCGGGCTAACGACAGAACAGATCGAGGCGATCCTGACGCACGAATTGGCCCACATCCGCCGGTACGATCATCTGGTCAATCTGCTCCAACGTGTGATCGAGTCGGCGTTGTTTTTCCATCCGGCCGTGTGGTGCGTCTCGCGACTGATCCGTGCCGAGCGGGAAAACTGCTGTGACGATCTTGCCGTGGCAATCGGCGGCGAGCGATACGTCTATGCCTCATCGCTGGTCCGCGTGGGGGAGATCTGCCTTTGTCAGAGAAACGCCGCCGGCCTGGCCGGAGCGGCCACACTGGCCGCCGCCGACAGACCCTGTCAACTGCGTCGGCGGATCGTGCGCCTGTTCGGGGGGGGGACCGCACACGAGAGGATCCGTCTCCTGCGCGATTGGCCGATGGCCCTGGTTCTCCCGATTCTGGTCATCATGGCCGCTTCGCTGCTGATCAGTGCCAAGCCAAAGCCGGCGGGACCTCCGCCCGCACAGCCGGCGGCGGCGACGCTGGAAAAGTGGTTGGCGGGCAAGGATGTCGTCCAGGTGCGCTTTAAGGGACCGCACATTAAGCCGCAGAAGATACTGGACTTCCTAAAGGTCAAGGCTGCGGACAACGACCGGACCTTCCGCATGATGGCGGTCGAAATGGCGACAGGTTACTCGTACGTCAAAGTCTGTATGAAAGTCTCACCGGAGAACACTCGGAAGCTGCTGTCCATTCAAAAGCAGTTGCGGGCGATCAGCCACCGCCCGACCCCGGCCAATACCCGCGTCTGGTCACTGGCCGGCGACCCCAACGCGCGCGCCAAGGCGCGCAAAATGGCGCCAAAGGTGCTCGCCGCCGCCAATGCGATCAGGACAGCACTGCCGAACGCACAGACCAAAGCCGAAAGGCCCCGCGCCGAATGGTACCTGGGCGGGATCACGTGCAAGGCCCCCGGTTTGACTAAAACAGTGTACATCAAGATCCACGAGATCACCGCGATGATGAAATGGCACTTCGACCCCAGCTTTGCCGAGCAGACGATCCACCTGCCCCGGATGGGTCTGGTGGTGACGACCTACCACATCCCGACAGACGTCCTGCCGCCAGCGCGGACGGCGATCCGCAAGGCCGTTAACCAGGCCGTTGCGCCGCTGCTGAAGCTCGAAGGCGACACTGTCCGACGCCGCGAGGAAATGCTACCGCCGCCCGACCGGCTGAAGGTGCGCCTGGCACTTCTCGAACAGGCCGAACGGAAAGATCCGCTCCGGCCCGAGGCATGGCTATACGTCAAGAATGCGGGCGGCCGGACGATCAACCTGCCACGCAGCAACCACACCGGACGGAAGATGAAATCCGTCTACTGGAGCGTGGGGCTGAGCATCGAGGTCCGAATGCCTGACGGTAAGATTCGCAGCTATTCCTACGTCGACGAGAGTGACCCGACGTACTGGTCGACGATCCGGTTTGGGCCCAGGAAGACGATGCACACCAAGCCGATCGACGCGGGCCAACAGATCCGTCTCGTCATCAACCTCCGCGACCTGACCGATTCGCAGGGCGCCAAACTCACGTCGCTCAAGGGTACCTACAGCCTGCGTCCGGTATTGACGACGGCGGGGGCCGCGGGAAAGTGGTGGCTCGGCTCGTCGACCGGACCGTGGATTGCGGTGAAAATCGGCAAACAGCCCGGCATGGCCGGGAAAATGCCCGTGTTCTTCACGCCCGCCGGTCGGAAGCCCGCGGCCGC
Source organism: uncultured Planctomycetaceae bacterium (assembly GCA_964607575.1). Taxonomy (GTDB): domain Bacteria; phylum Planctomycetota; class Phycisphaerae; order SM23-33; family SM23-33; genus BS750m-G57. The sequence goes on along the minus strand of CAZSLS010000323.1, from coordinate 51 downwards.
GACCCAGCCGGCCAAGGCGTTCAAGGCGTCGTTCGAGACGCTCTCGGTAGA
>CAZSLS010000322.1:0-5747 GCA_964607575.1 uncultured Planctomycetaceae bacterium | reverse complement strand
GCCGAGTTCCTGCTCGAACACGGATTCATCGACCGTATCGTACACCGCAGCGAACTCCGCAGCGAACTCGCCCGCCTGATCGACTACTGCGTCAGATAGTAACGACAACGGCAACGGTAACGACCACGGCAACCGTTGCACTACTTTTCCATACCTCCCTTCGGAAGCTACTGCCGTCGCCGTTCGCCGTTGTCGTTACCATCCGTGTAATCCGTGCCATCCGTGGCTAATGTCGTTGCCGTTGCCGTTGCCGTTATTATCCGTGTTTATCTGTGTTCATCGGCCTGTCCCCCGAAGCCTTGGCGAAGGAGGGTGGCAAAAAAACCGTTGCCGTCAGCTCGCCGCGAGGAGTTTCTTGATTTCGTCGGCGCATGGGTCGCGGGTGAGTCTTGGTTTCTTTTTGGTCGGTTGGGAGTTGTAGGTTTCCTTGCCTTTGATGATCTTCGACATTGCCTGGGCCCATTTGCGTTTTTGGGCGGGGTCTTTTGTGTACTTTGCGGCCGCTTTGATTTTGGATGCCAGGAGGCGGCAGGTTTTGTGGTCTCGCTTGCCGGCGATCGAGGCCTTCAGTTCAGCGGCCAGGCGGTCCAGGAGGTTCTGCATAAGTTGGGGGTCTTTGGGTAGACGCTTGCCCGCGAGTCCGGCGACTGTCGAGACTGCACGGTCTGTGTTGACTCGCATCCATCGCCCGAAGTACTTCTCGTTTCCCACGGACTGCTTCCAGAGTTTCAGGGCCCATTGGGTTCGTTTCTTCTTGTCCTTGATCGCTGCGGCGGTTGACTTGACCGCCTCGGACATCTTCCTGCAGGCCGTATCGTTCGCGGTGGAGGCGGCCGCTCGAGTGTCGATCAGATGCTTCTTGTATTCCGCTTCCGTCTTGGTCAGCAGCTTGGCGAGTCCTTCAGCCGCCAGGCGGTATTTGACCATGGCGGCCGGTGCGTCGCACTTCTCGGTTTGCAGGAAGGTGTAGATTTCTTTTGCGGCGGACTTATCGCTCGGGACGGGCAGCTTTGCGATGCTCGCGAACACCCTTGTCTTGACGGTCTTGCTGTAGAGCCCGTCGGGTTTGCAGCCTGCGGTGTCGCCGGCGGCGGTCAGCAGCGTTTGAAACGTCCGCCAGAAGTCTACCTGCTCGGTGGGTGTGGACGCTGCGGCCTGGGCGGCGTCGGTCACGACGAAATTGTACGGATTGATCGCCAGGGCGCTGGTCAGCAGCGTGCGTCCGGCACCCTTTCGCTCGGGTTCGCCCAGCAGTTGATAAACCGCGTGGGCCATCGTCGAGTCGCCGAACGCCTTGACGCCGTGGTTAACCGCCCATGCGACCGACTGGTGGTAGACCATCGGTTTGCGTGGATTGGGTTGAACGCCGAAGCCGAGGCGTCTGGCGTATTTTTTGGCGGGGTCGCCGAAGTACCACCTGGCGAACGGAGTGGTCTTCTCATCCCCGCCGGTGGCGTATTGCTGACCTCTGCAAAAGTAGATTTTCTTTTTCGCGTCGTAGCCGAAGGCGACCATCGCGCAATGCCCGGGCTGGATGGCCTGGCAGGCCGGGATGCCGAGTGAAATGTGCGAACGTGCCGACAGGGCGCCCATCGTCCCGCACACCCCGCCGTCCTTGAGCATCATCTGGGCGGTGTGGTAGGTGAACGGATGGGGTTTGAGGCGGCGGGCCGATTGCATATCGAACTGCTGCGCGATCGCCCCGATGTACTCGCCGTACTTCTTGAACTCGCCTTTATCGCGAAACGCGATCCAGCGCTCCTCGCGCTCGCGGAGCGGTTGGTTGTCGTCGACCAGCAGCGTCATGACCGGCCAGGGCGCCGTAATCGGAAACTGAGGCCACTTGTGTTTTCGCCGGGCCTGGATCCCGGGCGAGAATTTGTATTCGTAGTTGCGGATGATGTAGAGGCACCGCTCGGCGGGCGAGGGGATCGGATCGCGAGCGGCGGGCAGAAGCCCCTTGGCCTCGTATGCGCCGCGAAACAGTTTGTAGGCGTTGGCGATGCTCTTCCTATGGGGTCCGCGGACGGCGTCGCGAGACTTCCAGTGAACGACCTTGTCGCCGCAATCGATATCCGTCGGATGCCCTTTGGACTTCATGTAGGTATTGAACTTCGTCTGGAGATCCTTGCTCGCCAGAACGTCCGCGGCGTAGAGCGAGCGTTTGCGTTTCTCGATGACGGGGACCTTCTTGGGTTTCTTCTTCCTGGGCTGCGGGATCGCAATTCCTCGCTTGTCGTACTTGAGTTCGGGTACTACTTCCTTGTGTCCGACCACGACCTCCTCTTCGATCGTGTTATCGTTGAGGAAGTTTATGATGTGATCGTTCTTGTCCAGCTTTCGCCCGGACTCTTTGGTGTTGACGAGCTTTCGCGGATCGCCGCCGATAACGATCTTCAGTCCCTTGCGCGGAGTGATGTCGGCGTCGGCCGCGCTTTTAGCGTTGACGATCGCCGCGGCCAGTGCGAGTTGGCGATACTTCTCGAACCGCACCTTGCCCAGGTCCAGGCGCAGCGAATACAGATGCAGCAGCACGTCCGACGGTTTGTCGTGACCCGTATATACTCCCGCCTGGATTTCCGCGTCGGCGTCAACCCACGCCAGGAACTCTTTGGGCAGCGATTTGCCCCCAGCTTTCAGATCGGCGAGAGCTTGCGATCTGGCGTATGCGAGAAACGCGCTCCGCACTTTTGGCGTGAACTTGTACTTCTCGCTCGCGCAGGCTTTGAGCAGGCCGCTTTTGCCCGCGTCGGCAGAAGCCATGCCCGCCAGGACGGTCAATAATGCCACGATCAGCAAACTGAATGCAACTTTTCCGGTGTAGCGTGTTTTATCGTTCATTCTGCCTCCGCTCTGTGGCCACATCGGGCCTGTCGCCTGTTATTCTCTCAGGTTTCCGTCATCCTGCAAACTCTTTTCCATCCCGGTAGTCCCGGATGGCCCGTGAGATTGAATTGACGCGAGGCGCTCTATCGGAGAACATATCGGGTGAAAGGCAATTATGACGATAGGCTTCAAACGACAGGCACTTCTGCTTAGCATCGCGCTGATTCCAATGGTGGGCATCGCGCTGATCTATCGCCAGTCGATGTCCGCGCTGGGCAAACGGCAGGCCGCGGAAATGAAGGAGACGCTCAGGCAAGAGGCCTGTCGCCAGTTGCGGACGCTCGTCTACGATTACGGACGCATCATCAACCGCGACCAGCGTGCCCTCGAGCGAGCCGTCGAGACCCAGGCCACAGCCGTCCAGGCCAGGCTCGCCAAAGCCCCGCCTCCGGCACCGCGGATACTTTACTCCTCCGATTACGACAGCGGCGCCAAGGGCCTCCCCGGCGACATGGCGATTTCGAAAAAGCATCTGCGCCTCGGCGCTGACGGTAAGCGACATCCGGTTGCGGTGACCTACAGCGATCAGGTCTACTTCCTGGCCCGGGGCGCCGACAAGCAGGTCGCCGGCGGTGACATGGCCCGCCTTTCGACCATGCCGGAAGTATATCGCCGCGTGTACGACGCGAACCCGTCGCTGATGTACTGGCAGTACACGAGCCTGGAAAGCGGATTCCACACGTCCTGGCCCGGACACGGCGGATACCCCGAAGACTACGACCCGCGCAAACGCGAATGGTACATCGGCGCCAAGACCACCGGAGAGCTTGAATGGTATCTGATGTCAGACGTCTCGACGGGCACGGTTACACTCTGTGCCGCGATGCCCGTTCGCAAACCCGACGGATCGTTTGCAGGCGTTACCGCCATCGACGTACCGCTGAGGTCAGTCCTCGACCTGTTGATACTGCCCGAGGCCTGGCGCCCCAACGCCGAAACGATGCTCGTCCACCCGGGCCCCGCTGAAGCAGGACTCCAGGATAAACTGATGATCCTGGTTCAAAAAAGCTACCGCCAGCGCAAAGACCACTGGAAGAAGTTGCTGAAACTCCCAAGCCTGGAATCTCCCGATACCGACGAGCTTGCGGCGCTGACGGCAGACATAGACGCCGGGCGATCCGGTGTCAGGCGGATGATATACAAGGGGCGCGACTCGCTGTGGGCGTACGGGGAGCGGAAAGACACCCACAAACAGGCCGCCGCGCTGGTCATCGTGCCCTACGACCAGGTCATCGCGCAGGGGCGCAGCGCAGAGCAGCACGCCCTGGGCCAGATGAAGGGATACCTGCAACTTGCGGGCATGATCATGTTCGCTGTTCTGGTGGTCGTAATTGCAGTGGCGTTCCGCTCGGCGCGAAAGCTCACCGGCCCCGTGCTGGCGCTGAGCGACGCGGCGAAGGATCTCGCAGAGGGCGACTTCGACGCGAGCGTCGAGATCAAGACGGGCGACGAGTTGGAGAACCTGGGTAATATCTTCAACGAGATGGGGCCCAAGCTGCGCGAACGCGAAAAGATGAAGCGGTCGCTGGAGATGGCAATGGAGATCCAGCAGCACCTCCTTCCGCAGGGCTCCCCGCCGGTCGACGGCTTCGACATCGCGGGCAAGAGCATCTACTGCGACGAGACCGGTGGCGACTACTACGATTTCATCGAACTTGCCGAACTGGGCGCCGGGAGGTTGGGGATCGCGCTGGGCGACGTGAGCGGACACGGGATCGGCGCGGCACTGCTGATGGCGGCCGCACGGGGCGTGCTGCGATCGCACGCGGCAAGTCACGGAGCAAATCTCGGCGAATTGTTTGAAACGCTCAACCGCCATCTCGTGCGGGACACCGGCGAGGAGCAGTTCATGACGCTCTTCTACGCGGTACTCGACGCCGAGACGAAATCGCTGGTCTGGACTTCCGGCGGGCACGATCCGGCGCTGTGGTTGCAGAGCGCCGGCGGAGAAATCCAGGAGCTGCCCAACACGGGCATACCGCTGGGGATCCTCGACGATGCTCAGTACGAACAGGCCGGACCGATCGAACTCGAGAGCGGAGATATCGTCCTGGTGGGAACCGACGGTATCTGGGAGGCCCGCAACACCGCCGGCGAAATGTTCGGCAAGGATCGCCTGCGCAAGATCCTGTCTGACTCAACCGACAGATCGGCCGCCGAAATACACGATATGACCGTCGAGACGGTCCGCGATTTCCGCCAGGCCCACCCCCAGGAGGACGATGTGACCCTGGTGGTGATCAAGGCCCTCTGATCGGACACCGGCGGGCAGCTGACCGAGGGACGTCATTTCACGGATTCCGGGATTCCGAAATAACTGTAATTTACCGGTTACCAATCACTTCGAGGGACCACTAATTATAAGTAGCGGTTTTCAGATGACTTTCGAGAGGCCGAGAAATATCGGTTGCCCGCGTAACCCCCCGCGATGCTCGTGCGTACTATATATACGAGCAGGTGCGGTATCGGGCCGCACCCGTAGTTTGCATTCTCCGTGCAACCACGTAAATGAAAGGTACGAACATGTTTAGAACGTTTCTGTCCATCGTCATGGTCTTGTCGATCGCTTCGGTGATCCTGGCCCAGACCGCCGCACCGAAGACCGACGAAAAGACCCCCGCGGCTGAACCGGCCAAGAAGCCCGCCCCCAAGAAGCCCGCCTACGACCCCGTAGCCGAGAAGGCGAAGTTCTTCAAGATCGCCGGTAAGGATCAAGAGGTCGACGCCAAGGAGTTCGCCGCCGCCCTGGCGAAGGTCACCGACAAGGCCGTCGGCTTCGTGCGTAAAACCGACAAGTGGTCGTCCATGCTGAGATACGACAAGAACAATAACAAAAAGATCGACTGGTTCGAGGCCGACGC
>CAZSLS010000321.1:0-5755 GCA_964607575.1 uncultured Planctomycetaceae bacterium | reverse complement strand
GTAGCCGATTTCTTGACTGACCTGCTCCATTCCGATTGCCGCAGTAGGCCCCGTGTTCTACTTCCGGACCTGTGAGGCATTGACCATGGCGACAATGCCCCGCCGACCCGCCTTGGACAACGCCGATTACTTGTTGTGAATCGCAGTCGAAATCCCCGTAAATCGCCTTTTCTGCACCGGATAATGCACCGCCTCTTTGGGGTTCATTCTGTAACCCCTTGTCAGATTGATTGGTTACGCCGTTTGGTTCAAGTCCTATGCGGCTCATTGGTCGCAGAAACAGACGTACGCTAACCATGCATGATGCTGTCAGAGATGCTGTCGTTAGATATCCCCCAGCAGACTCCGGAGCTTGTCATGCACTTCTTCCCGGAGTTGTACCCACACCTGCGGGATGCTTTCGAGGAAGCCGAGCCGGGGACAGTGTATTGCTGCCCGCAGTACACGAACGCAAATCAGTTGTACCGCAAGAATGTGAAGGCGATGGTCGAGAAGGCCGGTCTTACGGTCTGGCCGAAGTTGTTTCAGAATCTCCGCAGCCCCCGTGAGACTGAGTTAGCGGAACAGTACCCTGTGCAGGTTGTCTGTGCGTGGATCGGCAACAGTCCTACGGTGGCGGCGAAACATTATTTGCAGGTGACCGATGAGCACTTCTCAAAAGCGGTGCATTTTCCGGTGCAGTACGATGCTGCAAGAGGGTGCAGCGAGTTGCAGTCAGACACGCAAGGGGGTGAAAATCCTGCAAAAGACGCTCCTAACCTGTGTCGAGAGCGTTACTTAGTGGGCGATACAGGACTTGAACCTGTGACTTCCTCCTTGTAAGGGAGGCGCTCTAGCCAACTGAGCTAATCGCCCGGGCACGGAGCGGCATTATACAGCAAGATCGCGAAAATGCAACGGCTTGGTTATGAGTGATGGTCCCCGCAGGAAAAAGAGGAGGCAAGCCCAGGGTTCGGGGGGCTGGGCTTGCCATTATACCAAATGGGCCTTCACGGTTGGGTCGGGGCAGACCTCAGTGGATTACCGATCACGCCACAAGGTATTCCTCGTTCAGCGCTGCTTTGAGCTTCGCCAACGCCCCTTTCTGTATCTGTCTGACCCGCTCGGTTGTCAGACCGACCTGCAGACCGACCTGGCGGAGCGTCTTCTTGGTTGCGCCGGATTCCAGCGCGAACCGCTCGATGACTATCGTCCGCTCGACGGGTGTCAGGTTGGCGCGGTTAGCGGCCAGTATTTCCCGGAGATCGTCGATCGCGTTGTTTAATTGGATCTGATGCTTCAGCACATCATAGTCGCTGCGTTCCAGCGTCGGATCAAATCCCGTGGGAAATCGTTGGACGTATCGCCCGGTCTTTGTGGCCATGCGACTGAAACCCTTCAGGATAGCGCGGCACGCGTAAGTTGAGAACTTGAAACCTTTGGAGACATCGAATTTTTCCGTCGCCCGCAACAGGGCCATGTTCCCCTCGGAGACCAGTTCGGGAAAATCGACGTTCTGGATTCGCGTGCGACCGGCCATCGCCATGACCAGCGCCATGTTGGCGTGTACAATGTTCCCCTGCATTGCTCGCGCACGTTTGTACCACTTCACCATCTCTTCCGATCGCCGCTTGGAGAATCGCTTGAGCTGCTTATCGGTCAACTCGCCGAGCCGATATCGAGCGTAATTGAATCGGAGAAACAGCCTCGCCTCGTCCTCCCTGCTCAAGGTCTTGCGGGCCTTGCGGGACGATGGGGTCTCCTCGGGGACCTCGGGGAAATGGCTCCACTGCGGTACGTCGATTTCGGGCGACTCGACGCCGAACAACTCGTACTCGGCGCCCGGGAGTTCGAACGATTCGTGCGGTACGTGGCTGGTCGATTCGGGGATCCGCCTGTAGATGCTCTGCGACTCCGGCGTGAGTCCTCTCGACGATCCCGATGCATCCGCATTCTCGACGAATGAGTATGTCATTCTACTCTCCTTAAATCTTCCGCGCCCTTGGTCCGAACCGCTAAATGTATCCAGCGAACAACCAGAACCAGTTATAGTCAACTGTGCTATTGTCCACTAATCGAGTGGGTCTGTCATTCGGGGCAGAGCCGATTTGTCTGTGGGTTTTGCCCCTACGGTTCATGGGGGATTCCCCCATGAACCCGGCCTGCCGGACGACCATTTCCCCCGAAATCGCAGGCCTATGTCTTCTTGACGGACTCGACCCACTGCACGGCGCGCGTGACCAGTTCGTTAGCGTTGTCCAGGCCGAGTTTGCTCTTGATGTGTTCGCGATGCGACTCTATGGTCTTGCCGCTTCGGTGGAGTTTCCCGGCGATGTCGCGGGTGGTCAGACCGCTGCCGATGAGTTCGAAGACTTCCAGTTCGCGATCGCTGAGGGTCTCTTCGAGAGGTGCGCCCGTCTCGGGCATTCCGACGACATACGTGCCGATCATCTTGGCGGCCAGTTTGTCGCTGAGGTATATGCGTCCGCCAACGACTGCCCGGATGCCCTCGATGATACGATCGGAACCTTCTTCCTTGGTGATGTATCCCCGGGCGCCGGCCCGCAGAACGCGGTGTGCGTAGAACGCCTCGTCGCGCATCGACAGGACAAGCACCGCCACTTTCGGGCAGCGGATCTTCGCGTCCTTGATGAGTTCCAGACCGCTGCTGTCTTTCAGCGTCAGGTCGACGATAGCCACCTCGGGAGCACTTTCTACCATTGCCGCCAGCGCCTCGTCGGCCGATTCGGCCTCGCCGCAGACGACCATGCCGGGCTCCTGCGTTATCATCATCTTCACGCCCTGGCGGACGATGGGGTGGTCGTCGACGAGCAATACGCGGATCGTCTCGCCGGTATTACCGGTCGGTTGTCTCTGGCTCATGATGATCCTTTATAACGGTCGATCCGGCCGCCGGCAGGGTGCAGGTCACTGTCACGCCGGACGAATCGCCACTGTCAATTTGCAATAGTGCGCCGATCACGTTGGCGCGGTAACGCATTGTATGCATGCCCATCCCGCCCGGACGGGTCGCCCCGTCAGGCAGGCCCACTCCGTCGTCGGCGATAACGACTCGCACGCCCCCCTCCCTACCGGTCAGCGTAATGGTAATATGCTCGGCTCGAGCGTGTTTCGTGGCGTTGTTCACCGCTTCCAGGGCAATGCTGTACAGTTGCGTGCTCACCGACTCGTCATTGAATCCCACGGGCTGGTCGCAATGGAAAACGCAGGAAATACCGAACAGCGATTCGGTGTCCCCCGCCAGTTCGCTCAACGCCGCCGCCAGACCGTCCTCCTCCAGCCCGACAGGCGAAAGTCCCTTGGCCAGGAAGCGAACCTGGGCAATCGAATCGTTGACCTGGCGTACGATCTTGTCGGCGGTCTCCGCCTGGGCGGGAAGTTCCTCCGCAAGCTCCCTGGCCAGAGCGTGGATCAGGAACGACAGACCGGTGAGATTCTGCCCCAGCGTATCGTGCAGGTCTCGTCCGATGCGGCGTCGCTGGGTGTCGCCGGACTCGATAACCAGTTTCTCCAACGCCTTGCGCTCGGTAATATCGCTACCGTAGATGTAGTATGATTCGGTCGGTGCGTCGTGGCGCACGGTGAACAGGAACGACCTGTCGCCGACAACATCCTCGATTTGCAAGGGCCCGGGCTGATAACCCGAGGCTGGTACAAGATTGACCAGTGCGGGCAGAGGTTCGCTCACCGGCCGACCGGTCAGGGCTTTGCCCAGCAGCACCGTTGCGGCCGGGTTCACGTCCATGATGATTCCGCCATGGTCCACGCGAAGCACGGGGGCGGGGTTGTTGACCACGAACGCCGCCTGCTCGGCCAGACGTCCCTCCGCCCCTTTTCGCTCGGTAATGTTGCTTCCGTAGACGTAGTATGATTCTGTCGGCTCATCGTGGCGCACGGTGAACAGGAACGACCTGTCGCCGACAACATCCTCGAACTGCAAGGGCCCGGGCAGGTAGCCCGAGGCGGGCAGGATGTCGGCCAGTGCGGGCAGAGACTCCGACACCGGCTGTCCGGTCAGAATTTCGCCCAGCAGGTCCGTGGCCGCGGGGTTCATGTCCAGCACGACTCCGCCATGGTCTACGCGAAGCACGGGGGCGGGGTTGTTGACCACGAACGCCGCCTACTCGATCAAGCGCTTCTCCGTCCGTTCGCGTTTGAGGTCTGCCTCGGTGGCCCGGTCCCGGCTGGTCTTGAGGGCAAGGGCTATGAACTCGCTGAGTTCGCCCGCCGTGCGGGCATCGTCGTCGCTGAAGCCTCCGGGTTTGTTGGCCAGTCCCAGCAGTCCGATGACCCGGTCCTCGAGCGCCAGCGGAGCGAACAGGACATTGTCCAACCCCACGTGCCCGGTCGGCATGAGGTCCATCCAATGGCTCTGGGCGAAGTTGTTGTCGTAGACGGGCAGTCCCGTGTGGTAGGCGTCGGCTCGCAGTCCGCGAATGGGCATCGGGAGCAACGGGTCCACGCTGCAGGGCTTTCCGCCGGAATCCAGGAACAGCACATCGTTTTCCTGCCCGTCGGGGCTGAGCATCGCCACATAGCCCCCCGTGGCGCCGATGAGTTTCTTCGCCAAGTCGAATATCGTTCGGGCCGAGTCCTCAAAGCGGTCGGTGGCTAGTATCGCCCTGGCCGCGGCGAGGTATGCATCGGCCTCCACATGCCTTGCAGGCACGTCGCCCAGATTTGCCGGTGGCGTCCGGCCCATGGCGCATTCCTTTCCAGCGGCGGTGTCCATTGCTCACTATCGAACCGAATCGAAATGACTCCAATGGGCACGCGAAACCAGCCCCGGCAGGGGTCAACCGCCCTGGCGAAGCTACCACAATAGTAGCACATGCGAAGGCAAGAAGCGCGCAAATCTGCACATGTTACGTCAGTAGGGGGGGCAGATCAGATCAGGCGGACCTGCTGTCCTCTTTTTTAACAAGCCATCCATATGGTATGGATGGCTTGTTAAAAAAGAGGAGGCAAGCCCAGGGTTCGGGGAGGCTGGGCTTGCCGTTATACCTACGGGCCTTCACGGTTGGGTCGGGGCAGACCTCAGTGGATACCGGTCACGCCGCGAGGTACTCCTCATTAAGCGTTGCTTTGAGCTTCGCCAATGCCTTTTTCTGTATCTGTCTGACTCGCTCGGTGGTCAGTCCGACTTGCAGTCCGACCTGGCTGAGCGTCTTCTTCTTACCACCGGATTCCAACGCGAACCGCTCGATCACTACCGTCCGCTCGACGTCCGTCAGCTTGGCGCGATTGGCGTCGAGTACTTCACGGAGATCGTCAACCGCATTGTCCTGTTGGATCTGGTGCTTCAGTACATCATAGTCACTTCGTTCCAGTTCCGGGTCAAATTCCGTGGGAAATCGTTGGACGTATCGCCCGGTCTTGGTGGCCATGCGATTGAAACCCTTTAAAATCGCTCGACATGCGTACGTTGAGAATTTGAAGCCTCTGGAGACGTCAAATTTCTCGATCGCCCGCAAGAGGGCCATATTCCCCTCGGAAACGAGTTCCGGGAAATCGACGTGCGGGATTCGCGTGCGTCTGGCCATCGCCATGACCAGCGCCATGTTGGCGTCCACGATGCTCGCCTGCGTTGCTCGAGCGTGCTGGTACCACCTTACCATCTCCTCCGATCGCCGCTTGGAGAACCGCTTGAGTTGCTTGCGGGTCAACTCGCCGAGGCGATATCTGGCGTAATTGAACCGCAGGAACAACCGCGCCTCGTCATCCTTGCTCAAGGCCTTGCGTGCCTTGCGGGAAG
>CAZSLS010000320.1:0-5827 GCA_964607575.1 uncultured Planctomycetaceae bacterium | reverse complement strand
CGGGCGCACGCTGCTTGAGGATAACATCAGTGTGACGGGCCTTGATCTCGAAGAACACCGGGGAATTCGGCTTTTCGTTATAGAACCGACAACGGAGCTTGAAACGGTTCTTGTGCCCATGGGTCGTGGAACAGTAAAGGGCGTAGTTACCGTTATCGAGATACACGCTGTGGACCGGATACTGATTACCGTTTCTCGGATCGGCATGCTCATCGACAACGAGATATCCTCTAAGGAAATCGCGGAGCGCACGCGCAGTCCTCTCCTGTATAACGTACTTCAACTCGAAACGACTGGTCTGCATTTTGTGATGGAACGTACCCATACAGCCATACCTCGTATTGGGTGACTACCCGTTGCGGACGTCAAAGCCCAAGTGACCGCACGGGAACCCTGAAGCATACAAACATATCGTCAGGCAATCAATGTACTACTATTCTACCCCATAATGCCCAAACAGTCAACGGAAGATAAGGTTATTTTAGCTATTCGGAGAACATGAAACCACTTACGCCCCTCTCAATGTTCCATCCAATCCGCATATCCGCCCGATAAACAGACTCCTTTTGCCTCCGAAGCAGACAACATTGGGGTCAGCAGGCTCTTGTGTGAAGGCATGTGGTCGTCTATCATCCTCTATAGAATGGACGTGCCCAGGCGACCGTTAGAGCCGATTCCCATGCGGGACGTCCTGGTAGAGAATACGTCGATAACCGCGCAGGAGACTATTTTGGGAGCCCACTGGGCCGATAAGACCACAGGCAGCCCTCACCACGCGCCCTTCTCGGAAGTCTACACCGAGAATTACGCAGCGGTCCACGGATACCTGCGCGCCCGAATCCTCCGGAGCCACGATACCGAAGACCTCTGCCAGGAAGTGTTTCTCCGCACATTTCGCTCACTCAAACGATATGACGGATCGACGCCCATCAAATACTGGGTGCTGGGAATCGCCCGCAACGTTCTGCGGGAGTTTGTACGCAAAGTCAGGCGGCGCAAGGAGGTGGCGTGGGCGGAATTATGTCTGAGCCTCGAAGACACGATCGAAACCGAAAATCCCTACGAAGACATACTCCCCCTCCTACCGGTTTGTACCGTACAGTTGACCGAAGCGGCGCGTGATGCCCTGAATCTTCGGTATATGGTCGGTCTGAAGCTTCAGGACATAGCCGAGAAAATGGGCCGTTCCCTGGGCGCAGTGAAGGTGCTGATGCACCGCGCCCGCCAAATCCTCAGACGGTGTATTCAGAAAAACATAGGGTAGAACAAGCATGAACGTTCCAGAACTGATAGAGTTGATCCAAACGCATCTGCCAGAAGAACTGACCCCCGAGCAGATCGCCGAAATCCGCGCCAATCTCGCCGACAGCCCCGAACTTCAAGATGCGCTGCTCGCTGAGCTGTCGATGGAGCAATCGCTGGCGACAAAGTACGCGCCGCCTCCCACGAACTACGAGGAAGTGATTGCGCGTATAGGGACCCTGGCGGCAACCAGGGAGAGGAAGCACTGGCTGATGTGGGCTATGGCGGCCTTGGCTGTTACGGCGGTGGCTGTTGGAGTTGTTCTGATGATCAGGCACCACCGCAACCCGGTAGATCCGTCGCCGGCGATCGCGACCACACAACCTGCCCGAGGTGCTACTACCCGTCTGGCCAAGGCGCACGTTACCACGGCGCCAACCACCCGTCTGGCCGCTAAAGATCCGATCGGGTCGAAGGACCCAAAAGATCCGACAAAGGGCGCGCCGCAGACGCGCCCGGCTGATATCGATGTAGTGAAGCTTCCGTTGACGTGGCTCGACTACGCCTTACCAGGCTCCGATGAAGTATCCGGTTGGCAGTCGCAGCTACCGAAACTCTTCCTCCGGGCAGGCGGTGCGAAAGAGCCCAAGCTCTCCAGCGACCGCAGGTATGTGCAACTCAGCGGTACGTACCGATTTGGGGTGCTTCCGGCCCAGGGGCGACTACTGCGTCTGGACATCTATTCCGCCAAGAAGTGCGAACTGGAGTTCTGGAACGGAAACAACAAAGTTCGGATCATGATCGAACCGAACAAGCGTATTGCCATGGAAAGTATCGCTCGGCGGGACGCCACATCCGCTCCAACAGTCATAGACTCCGCCGACGATCACTACCGCTGGCAGAGCTACCGCTTCTACGGACTGGATATCCGATACCAGGACGGGCGCATCATGGTCTGCCGCGGGGAAGTGCCCCTGGTCAGCGTTGCGATGGCCAGACCGCCGGTCGAGGGAAAACTCGATTGCTCGGACCTGAAGATGTATCTGGCTGAGGCCCGCGTCGTCGGACCGCTGGTCTTGCCCGACAGCAAGGCCGACCCGGCTTCGATCCGCAAGACCACGGCGGCGGCGTTTGAGTGGAAACTGGAGCCGAAAGACAAGAAGCCGGAGGAAGTCGAACTGCTTACCAACAAGGCAGGCGGTAAGGTCACCCTGCTGAACAAAGTCGACAACGTCTCCGCAAAAGCATCGTTTGAAATAGACGCGGCGCCGTCTCTGAGCATTGAAGCAACCGTACACGTGACCGAATTTTGTCCGTCAGCGACTTTCGGGATTGGTTCTGAACTGAGCGTCGATTCCCTTCGCCTCGAACCGCACGAAGACCGTTACATCCTTTATACCTCCGACAAGAAGAAGAAAGCCGAAGCCGTTCGCGGCGGGCGGACATTCGGCAAGGAGTTCTGGATGCGTATTCGGCTCGGGAGTGACTCATGGGCGATATGGATCAGCCCTGATTCCAAGCGATGGTGGCGAAGGTCCAGTGGTCAGAGTACGACCCTGCCCAAGCGTGTCGTGTTCACGATGAGCATACCGTCAGCCAAAGACAAAGGTGTTCGCCGGACCACCATGGGCACCGTAACTGTCCGGCGATTTGACGCATTCGCCAAACTGGCGGATCCGAAACTCGTTGCCAAGGCGGCGGCGGCATTGACACCCGAGATTCTGAGTTTATCTTCGAGATCCAGGATACTGGCCTCTCTCGCCAAGGCCGCCGACAAAACCGCATCGCCGCAGGATTGGCAAATGGCGTGCGACACAACCCTTATCGGTCGGGCTTCGCACTGGCAGGTACGCTGTGAGGCGGTTGGCGAATTGCTGGCCGAAGCGACTGCCCGCGGCAACGATACCGACGTGCCGAAGATCCTGGCCGCCATTAACGAACTGTCCGAGATAAGTTGGTATGCGGGCAGCATGGGCGCGATCCAGCATAAGGCTCTTGAGATGTTGGCGCGAAACTGCCTGGACACCTCCAGGCACGAGGCGATCGAGAAGATCGTCAATACATCCTATCTCTCCCCGGTCGGACGCCACAACTCGTACGTCGTGGCGCCGAACCTGCTTCGACTTCACCTGCTGAGTCTCATATCACGCGGTGAATGGGAATCGGTACGCAGGGAAACAATGAGATCCATGTATCACTCCAAGGACACCAGCCACTCCCGAGATAAGAGTATCCTCGCCTTCACGAAGTGGGCGTTGTCCCAGGCACACGCCCATCTGGCCGACAAGTCTGACCCCAAAGCGGCCGAAGCCACCGCAACATGGCAACATCCGCTGGTTGTCAATGACGACCGCGAAATGCTCAATACCCTCGGCGAGTTCCTCTTTCTCGTTCAGAGCAAGCACTACGGACCTGCTTGCAAGAGGATCACGGGACGTACATTACTCGACGCGCTGGTATCCCTTGACGACGAAGAACACCTGCTGCAGTCCAGCCATTTTCGAGTGCGAGAGATCATTCGCAACACACCGGAATTGCGGGAGATCCTGAATAAAGATTACAGTGAAATCGGGATGATCCGCCTGGAACGCGCCCGCAGGCAGAACGACCTTGCGGCGCTGAAGTCGCTTGCGGTGCAATTCTACGGATCTGCACCGGGTTTCGGTGCGATGCACGTACTTGCCGACCGCGACCTGTCCAACGGTAACTTCTGGGGCGCAGCCGCCCGGTACAAACTGCTCCAGAGCGAAGAGACTTACAAGCAGCGAAGCGACGCGGCGGCCAAGCTCCGTCTGGCCTCGGCGATGCTGGGGCAACTCGTCGGCGAGAAGGTGACCCAACCGGTCGCCCTGCCCGGCGGGACGTTCTCTCCACAGGAATTCGAACAGATGGTCGCGCGTCTGGCCGCCGACCGGAAAACTGCACCGGTTACCGGGACGACCGGAAAGGTCTATGTCGGACCCGAACCCCGAGGACGCGTAGCGAAGCTAACCTACCTGGCAGACATACCCGGTGGTCGTATCTCCAGCCCTATCACCGTTGCACGTCCGGCGGTCTTTGCTGTCGACGCCGAGCGATTGATAATCGGCTACGTCGATAAACTATTCGCCGTCGACCGAAAGTCGCGACGGGTCTTATGGTCCCACGAACCCGACAGCAAGCAGCGCAGCAGTCGCAGGCGAAACCGTCGCGGGAAGACCGTGGTCGCCCTGGCCAGCCGACCCTTGCAAATCGGCGACAAGCTGTACGTTCGATACGGTCTGCAAGGCCGCCCCCTGACATGCGTTGATACCAAGACCGGCAAGTTCCTCTGGTCAAAGCGATACGACGACTTCGTGTTGTCCGATCCCGTTCTGATCGGGTCGTGGGTATCGGTCATCACGGCCTCTCGCACAACGTCGCCGGGCCTCCAACTGCACCGCGTTTCTCCGGAAACCGGCGAGTCGTCCCTGTCATCGGAGTTGGTGCGGGTCCGTGACCAGTGGCCCACTATCGGACGCCCCGTAGTCGTCGGAGACGCAATTCTCTTCCGAGCCGAAGGGTGCCTGGTCAACTGTGACATTCGAGGTTCGGTGCGATGGGCGAGACGGCTTCCATTTGTTCCCGCCGACGCCCTGCCGGACCTCCATGCAGATATGGCACTTGACGATATTATCGTGCATAACGGGAACGTAATCTTCTCGCTTCCGGGATGTCCTTACATCATGTGCGTATCGGCTGAAACCGCTAAACCGTTGTGGTCGTTTACGATACACTCCTCCGCACAGCTTCTCGGGCTGCATGGGGGAAGCGTGATTGTGATCGAATCAGACATGATATGCGCGTTGGATCCCGATACGGGCAAACTCCGCTGGCAGCGGCGCCGCTCGAGCCGGCAAGCCGCAATGCTTCCAGCAGCCAAGGATACGCTGGTGAGTGTCTATCTCGACAAACCCCTGAGCGCAACCGAACGCAAGACTGACAAGGGCAATGCCCGGCACGTTCGCCGGTACGTTCGATGGATATCATGCAAAGACGGTAGTGTCCTAAAGGAACTTCCGATCGAAGGGGAACTGTCAGCCTATAACGTCCTGCAGGTTTCCAGCGACGGTAAACGGATATTCGGTCTTGCCACCGCCGATGCCGATCGCAAGCAACAGCCAAAGATATTCATGATCGAAATAGTGAACTAGACTTAGAGACGCCGCGGTAGTCTGCACTACCGCGGCGTCTCTAAGTTTTCGTATTCCGGATTCTTTACCAGAGCCCGCGGATAAGTCGGGAGTTGAGATAGTCGGCAAAGAGTTCGGCCATGTCGCGGGACGTGTTGCAGACCAGGCGTTCGCATTGGTTGGCGTTGGCGATGTCCTCGAGACGATCGTTGAACTGCTTCATTGCATCCAGATATGACTTGCGGGTGTCGTCAGGACGGGCGTCAATTTCCGTACCGTCTTCCAATCCAACAAACCGGATCGTACCCGGCATGTCGAATTCGATTTCATCGTTGTGCAATACCTGCATGAGCACGACCTCGTGATCGTCGTAACACAAGCGTTGCACTGCATCGTTCAGATCGTCGAGGTCCACGAAGAAATCGCTGAGGATA
>CAZSLS010000319.1:0-5869 GCA_964607575.1 uncultured Planctomycetaceae bacterium | reverse complement strand
CGTACCTATCCGTATTCTCCGCAGTTAAATCCGTTGCCGTTACCGTCCTCTGTGTCCTCTGTGGCAAAAAGCCGTTGCCGTTGCCGTAACAAGATTTCCGCCCTTGCCGTTCTCTGTGTCCTCTGTGGCAAAAAGCCGTTGCCGTTGCCTGTTGCCACTTGTTTATGTCGCACACCTGAAGCGCCGGGCGTTAACTTTGCAATGTAATACCAAACGCCTATCCGGTATTATCCAGCCCACCGAAAACGAAGACAAGGAATACCGACATGAGTGTTTCCGAAATATACCCATATAAGTTCACTCCCATTTATATCGAGAAGATATGGGGCGGGCGGAACCTCGAGCGCCTCTTCGCGCGCGAGCTGCCCGGCGACTTGCCGATAGGCGAGAGTTGGGAACTGGCTGACCTGGACGTGGGAACCAGCGTGGTTTCCAACGGCCCGCTGACCGGTACGTCCCTAACCGAACTCACGAGCCGGCTCGGGGCAGATCTTCTCGGCGGCGCCAAACCGCTGGACAACGGGCGTTTTCCACTCCTGCTGAAACTGCTCGACGCCAACGATATCCTCTCGCTGCAGGTCCATCCCGACGTCCGGGCTGCGGAAGAAATACCAGGCGCCGCCCTGAAGACGGAATGCTGGTACGTAATCGACAGCCGCCAGGGATACATCTACAAGGGCCTGGCTCCGGGAGTAGGGCCCGAGCAGTTCAGAGAAGGCATCCAAAGCGATACGGTCGAAGAGCTTGTCAGGCGATACGACCTGGCGGCGGGGGACTTCCATTATCTGCCCGCCGGTACGGTTCACGCGATAGGCCCGGGTCTGCTGGTGGCTGAAGTACAAACGCCCTCGGACACCACGTATCGAGTTACCGACTGGGGAAGGGGCAGGGAGATTCACGTTGAACGGTCCATGCAATGCATCCATTTCACCCCCGCCGACGATATCTCGCCCGGCGCCGAAGGCGACACGCTGCTGGTTACCGAGTTCTTCACTGTGGCAAGGCGCAGCGTCGGACCGGGCGCTCCATACGCCGCGCCCGAGGGCAAATGCGTCGCGATAATGCTGCTAGGCGGCGAGGGAGAAGTCGAGTTGCGACACTCAGGCCCGATCGAACCGCTTACAATCGCGGCGCCCGGAGACACCGTTGTCCTGCCCGCATCCCTGGCAGGCGGGAGTATCCAAAGTTCCTCCGGATGCAGCTTCCTGGAGATTACACTGCCCGATAGTCCGTAACGCCGGAGTACATATAGAGTCAGCACAATGAGTAAAACGAAGAAGATACGCATACAGAAGCTCCTGTCGGAACTCGGGATAGCGTCCAGGCGCGCGGTCGAGGAAATGGTCCTGGAAGGGCGGATATCCGTGAACGGGCGGACCCGCACGAAACTGCCCGTACTGATCCACTCCGGCGACGACGAAATACGCCTGGACGGGCTGGCCGTCGATACCAACCCGCCCGACAAGGTCTATTATCTTCTCAACAAGCCCACGGGCACGGTCTGCACGCAGCAGGACCCCGCGGGACGCCGACGGGCAATCGACCTGGTCAGGGAGGCCCCTCGAGGCGTCCATTGTGTCGGACGCCTCGACATGGACTCTACCGGGCTGATTGTCCTGACCAACGACGGTGAACTTACCCAGCATCTCACCCATCCGCGACACGGGATATCCAAGACGTACGTTGTGGAAATTGCCGGGCGCCTTGACGAGAAGCAGATGGCCATGCTGAAAGCACCGACCTATCTCGACGGGCGCAAAACGACCGGGCTGAAGGTCAGATCGCTCCGCAGGGGGTACGACCGCAGCGTGTTGGAGATCACCCTGAAGGAAGGTCGAAACAGAGAAATCCGCCGCCTGCTGGCCAGGCTCGGACACAAGGTCTTCAAGCTGAAACGAACCGCTATCGGACCGATAACCGATCGTGGAGTGAAGGTTGGAAACTACCGCACGTTGAAGCTGAACGAAGTGGCTTCACTGCTCAAGAACGCCCCGGCGCCGGACGCCGGGGACCATCCTGCCGGGACAACGCGCGTTCGAAAGCGGAAACCCGCCCGGCGAAGCTCACGCAGCAGCACCAAAAATCGACCCGCCGCTCGCCGAGGCGGTAATCGCAAGAAATCCAGCCCGGGCAACAATCGCCGCCGCAGACCGAAGTAAGCAGGGGGGAGGGGGGGGGGCGACGGATCAATATCCAACAGCCAGCAAGGAATCTCCAATTCTCAAGTGAACGACAACGACATGACGGCGAGTTTCTTGTTGGTTAGTGGGTTAAGAACAAAAAAAGAACGGCAAGCTGGCGGGGGGAGACCAGCTCACCGTTTGCCTGGCATTTGACTGCCAAGTTATTGCATTGTATCACACCTGTCAGGGAAGTCAACCCCCCGAGTCAGGAATTTTTCACATTTTCAGATACGCGCACCGTCGTGTAAAGCCGGCTGCATTTTGCGGCCGGTGGTCGTTGCGCCGTAATTCTGTGAGCCTGCAGGCTCGTTGACTTTGACGACGCCCCGGCGCCGGGCTCGCAGGTCACCAACTTTTTGAGACAAGAGCGCATAGAAAAGGCGCGACAGCCGCTGAAGACTGTCGCGCCAATGCGGGTGGCCGGTTCTCGGCAGGGGCCTTTCCCTCCTGCCAGTCCCTGAATCAGCCGGAAGCCCGCAACTCTGCTCAGAGAGCTGCTGTCTGTTTTCGCCTGCGTCGTCTGCGCCTGGCAAGGAGGGCTGATGCGCCGCCGGCGAGTACTATCATAGTCGCCGGTTCGGGGGCGTGTTCGACCTGGGCGATGTAAATTCTGTTTTCGGGGAACAGGATATCGCCGGCTGACAGGCCCGGGATACCATCGTTCTCGAAGTACAGGTTCTTTCCTGCGTCAACGTTGATCACGATCTGCTGCGCCGGCGTGGTCGGTTGAGTCTGTTGTCCGGTCACCGGATCGGGATCGCCCCAATCGTAGAAGATAATTTCGCTGATTCCGTTGACCGCCAGCATGTCGAAGGTGGCCTGGTCGAAATCGATGCGTATCACCTGCTGCTCGCCCCAGTGGGTGAGCAATTTACTGGGGTCGGGGTTGGATCCGCCGGGGTAGTACTGGCTGTACTCGTCGAATCCGCTGAGACCGGCGATGACACCGCCGTCGGTGCTTCCTTCGACCCACGTCGAGCCGACGTTCGAAAACCCATCGCGGTTGAAGAACGAATCCTCGTAGAAATACAGGTCTCCGCCACCCAGACCGTCGGTCACGCCGGCGTCCAGGAGAGCCTGGGGCGTGTCGGTAGCATGTATCGGAGTGATTCCGCCGCCGAGGTCGTCATTGGCGCCGGGAGCGGTCTCGTAAGAATTCACTTCGCGAATGTCCATCGAGCCTATGACCGTGTTGAACTCGGTTACGCTAGCCAGAACGGTCGGGCTAGCCGGCGCCGCAATGCCGTCATCGTCGACCATGTACTTACCACCATTAAGACCCGTATAGACGTATCCCATGGGATTCGGCCCGTAAGTGAAGCCATTGGCATTGGTCGGGTTGGTGATGGTAAATTCATCACGATAGTCCGCCACAAGCATAAGGTTGTCGTTCTGCCTGGCCAGCAGACTCATCTCGTTACTCTGGACTACCTGCGGCTCGGATTGGCTGATAGTGGAGTACGCCCCGCCCGCGGGCACCGAGAGTACGGCGCCGGGACCGGTACCGTAATACAAGTCCACACCGGACGTATTCGTCCCGAAATTGTGATTGTCGTCGACGCCTCCGCCATTGCGAGACTTTCCGTTGTGGATGAAGATGTCCATCTTCACGTTACCCGTCTTCGTACCATACTTTACGTTGCCCGATCCGTCTACTTCCGTCTCGCCGGTCAACCAGCCCATTGCGTACCCGTTTCGCTCGCGGTTGCGCTGCTGGAAGGTATCGTGCGGGGTACCGTCAGAGTAGAACTCCGTATCGAAATTGGCGTTGTCCATGTGGCTGTAGGTCAGATAAAAACCGATCGCTCCGGCCTTCTGGGGCAGTCCTATGGTGGCATTGGTGGTGTAGTTATTCTGGTGATCGATAGGGGTTGAAGGATAATCCGGAGGCAGCGGCAGGGCGGGCGCGCCAACGACGGGGGGGGCGCCTATTTCATGCCCGTGCTGCGTGGCGGCGGATACCGGAGTCCACCAGTTCTTGAATGCTCCAACTCGGGTGTCGCCCGGATCGAGAATGGCATCATTAACCGTGTCAGCAAAAACGTGCCACGTCCGAACGAAGTCCGTTCGCAAATCGCGAATCGCTTGATAACCACCGAATCCCGGACCATCGGCGGCAGGACCGCCGGGTGGTTGAATGGTGGTCGAATTAGCCCCTCCGGGTTTCAGCGTCGCCCCAAACAGGGCTCCCCCGGAAAGCAATATCGCACCTGTTAATACTACCAATAATGTAAACTGTACTCTATACCTCATGACGCGCCTCCTCCTGGCCGCCTCTCAATGGCAACCTGGGCACTCTGAGCATTCCGACCGACCTCTCGTCAGGCAACTGAGCAGGAAGCCTGAACGGCGAGACCGTTTCTGTGCGGACGATCGAGCAATCGCCTGTTTCGCACAGGATCTGAACCCAAATGAATCAGCAGCTCATCCAAGACCAGACCGATATTCACTTCCGTCGTCAACTGCATTTCAAGGTCCCAAGAGCTTCCTCAATCCCAAGCAGGCAACGTCTGCCAAGCGGTTGACTACACCATCATATCCGAGACATGAAAATTTGTCAACCCCATAAATACGCCCGACAGCAAGGAAAATACCGGTTTTACGGGTCAATGTAACATGCTTATGTGTCAATAATTACAATCGCCAGACGTACCGCCGGCTGACTGGCGGGTAGGAATTCTTTCAGCAAAACCGCGCGACCCTCTTGCCTGAGGCAAATCTATATCGTACGAAGCGGGGGGGGCAAGCCGTCCAGGAAACCTATCCCGCACCTAAAGCATTTGGAATCAATGATTACGACGATCTGTAGTCAGCACCGATCCGAAAACTCATCCCGCGAAGCACGCGCAAGCCCGTGTAACGAGCCTGTACGATCACAGCTCCAACAAAGCCGTCCGCATCTTGCGGCCGGGTGAGACGCTGATGGATTAGTAAGCCCCTGGACCCCAAATCTCGCAGGAACGACCACCGGCCGCAAAATGCGGTCGGCTTTATGATATATAGGATAGCCGCATGTTATGCGATGACTGCATACATATACACGATGGCGCACCAAGCATTACGATGACATATCACTCCGCCGATGGTGGATAAGGCATGTCTAAAGCACAAGTTAACCAAGAAACAAGACCCGTAAACCAGCGAAACCCAAGCAAGAAGCCCCTTATATGACGCTATACCCAACGTCCGATAAGGTAGGTTATGTTACATCTCAAGTCCCGTAAGTCTTTATTCCCCAACAGGATACCAATTTCCCCTAGTCCGCAAGAAAATTTACACAAAATCTACCTACTGCCCTCTCTGCCCCCCGCCGTCCCCACTCCATCCTCCCCATGCACATCTCACTTCGCCAATAATCTTCTCCACAACCTCATCCCTCGTCGGACGCCTTCTTCTCGCAACCATGAATCGCAAAAAAAACCCCACGCATACAAGCAACGTTATCCCTGAAACCCACGCAAACACCGTTTCCCATGACTTAGCACTTACACCCCAAGTGTCTTTTGCGTCACTCGTAACTCCACTCACCCAAATCGTCACGCAAATCCCACACGCCGTCTGCCACAAGGAGTTTGGAAACCCACTTGGATCTCCCCTTAACCCATCAATCTCGTCCCGCAGAATGAGCCTCATTGCGCCTGTCCCCATGCGCTAGACAGTATCCGGCCTAGAATAAGGTGGAACCA
>CAZSLS010000318.1:0-5875 GCA_964607575.1 uncultured Planctomycetaceae bacterium | reverse complement strand
CCAGCAGTTTGAGAATCGCGGGCAGATCTTTCGGTGATGCGATTCGTCCGAGGCCCCTGAATGAGACCGAACTGACCTTCGCGTCCTTTGAAGCGGCCTGGGCGAGTAAGGCGTCTGTGGTCGCCGCTCCCTTGCGGTCGACGAGTATGTTGATCAGTTGGATCTGGAGATCGCCCTTTGCGGCGCCCATACGTTTGATCAGCACGGCGTCTACGCCCTTGGCGCCCAGTGCGCGGAGGCTTGATTGGGCGGCCTGTTTTTCGAGATCGGTCTTACCGCCAACTATTGTGTCGCAAAGCAGTTCCGCGCATGCGGTGTCTCCCAGCGAACCGAGTGCTTTTATCGCGGCGAGGCGTACTGCGGAGTCGCTGTGTCCGGCGGCCTTGACGATCGCCGGGCGGGCGGAAGGGTCCTTTCGACCGGCCAGAGCGTCGATCAGCATCACTTGCACGTCGGCCTGCAGCTCGGGCAGCTTGGCGGCGAAACGCGCCGAGACACCGTCACCCTTCAGTGTGGCGATTCTTGCGATGGCTACCGCCCGCGTGATCCTGTCCTTACCTGCCAGGGCGGCGGCGATTCTATCGGGCGCCTTGTCGCTTTCGGCGACGAGTAGACCGCTGAATGCGCCCAGGCGTACCTGGCGGGGCCAGCTCTTGGCGCTGAGTTCGGTGTAGATGGCTATCGCCCCGGCGGACTTTCCGTCCTTGAGCAGGCGTTCGGCGGTATCGAGGGAGGCATCGGCGATCACCCACTGCAGTTCGGCGGGAGGGGCTTTTCTGCAACCCGCCAGGGCGGTGATTGCCTGGGGTGTGGCGATACGCCCCAGCGCCCCAACTGCCGCCGATGCGGCGGACTTGTCGGCGTCTTTCACAAGTTTGGTCAGGTCGGGGACGGCCTTCGCGTCGCGCCGCATACCGATGGAGTTGATCACTCCGATCCGCAAGCCGCCCTTCAGTTTGCCCATGGCGTCGCGCAGGGCGACGTCCACCGATGCATCGGCCAGAGGCTCCAGGGCGTAGCGGGCCATGTGCGCCAGCTTCTCGTCGCCCAGCAGGCCCACCAGCACGGGTATCGCCTTTGGATCGCCGATAGTCGCCAGTTCGCGGCAGGCGTCGCCCTTGTCCTTGCGGGAGGCGCTGGCGGATTTCAGGACGGCGATCTGTTTATCGCCCGAGGGTTTGGCGTCTGCGGCGAATGTGGTTGAGATCGTCGCGAGGCACGCCACTACCAGAAGCACAGTCATCAGTTTGCGGTTAGACATATTGGTATCTCCTATGGAGTTTTTGGGTTTTGTTTGATTTTCTAGATTCGCCACGGGTCGCGCATCGCGCGGGATCGAAGCCTGTTGGCCTCTTCGTCGTTGATGAACTCTTCCTTGACCGGGTCGTACTTCAGCGACCGCTTGAGCCACATGCAGATGTTGGCGCCGTGGACGGTGCTCATCGAGCGGTGCATCACGGTCGGATTAGCCACCGTCTGCTGGCGCGACTTGACGCAGTCGACCAGGTTACGCATGTGGTCCAGCGAACGTCCCGTGCGGGCCACGTAGTTGCTGAGTACCTTTTTGTATTCACCCAGCATTGATGGATTGGATACGTCGGGCTTGGAGTATCCGTCGGCGGCCGCCGCCCAGCCTTCCGTACCTACGAACAGCTCCCCGCACGAACCGTGCCACCACTTGTTCCCCCGCGAAAGGATCATCTTTACACCGTTGGCGAACTTGACGACCATTCCGTCGCCGCTGTCGTTGTCAACGTAGTTGTACTCCACCGGCGACGTGTTCTCGCAACCGAGGCCTATCTGTGCCTGGGCGAACGTGTGTGCGCCCCATTCACCGATGCAACTGGTGTGGAAATCGTAATGCCCGCGCCATCCGCCCCGGATGTATCTCTTGTTGTAAGGGCGCCACGGGCACGGTCCGAGCCACATGTTCCAATCCACGTCCTCCTTGGACGGTAGGGGCTGGGCGGGCAGCCAGTCGTGACGCATCTTGGCCGCATCCCACGGTGCGATGTGGGCGTAGGCGGTGTGTATCTTGCCGAGCCTCCCGGTTCGGGCCATCTCGATGGCGAACACGTGATTCGGTTCGCTGACCCTCTGCGTTCCGGTCTGGTAGATTCGCCCGTACCGCTTGGCTGTTTTCACGACGGCCTGGCCTTCAGCGATTGTCATACACGAGGGCTTTTCAGTGTAGATGTCCTTGCCCGCCTTCATCGCGGTGATCGATGCCATCGCATGCCACCGATCGCCCGTGGTGATCAGCACCGCGTCGATATCCGGGCGCGCGGGCAGAAACTCTCGCATGTCCTGGTACATCTTGCAGTCCTTGTTCCTGTAGCGGTGATCGACGAAGTCTTTGATCTTCTTCTGCTGGACTTTCTGAATGTCGCAGATGGCTACGAACTGCACGTCCGGTTGGCTCATTACCCAGGGCAGATCGTGCATACCGCGCCCGCGGATTCCGATAGCCCCGAACACGACCCGCTCGCTGGCGGCGGCCTTGTTCGGTCCGCCAAGCGCATCTGATGTGATCAGGTACGGCAGGGCGATGGCCCCTGTCGCGGCGCCTTTCAGGAACCGGCGCCGACTCAATCGACTCTTCGAATCGTTTTTCATAGTGTCTGCCCTTTCGGATGGAGTTTTACGTTATAGTCCCCAGGGCTCCCGCATTGCGCGGGACCTGAAATGATTGGCTTCAGCATCTCCTGTGAACTCACGCTTGATCAGGTCAAACTTCAGATTCCGTTTCAAGTGACTGCAAGTGTCGGCGGCCAGGCAAATACTCATTGAATCACGCATTATTTCAGGACCAGCCACCGTTGCCCGGCGCGACTTAACGCAGTTGAGGAAATCTCGCACATGACTCATCGGGCGTTGC
Organism: uncultured Planctomycetaceae bacterium; assembly: GCA_964607575.1. Lineage (GTDB taxonomy): Bacteria > Planctomycetota > Phycisphaerae > SM23-33 > SM23-33 > BS750m-G57. Next base: position 2,997 of record CAZSLS010000318.1, on the reverse strand, counting down.
GTTTTACCCGTATACTCGCCGAGTATTCGCTTGTATTGGGATAACAGCTCAGGCGATGAAACATCAGGCTTTGAATACCCGTCCGCCGCCCCCGCCCAACCCTCAGGACCATCAAACCGCTCGCCACACGCCCCATGCCAGTACTTGCACGGTTTCCAGCAACTGACGCCGTCAACGCGAAACAGAACCAACTTAATACCGTTCGAAAGGCGAGTAACAATAGTAGCCCCCGGCTCGGCATACTCGAACTCGATATGCGACACGTTCGACATGTCAATACCCGCCAGCGCCTGGGCAATAGTGTGCGCGCCCCACATGGCGACATCGGTGGCGAAATCATAGAAATCGTACCACCCGTGATTCACATATTTGCGGTTGTAGGGGCGCCACGGGCACGGTCCAAGCCAGGCATCCCAGTCCACCTCATCCTTGGGCGGTGCAGGTTGCGCCGGCAACCAGTCGTGCCGCGATCCCCCGCGATATCGGATATCGGCGTAAACAGTATGAATTTTACCGAGCTGACCGCTGCGGGCCATCTCGATTGCAAACACGTGATTCGCCTCACTGAGCCGTTGTGTTCCGGTTTGATAGACACGACAGTACCTGCGCGCCGTATCGACTACCAGTTGGCCTTCAGCCAGGGTGAAACATGACGGCTTCTCACAGTAAACATCCTTTCCCGCCCGCATCGCCATTATGGATGCCGGCGCATGCCAACGGTCACCTGTGGCGATCAACACGCCATCGATATCCGGCTTGGCAAAAAGCGCGCGGAGATCCCTGTAGGCGACACAATCCTTGGTCTTATACTTGTCGTTCACCACATGTTTCGCATACTCGCGGCGAGTTTTCCGCACGTCGCATACTGCGGCGAACTGCACGTCCTTCTCGCCCAGCATCCAGTTGAGATCGTGGTTTCCACGACCGCCAATGCCTACCGAGCCCATCACGATCCGATCGCTTGCCGGCGGGCGGGCGCCGGCGCCCAGCGCGTCGGAGGTGATCGCGTACGGCAGGGCGATTGCCGCGACCGCCGAGCCCTTGAGGAAGCCTCGACGCGTCACCTTTCTGTTGCCTGATTCGTTCATGGTTTACTCCTTGGTGTCATTTTGCGGAGAGATCTCCGCAGACCAGTTCGCGGTCGTTGCGGGCGTAGATGCAGCGGTTAGCGAACGCCGGGTGCGACCAGCACACCTTGCGCCCGGGCGTGCGATCGGTCGGTTCGATCAGTTTGGCGCGGGATATCTGCTTGAAGCCAGCCGGTGAGAGTTCGGCGATTATCACTTCGCCCATTTCGTTGAACATCCAGGTTGTCTTACCGTTTTGGACCATGTGGACGGTCCCCCATTTGGCATTTCTGGGGGTGAGGGTGAGATCCTCCCACAGGCGCCTCCCCGAGGCGGTTTGGATGCACCGGAACTGGCCGCGGCTGTCGATACCGTATATGTGTCCGCCGAAGATAACCGGTGTGCTGTGGACGCACTGCAGGGCGATGGTTTTGGCGTACGCGACGCCTCTCTTCCGCCAGACCCTGGTGGCTTTGCGCCCATCGTCGGACAGTTTGACCAGCATCGAACCGTCATAGCATGCGCTTACGAACACGTGATTCCCTTCGACCAGTGGTGTGATCGAACTCATCTGCCAACTCTTGGTGATCTTGAAGGGGATCTGCCAATAGACCTTGCCCGTTTTGGGCGCCAGACCAGCCAGGGAGTGTTTCGTCCAGCAGACCAGCACGTCAATACCCCCGCGCGTGACGATTATGGGCGCCGAGTAGCTCATACCGTCGTCGATTGCCTTCCATTTTTCGCGTCCGGTCTTCTTGTCTAGCGCGACGATGCACGCCCCGCCGGACCCTCCGATATGGAGGATTACGAGGTCCTCATAGATCAGCGGCGCGGCCGCAAACCCCCACATAATGCGTCGGGTGCGGTAGGCCCTGGCGAGGTCGCTCTTCCAGACGACCTTGCCCGTTTTGGCGTCGAAGCAGTGGAAGTGGCCCATCGAGCCCAGCATGTACGCCAGGCCGCCGTCGATCGTCACTGACGCCCGCGGTCCCAGCGGGTAGCCCACCCTGTAGCGGCATGGGTAGCTGTGGGTCCATACGTTTTTGCCCGTTTTGGCGTCGAAGCAGTGGATCCGCTCGCGAGTCGGACCGTCGTCGTGGCGGTCGGTTATGTAAACTCTTCCATCCGCGACGGTAGGCCCGCTATAACCCGCCCCGATCTTCGCTCGCCACAGCACCTTGACTTGCTTTCCGTCGAACGCCTTCAGCAGCCCCGTCTCGCGCCACAGACCCTCGCGATTGGCTCCGCGCCACTGCGCCCAGTCGTCCGCGCCCGCAGTGACCGTAAGCATCGCGACAATCGCAACCAGAACGGTAGTTTTGCGGGCCATGGACGGTTCCTTCATGCTTTAAGACGCCGGTGCCGACGAGATGTTGCATGATGTCACAAAATGCCCGCAAAGTCCAGATGTGCGTGACAGGATTTCCTGGCGGAGATCTTTTCGCGCACGGCGCGGAGAAGTTGTTCCGCGCCGTCCGCTTGCGGTTTGGCAGTCTTTCGGACTTAAGCGAAGTCTCACTGTCCCCATTCCAGCGACGCGTTTCACAACGACTTCCACAAGGTCAGCGTCAACGGAACGAGTGCGTGGCTTTACGGTTGCGATGCGGTCAACACGGCGCTATTCGGTTTCGGCGAGCGTACGGGGAATCCTCCTACTGCCGGCGCGATCTTCGACTACGTCGTGCTGAAGGGCGACCAGGAACTCGAAACCCAAACCAGAGAACTAATGCCCGATCACTGGGCGAAGTACAAAGGCTAGTTGCGGCATTCAGGTTCTCTTGGGCTGCGGGAACGCTTCTATCATTATGCGTTTGATGTCTTTGGCGACTTCGGGATACTTCGCGTACAGGTCCGTTGTCTCGCCGATGTCTTCTTCGAGATTGTAGAGTTTGAATCTCGGCGGCCAGCCGATCGCCTTCCACTTGCCTTT
>CAZSLS010000317.1:0-5883 GCA_964607575.1 uncultured Planctomycetaceae bacterium | reverse complement strand
GGGCGCCACGGGAACCGGCGTGCCTGACTTCGTACCGACTCCGCTCGGGCCCATGACACCAGGCGTAATCGTACACAGCAACATTATCAATACGATTCTCTCGGACAGCTTCGTGTATCCGGCCGGTATGTTGACCAATACAATAGTCATTCTTCTTACGGGAATCCTGGTTTCCCTGCTGGCGTCCACCCGCCCGATCCTCCAGGCCGCACCGCTGTCGCTTCTTGCCGCGGTCAGCTATGCGGTGTTCAACGTCGTGGTCGTCTTCGCATGGTGGAGTATCTGGCTGGCGTTCATAGCCCCCCTCGGCGCCATGCTCGTGAGCTTCCTGTTCGTCACGGGCTTTCGACAGTTGACCGAAGAGCGCGCCAAGCGGCGTATTCGCGGTATGTGGGCACAGTCTCTTTCTCCCGCGTTAGTCGAGCAAATACTGAAGAACCCGGAAATGGTCAGCCTGGGTGGGGAAAACACCAACCTCACATGCATGTTTTCGGACCTGGCTGGCTTCACGCCACTGTCGGAATCACTCGGACCGCATAAGACAGTCGCCCTGCTGAATCGGTACTTTGACGGCGTGACCGATATCGTTCAAACTCGCTGCGAAGGATACCTCAACAAGTTCCTTGGCGACGGCGTATTTGTGCTGTTCGGAGTGCCTATCCATCTGGACGACCATCCGTCAAGAGCAGTCGACGCCGCCCTGCTGTGTCAAACGGAAGCCGCCAGACTCAACGAGGCGCTGGCCAGCGAACTCGGGGGCGAGGTCAAGCTGAAGGTTCGCATCGGAATCCACAGCGGAGAGGCTATCTTTGGCAACTGCGGTTCGACCGATCGAACGGACTACACCGCCATCGGCGACTGCGTGAATCTGTCGGCCAGGCTCGAATCGGCGAACAAGTTCTTCGGTACGAGGATAATCGTAAGCGCACACGCCTGGAGTCTGTGCGATCGAGACAACCTGCTGGTAAGACCGCTGGGAGACGTATTCATCACCGGGGTCAGGAACTCGTTGAATCTCATGGAAGTTATAGGGCCCATCGATGAAATCGACGAGTCAGACCGCCGGGCGATCGCCCTCTTTACCGAAGCGATGGGGCTTATCGCCGGGCGCCGCTTCGCCGAAGCTCACGAGTTGCTCCAGCAGGCCGACCAACTCCGCCCCGACGATCCCGTGACGAAGATATACCTGGACATCTGCCGCCACTGTGTCGCCCAGGGACCCGAGATAGATGACTGGCCGGTAGAATGCGAAACCGCCGGCGGCGTGGTTCGCCTGGCATGGCCCGCAAAGACGTGACGGAGACGGGTTTCCCCATCATTCCTTCTTGATGATTATTACGGTCAGGTCGTCGGCTTGCTTCATCCCGCGAGTGAACTCCTCGGTCGCCTTGCGGAGCGATGCTATCATCTCCGCCGACGGCAGGTCGCGACCGTCTCGCAGGAGTTCCCTGAGTCTGGTCATACCGAACATTTCGCCGTCAACGTTCTCGGCCTCGAAGAATCCGTCGGTAGTAATCGCCGCGAAGTCGCCGCTGCGAAACTGCCTGGCGACCACCTGATTGTAGTCCGTCTCTTCCAGGACGCCCATGGGCAGTCCGGTGGCGGGAAGCTCGTCGAATTCATCTGCCTGGCGATCGTAGAACAGCAGCGGTCCGTGCCCCGCCGACGCGTAGGTCATACCGGCGGTGATCGGATCGAGCATGCTCAGAAAGCAAGTAACGAACCGCCCCTGGAGGTCTCGGCAGAGCAAGTTGTTGGAGGTAGCCAAAATGGTCGAAACGTCGCGTCCCTGCATCGCAATCGCTCTCAGCATCGCCCGGGTCTGGGCAATAACAAGCGCCGGACCGACGCCGTGCCCGCTGGCGTCAGCAACCGCCAACAACCACCTACCGTCCTGCAACTGGAGAAAATCGTACGTATCGCCGCCGGTATCGTCCGCCGATTCGGAAAAACCGGCGACGTCGAATCCGGTTATCAGCGGCGGACCGTCAGGCAGCAGCGCCCGCTGGATTTCCCGTGCGATTTCCATCGCCCGCTGCATTTCCTGTTTGGCGACGTAGTGCTCTATCAGCTTGGCCCGCTGCAGCGCCACGCCGGCCTGGGCTCCCAGCGTCTCGGCCAGGTTCACGTCATAGTCGCTGAAGTCGCCCCCCCGCTTGTTGAGTACCTGGAGCAAACCCACCAGGGCGCCCTGGTGGTAGCGCAGCGGAACCGACAGGATGTTTCGAGTTCTAAAACCGCTCTTGTGATCTGTCGAAGCGTCGAAGCGGTCGTCGTTATAGGCATCGGAAACGTTGATGGTCGTATTGCTCTGAGCGGCGGCTCCGGCGAGCCCCTGGTCGGCGGGAAAACGAATCTCCCCGCTGCCCGCGGCGACAATGCTGACCAATTCGTTGGTCTCTTCCTCGTAGAGAAAGACGCTGGCCCGCTCGGCGTCGAGCAGTTCCATGCTCCGATCTATTATCAACTTCAGCAGGTCGCCGAGGTCAACGGTGGCGACCATCACCCTGGTGATGTCCAGAATCTTCTGAAGGTCCGCCAGTGCCTTGGATTCATTCTCGGTCATGCAGCGTCTCCGTGACAATTCGATCGCGTACGAAGAATATACCAACACCGTCATGAAGGGGCCATTGGAAATTACCTGGCATTACAGACCGCCCCCGCCGGCGATCATGCAAGCGGCACGCCGAGGACGTCTGCGAGAACGCTGTCCAGGAGATCACCCGCTCCGAAGAACTTATCGGTCATATCCCCCTCTGAGCCTGAGTTGCCACCGTCGTACAGATACCTCACCGTCCGGACCGCGGGGATATCGATCCGGTCACCGGCGGTCGAAAGCCCGCCCGAAGTTACATCCAGCGGAATCGCCCGGGCCAGTAGATCGGTAGTATCGAACGAAGCCGGGGATGCCTCTCCCGGCGCCAGTACCACCGCCCTCTCCGGGATGTTGTCGGAACTGAAGGCCAGTGAGACTGCGCCCGGCGGAGGCGCCGGTGCGGCCGGCGGGGTCATCAGGGAATTCCCGAGATTGATCCGAAGTATCGCAAAATCGGCAAGATCGACGTTTCCGCTACCGTTAAAATCGGCCGACAGACTTGCACCCCTCACACCAAACTGATCCATGAACAATCCGATATCCTCCTCGTCGACCGTACCGTCGCCATTGGCGTCGCCGAAGAGTTCGGTCCTCCCGCTACCGAAAAGAACCGCCGTTTCGATCTCGCCGGGGTCCACCGCCACCGCGTGCTGCCCGACCAGCGGTTTGACCAGATGCACGCTCTTGCCCGTTTCGACAAACTGTCCCGGTCCGGAATTATAACTCAACAGGATTCGATAACCGAAGAACCACGTATCCTTAATACCAACCGTCGCCCGCGCGCCTTCGGCGCCGATATCGGTACTTTCCAAATCGCTGTAACTAAACGTGATATGCCCATCGGTTCCCAAGACGGCCTGGAACGTAATCGTACCGGGGTCCTCGCCGTTATAAAACTCAACCTCATGCCATTGAACGATCAAACGCTCGTCGGCGCCGCTGCCTCGCACTTCCCAGTAGACCGCTGTATTCTGCATACCGCTGATGACCAGATCATCCCAGAACACCGAAACCGCCGCGCCTATCGGGTACATGCTCAGATCGCCGTTAAGCCAAGCCGTAGCGGACTGATCGAAGGTCAACAGACCGTTGGAGTTGATGTAGACCTGGTCGTACGTGGCGCCGTACATTGGAAACTCGAAACCGCCCAGGACCGCCGGCGACAGCAAGTGGGACTCATCGTCGGCGTCCACCAGCACCCCCTGGCCCGAATCGCTTATGTCCTCGAAACTCAGAGCAGTCGAATAGCCCACATACGACTCGGCGCCCACGCTCAGGGGATACGTCCGCTCCCATCCGTCTTGGGCAATCTCGCCAACCACGTACGTTCCGGGCGACAGGTCCACAAACGAGAAGTTGCCCTCGGTATCGGTTGTGGTCGAGGCCTCGCCGGCATCGAGAACCCCGTTAACATCGCTGTCCAGGAAGATCGTCCAACCGGGCAGCGGGCTCTCGCCTTCGTCGCGAACCCCGTCGCCGTTGCTGTCATCCCACTTGCTACCGTGTATCTCCGGGCGTCTCAGGAGACTCAGCGTCAGGGAGTACTCGCCGGTAGAATCCGCTGACCCGCTACCGGCGACCAGGGGATCGTAGTCGAAGTTGCTATAGCCCGACACGCCGATATAGTACGTGCCCGCGGTATCCAGATCATACTCGATATGGCTGTCCTGGAAGTCCCAGTCATCGTTGACCGCCAGTTGGGCGCCCTCCGAATCGAACAGGCGCAGGATCGTATCGAGTGAGCTTCCGAGGATATCCGCATCGGTATCGGCAACGAGGATCATTACCCCGTCTGTCTGGAACTCGAACAGATCAACGTCGTAGTCGCCCTGGTAGCCGTCGCCAATCTCGCCTTCAAACGCGACCGTGCCCAGGGAGGTCAGTCCGCTAACAGTAGCTTCGGCGAGCGTATCGTTGGGTTCGAGCGGTCCATATGGAGAGACTATCGTGAAGAAGTGCTCGTGGTCGCGGCCTTCATTCAGCGCGTTGTCTTCTGAATCTCTGACCGGATTGGGCCCGGTGCCCGCGATCGTCATGCGGTAGGCCTCGAACGGTAGATCGGACCCCAGCGAGATAACCACACGATCGCCTTGCGCCTGGTCCAGGTCGGAATCGCCAATTGCAAATACGGTGTCGTCGGCGGTATCGAAAACGTTGTCGGCGCCATTGTCCCGGAGCAGGAAATTCGCGCCGACGACCGAGGCGACCACAATATCTTCGCTGAAATTAATGCCGATCGTGTCGACCGGGGGCGACGCACCCGATGGGCTCACCGACATCACCCTCGGTCCGAACGTCCCCAGCGCCAGGAGCGAGTTGAAGGCGTTCAGGCGTCCGCCGGTAACCGTCCTGCCAGCCAAAGCCGCAATCGGGTCCACACCGGCCAGTATGGCGTCCTTGATCTCACCGGCCGTCACTCCGGGCTCCGAGGCCGCCAGCAAACCCGCCACGCCTGTAACGTGCGGGGTGGCCATCGACGTACCGTTGAACCAATCGTATGCGTCCCCCGGGATAGACGAGTATATCGACACGCCCGGTGCGCCGAGATCCACGGTGATCGCGCCGTAGTTCGAAAAGTTCGCCAACCGGTCGTCTCGATCGGTGGCAGCTACCGCAAGTATGTACTCAGAATTGTAATTGCTCGGGTAGGTCGCGAAGACATCGTTGTCCAACCCTTCATTGCTCGCCGCCGCGATGAACAGGATACCCTCGCGCCCGGCGATTTCGATGGCGTCCCGCAATGCCGACGAATACGACCCGCCGCCCCAACTGTTGTTAGTGGCCACAACGTTAATCCCGTGGTCACGCCTCATCATCGTCGCGTAGTCGATCGCCGAAATGGCGTCGGCGGTAGATCCCGATCCGGAATCGTCGAGGAACTTCAGCGCCATTATGCTCACATCCCAGTTCACCCCGGAGACACCGCTGGAATTGTCGCCGACGCCCCCTATCGTACCCGAAACGTGCGTTCCGTGGTCGTGACCGTCCATCGGATCGTTATCGTTATTGACGAAATCCCACCCGTAAATATCATCAATATAACCGTTTGAATCGTTATCGATCCCATCGTCGGCGATCTCGCCGGGGTTAATCCACATGTTGTCCGCCAGGTCCGGATGCGTGTAGTCAACGCCCGTATCGATCACGGCGAGTACGACATCGGCCGAACCGGTAGTCAGATCCCATGCCTCGGGAGCATCAATGTCGGCGTCGAGCGTTCCGCCCGATTGCCCGGTATTGTGCAGCCCCCACAGTGAACCGTCCGCCATCGCCGGATCGTCGGGAGT
>CAZSLS010000316.1:0-5935 GCA_964607575.1 uncultured Planctomycetaceae bacterium | reverse complement strand
GGACCGACGTGTATGTTGTGGTCGTCGATGCGATCGCCGGCGACTGACTGGACCGCTTCGGTTTTCGATGTCTTCTTGGAGATCAGGCGGGTTCGATTGAGCATATTGAGAAAATCGGTGTTTCCGCCCGTATTGAGCTGGTACGTGCGTTCGACCTTGACTCCGCGCTTCTTGAACAGGTCGGTAAGAATGCGATGCGTTATAGTCGCGCCGAGTTGGGCCTTGATGTCGTCGCCGATTATCGGGAGGTTTGCGTCGGCGAACCGCCTGGCCCAATCCAGGTCGCTGGCGATGAAGACCGGAATGTTGTTGACTAAACCGACCTCGGCAGCCAGGGCGCACTCGACGTAGAAGCGGGTGGCTTTCTCCGATCCGACGGGCAGGTAGTTCAGAACCATTTCGGCGCCGGAATCGTTGAGGACTTTGATGACCTCGTCCTTGTCAGGTTCGGGCGCGTCGGCACGGATGAACGTATAGCGTGCCTCGTATTCGGTCATATGCCTGCTGAACCCGTCGAGGACACGACCCATACGCACAGTTACGCCCGTCTTGGGAACGTCCGGGCAGAAGATCTTGGTGCAGTTGGGGCGGGCGAAGATCGCGGTGGAAACGTCCTCGCCTACCTTGCGCTTGTCGATGTCGAAGGCGGCGACGATCTCGATATCGCAGGGACGATATCCGCCGATGTCCCAGTGCATCAGCCCGACGGCCTCACCGGCCCGGGCATCTTTATAGTAATGGATACCCTGGAGCAGCGAACTGGTGCAATTGCCCACTCCGACAACGGCGACTTTAATCTTGTTCATGTTTGCAGACCTCTATCGATTCCCGGGGGCCGATTACACATCCATTCTACCACCTGCAAAGGTATTCTGAACGCTGAAACTCGAATTTGCAAGTCGTTAGACGTTCGTTGGCGGGCGGATCGGGATCTATTTCTTCTTCTCTTCCTGGTTCTCGCTCTTGGCCTGATCGCCCACGCCGCGAACCGCCCACCGAGCGAAGCGCATCCGGGCGTTGTTGCTCTCGTCAGTCTTGACGACAACTTCGTCGTCCCGCAGTTCCATTACCGTCCCGATGATCCCGCCTATCGTGGTAACCTTGTCGCCCTTTTTCAGGGTGGCAAGCATTTCTTTCCGCTTGGCTTCAGTCTTGCGCTTGCCTCTGCCCATAAAGACGAACAGCAACACCATCCCACCGAGCAGGAGCATCATTTGTGGGTTGAAGAACGACGGGGATTTCTTTTTGGGTCCGCCTGCCGGTTGTGTGGTCGGTTTCCCCGCAGGTTTCGACGCGTCGCCCGAGTCGGTCTTACCGTCGGATTCGTCAGCGTCGGTGAGCTTCGGGGCGGGGTCGGTCCCCGGGTCTTTGGCGGGCTGGGTATCCTGGGCTCGACTCGGAGTGGTCAATCCGGCCACTAAGACCACGGCGATGAGCGTAAGCAGCAGAGTCCTGGTAATTCTCATTGCGATTTTTCCTTGTTGCCCGTTGCGGGCGTGTTGGTGTTGGCTTGTGTCCGAGGCGGGATTGTGCCCAATTCCCGTGCCGCGGTCAAATGAAAAGCAAAGACGGTATCCGGCGAATTTGCTTCTCCCCGGGCCATACTTCAATTCTCGTCGCCCGGTTCCCGCGTCGGCGGGTACATCCGCGAGATCCACCGCCTGGCGTCGGTCTCCAGCGTACCGGCGGTAATTGCGTTGCGGATCGCCGCCATGAACTCGGCGAAAAAATGCAGGTTGTGTATCGTAACCAGCGTAGGGCCAAGCATTTCCTTCGCCATGAACAGATGCCTGATCGTCCCGCGCGAGAAGTTACCGCAGGTGTAGCAGTTGCAATTGGCGTCCAGCGGGGCAGGATCGGTAGTCCACTTCGCATTTCGCATTCGCAAGCTACCGCCCCAAGTGAAGGCAAAGGCGTTGCGGGCGTTACGGGTGGGCAGAACGCAGTCGAACATATCTATACCGCGCCGCACGGCCGCCAGAATATCGCGCGGTTCGCCAACGCCCATCAGGTATCTTGGGCGATCGGCGGGTAATTGCGAATCGGTGGCGTCCAGCACGCGGGCCATTGCGTGGTGGCCTTCGCCGACGCTCAGACCGCCGATGGCGTAACCGGGCAGGTCCAGTTCGACCAGCGCCGCGGCGCTGCGCGCGCGAAGGTCCTCGAAAACGCCGCCCTGCTGAATTCCGAACAGCGCCTGGGCGGATTCGGCGTCTTCCCGCCAGGCGCCCCTGCACTCCCGGGCCCACAAGATGCTGCGGTCGACCGCACGCGCGACTTGCTCGGCGGAGGCATCTCCCGGTGGACACTCGTCCAGTTGCATGATCACGTCGGCCCCGAGCCGGCGCTGAATCTCAATGCACCGACGCGGGGTAAGTTCCTCCAAACTACCGTCCACGTGCGACTGGAAGACGACTTTCTCGTCGTCGATCCGGCGTAAATGGGCCAGCGAGAACACCTGGAAGCCCCCGCTGTCGGTCAGGATCGGACCGCTCCAACCCATCATCGCGTGCAGCCCGCCCAACTTTGCGACGGTATCGCCGCCCGGGCGGAGCATCATGTGATAAGTGTTTGCCAGGATCATCTGCGACCCGGCGGCGGTGAGTTGCTCGGGCGTGACGCCCTTGACCGTGCCCGCGGTCCCCACCGGCATGAATACCGGCGTCTGCACCTGTCCATGCGGTGTCGAGAGGACCCCGGCGCGTGCTTTACCGTCGGTGTGCTGTATTTCAAGTGAAACCATGCCAGTTGTCCGGTGTTATGTGTTCCGGCAGATTTCGTATATCGCCAGGCATTTTCGCAGCAGGGCGGGCATGTCGTCCAGCGGTATTTGGCTTGCGGCGTCGGACTTGGCGCTGTCGGGGTCGGTGTGCGTTTCGATGAACAGCGCGTCGGCGCCGGCGGCCATCGCCGCGTATGCGAGCAGCGGTGCGTACTGCCTCTTGCCTCCCGAAGCGTTGCCCAGCCCGCCTGGTTCCTGGACCGAATGCGTAGCGTCGAAAACAACCGGCGCGAACTGCTGCATCTGTGGTATCGCCCGAAAATCCGTAACGAGCCTGTTGTATCCGAACGTCGTACCGCGCTCGGTCAGCAGGACGTTGTCGTTGCCCGCGGCGCGGACTTTCTCGACGGCCTGGGACATATCCCATGGCGCCATGAACTGTCCCTTCTTGATGTTCACTGTTTTTCCGGTGGCAGCGGCGGCTGACAGAAGATCGCTTTGGCGGCAGAGAAAGGCGGGTATCTGCAGGCAGTCGGCGACTTCTCCGGCGAGGGGGGCCTGGGACGGGTCGTGTATGTCCGTGACGATCGGGACGCCGACCTGGCGGGCGACTTGCTCGAACCACGGTCCGGCGACCTCCAGACCCGGACCGCGATAGCTTGCGGCGCTGGTGCGGTTGGCTTTGTCGAAGCTCGCCTTGAAAACGTATCCGATATCGAGTTCGTTGCAGATTTCGGACATTCGCGATGCGACTTCCATGCAGAGTTCGAGGCTTTCGGCCATGCAGGGTCCGGCGATTACCGCCAGCGGTCCTTGTCCGAAAGTCACCGGTCCGATACTGCATGCCAACGGGTGGTCGTCTCGTGTTGACTCGTTGTTATCGGTCATTATGCGGAGTTTCCTTTCCATGGCCATATCGCCCAGGGGCCGGTCCTTCGTGGAGGGATGATGAGCTTGATCTTACCTGGCGCCACGGAAATATCCAGCGGTGTATCGGGTCCGACATCGCCGTCGACCTGGCTGGAGACGGGGCGGTCACACTCGATCTGCAGATTTCGGAACTGTTTGTATATCACGTCGCCCTTGAGCGGATGTCGCCTCAGGAGCGTCCATGCCGCATGGAGCACCAGCGCCGACTGCCTGCGGCAGGAAAATACCACCAGGTCCAGCAGCCCGTCGTCGAATACCGCATCGCGGCAGATTCTCAGACCGACCGCGTACCTGGATATATTGCCCACAAACGCCATCCCGAAGTCATTGAAGATTTCCTCGCCGTCGGCGACGATACGCATCTTCGGGAAATCATGCTCCCAGAAAGTGCGCCAGATGGGCCAGAAATAGCTCAGGTACGAGATATGCCCGGTGCGCACCGCGGACAACCGCCGGACAACTTCACCGTCAAATCCGACGCCGATTATCAACAGGAAGTTGCGGCCGTTTATCAGACCGACGTCACACTCGCGTGTCGGGCTGGTCAGGAGCGTTTCGACGATCCGACGTGGATCAGACGGTATCCGCAGTTCCTTTGCCAGCAGGTTCTCCGTTCCCGCGGGGCACGGTAGGATCGGCGTGGGGCTCGATATCATCCCGTTGACAACGTCGTTTACCGTCCCGTCACCGCCCCATACCACCACCGCCCGGGCATGGGGGGCTATTTCCCGGGCATGGCGGGTTGCATCGTCGGCGCTCTTGGTAGTGTACTCTACTACGTCCACTCCGGCGTCGTACATCGCCGACCGCAATTCGCCCAGCGCGTGGCGCCTACCGCCGTGCCCGCTGTGCGGGTTCACTATCAGGTGAACGGGTTTAGTCTTGTCTTGATGCTGCATGTCTCATCCGGAGGGCAGATTCGGTTGCAGTCTGCCAACGGGTCGCTATAATACCCGACTTGCTGCTGACAACCAATGAATCAGTATTTTCAGTCGGATTATATAGATGCCGGGAGAAATTTCGATGGAAGAAACCGTACAACTAACAATTAGCGACTTCACGGGCCGCGAGACATGGACCTTCGACGACTACTGTCAGTTGAACGAAACACTCTCAGAGGCCGGTGATACCGCAGATAAGCTCAGGGAAATGGTCGGTCAGTTAGAGGGCGACAACCCCGAGCCCAAAGGCACCGCCGCGGTCAAACTGGGTATCGCGCTCTACATGGTCTGCCGCTTTGAACAGGCACTGGAAACCCTCGCCGCCGGTACCGACAACCGCGATCGCAGGTACTTCCAGGCACAATGTTACAAACACCTCGGTCGCCATGACCGCGCCGTCGAAGAAATGGAGCTTGCAAAAGCACGCGGTTGGGAATCCCCCAAAATCGAGCTGGAAATCGTCGAAGCCCGAGCAATGTCCGGAGACCTCGCCCAAGCCGCCAAGGCCCTGAACTCCCTGACCGCCAAGCAGGGAGAAACCTCCGATTATCTTTGCATTAAAGGTCTGCTCAGCGAGTTGACCGGCGAAGTCGACGCCGCCGGCGAAGCGTACGAACAGGCGGTAGAGGCCGACGAAAACAACGCCGCCGCCCTGTTCCGACTCGCGTATTTCAACGATCTCTACGGTGAAGAAGAGCAGGCGATTGAACTCTACCAGCGGTGCCTGGCGATGCAGCCGGTTCACATCGGGGCGCTGATGAACATGGCCGTTCTGTACGAAGACAACGAACAGTACGATCAGGCTTCACTTTGCCTCAGGCGGATACTGGCGATCAATCCCAGTCACTGGCGGGCAAGGTTGTTCCTCCGCGACGCCGAATCGTCCAAAACGATGTACTTCGACGAGGACCGGGCCAAGCTGATGGCGCAAAGGAATGCGATACTCGAGACGCCGGTTACCGATTTCGAACTGTCCGTCCGCGCACGCAACTGCCTCAAAAAAATGGATATCAACACCCTCGGCGACCTGGTCAACACTCCGGAGACCAGGCTGCTGGAATACAAAAACTTCGGCGAAACGTCGCTTAAGGAAATACGAGACATGCTGGCTCTAAAGGGCCTGAGGCTCGGACAGGCGCTCGAAGACGCCGCCGCCGCCGATCTCTCGGACATATTCGTCTCAGACACCTCGGCGCAGGCCAGGGACGGGATACTCGCTACTCCGCTGTCGCAGATCGAACTGTCTGTGCGGGCACGAAAGGCGCTGGAAACGCTCAAAATCGAGAACCTCGGGGACCTGGTAAAGAGAACCGAAGCCGAACTGCTGGCTTGCAGGAACTTC
>CAZSLS010000315.1:0-5977 GCA_964607575.1 uncultured Planctomycetaceae bacterium | reverse complement strand
TGCGTCTCGATCTTGGCGATATTGTGGGCCACATCGTAGACCTGCGCGAGCCTGGCGTCCGTATCGCGGGCGCCGAAGAACCGCGACATCGATTTGCGGACCTGAACGGCAAGAAGCTGGCGATTGCACCACGCGAAATTCGCCGCCGCCCGCATCGCCGCCAGATACTGCTGCCCCTCGCTACTTTTTACCGGCGCGCAGACCAGTTGGCGATCGGGCAATTCGATCCCATATTTCCCCGGCGCCGAGCGCAGCGCTTTCAGGTAGTCTCCGCAAACCTGGTGTCCCAGCCCGCGCGAACCGCTGTGTATCATCACCGTCACCTGCCCCAGCTTCATGCCCATCGCCGACGCGGCGCGGGCGTCGTAGACCTCGTCAACGTACTGTATCTCGACGAAGTGGTTGCCCGCACCCAGCGTCCCGCACTGGTCGGCGCCTCGCTTAACCGCCCGCGGCGAGACCGCATCGGCGTCGGCTCCGTTCAGGCATCCGGATGACTCGGTCGCTTCGGTGTCAGCCCCATCGGCCAGACCGCACGAGACCAGGTGCTCGACCCCTCGCCCCAGGATCTTGCGCATTTCCTTGTTGCTGAACGTAAAAGGCCCCGAAACGCCAACGCCCGCGGGGATGTCGGCGAAGAAGTGTTCGGTAAGTTTGGGGACATGCTGGCGGATGTCGTCGGCATCGAGATTCGATCGCAGCAGGCGCACCCCACAGTTTATGTCGTAGCCCACACCGCCGGGCGAGACCACGCCCCCGTCATCGATATCGGTGGCCGCCACGCCGCCGATCGGAAAACCGTATCCCCAGTGGATATCGGGCATCGCCATCGATGCGCCCACGATACCCGGTAGGGAAGCAACGTTTGCGACCTGTTTCGGCCCGCCGCCGGATATCACGTCTCCGATTAACTCGGCGCTGGAGAAGATCAGCCCGTCGACCCGCATGTGAGGTTGCGAGCCTTTGGGGATCCGCCAGCGATTGGCGTCTACCTGTTCGAGTTTGCCTTCGAATTTATCCGCCATTGCTTACTACTAAAGATCCAGTATTACTCTCGCCGTCCACTGCCCGCCGTGCCTGACGACCTCTAGTTCATGATACGTCACAGCCTTTATCTCCGTCAGGATTTCGTGTCGCCGCGGGTCGAGATCGGTCCCGAGGAGTTCCGCTTGCGCTTTGGTTTGCGTAGCACCGGTTATCTTGATCGACGATACGGCGAACCGGTCGATTTGAATCGCACCGAGCACCGCTTCGAGGAAATCCACCGTCAGCGCCTCGAAATCGGGCGCCTCAACGGCAATTGCACGTGTGCTGTCCGGCGCAACATTCCGGCGCGGGCAGACCAGGTCGCACATGCATCCGGCCAGTGCTTCCAACAATTCGCCCGGCGAGTCGGCGCGTGCGGTGAGCCCGACATCGGCGGTGTGATCGAATGTTTCGCAATGTCCGGCCATGATTCAACCGCCCTCGGCATCGGGAAAGATCATTGCCTCGGCGAATTCTGACTGGAATTCCATGTCCTGCGAAAGTTCGACGTGTTGTGTGGAGCGGGCGACGGCTTCGGCCTCGGCGCGTACTCTTGTGCTGAGCAGCGCCCACCGCGCTCCGTTCAGCGACGCATTACCGATGTACTTGATCCGGTTGTGGGGAATGTCGGCCGGCAGGAGGCCGATTCGCTGGGCCATCGAGCGCCGTATAAAACTTCCAAACCCACCTGCAATGAGCACTTCATCGAGATCGCTTGCGGTCAGGGAGGCGCGTTTGAGCAGGATATTCACACCCGCGCGGATCGCCCCGGTTCCCAGTTGCAGTTCGCGGACGTCGCGTTGTGTCAGGGTTATCCGTTGGCCTTGGGGTCCGTGGGCGATCAGGAACTCTCTCTGGTTGTCCTGCCCGGATCGGATCCGCTTTCTCAGGGTCGCCGGTAGATCGGCGGGCAGATCTTCGCCGTCGAGGAGATTGCCCATTGACGACAGTATTCCGGCGTCGAGCAGTCCCGCCGCCAAGTCGATCAGACCGCTTCCGCACAGGCCCACCGGCGGGGTATTGCCTATCACGTTGACTTCGACATCATCGCCGATCACCACCTTTTCGATGGCGCCATGCGTCGCCCGCATACCGCACGATATCCGCGCGCCCTCGAACGCCGGACCTGCCGCCGTGGACGCCGCCCACAGTTTCCCGTCATGTGCCAGGACGATCTCACCGTTCGTACCGATGTCCACCATCAGCACCGGACCGGCGGCTTGGGTGAGCTTGGCGGCTACGATGCATCCAACGGTATCGCCGCCGACAAATCCGCCTATCAGCGGGAATACGTACGCCCCGGCCTGTCGGTGGACATCCAGACCTATCTGCGCGGCGGGGACGATCAGTCCGCGCCCGTGCGCCGGGGTGAAAGGCACTTGCCCGAGTTGCTTCACGTCCAGACCGCAGAGCAGATGCTCCATCGTGGTATTGCCCGTGAAGACCAGTTCGTAGATTTGTTCGCGAGCGATTGCAGCCTGCGTGCAAAGTTGCGATATAAGATCGTCGACGGCCGAGATGATGGTTCGCCGAAGCTCCGCCGCCCCGTCCTGTGACGACTGGTGACAGACTATGCGGGACAGCACGTCGTCGCCGAGTGATGTCTGGGGATTTATCGCCGAGGCGATGGCGGCTTCGTCACCGGTATTGAGGTCCAGCAACGATCCGACGAGCGTTGTCGTTCCGATATCGAACGCGGCTCCGTAGCATTGAGCGGTCGTGTCGCCAGGTTCGAAGTCCATCAGGCGGTGGTTGCTGAGAACGGCAGTCCCGGACCAGTTGCACTCGCGGAGCAGTCCGCCGACGCGCCGCAGCGTATCGAGATCGGCTTCGATGGGTCCGATTGCCCCCTGCAGGCGCAGCAGGTCGGGCGCATCGTCTTGGAGACTGGGAGCGGTGAGCTGGACGTACTGCTTGCGGACGGTGGGCAGGACATCGTCGGCTGACTTGTCCTGGGCTTCAGCAAGGATCTGGTGACAGTCCGCCAGTCGCGAGGAATCGGGGATACTGACGACCGTGTCGTCGCAGAGCGACATCTGGCAGGCCAGTCGCCATCCGTCGTCCAGTTCCACCTGGGTGAATAACTCGACGTCCCGGTCTACGGGCGCCGCGGCGCCGGCGGTTATCCGGACACGACATTTTCCGCAGATCGACGCGCCGCCGCAGGGGGTTTCGATGGTCATTCCCGCGCGTCCCGCTGCTTCGAGCAGCGTCGTACCTTCCAGCACGAACACCGATCGCCCGTGCGGCTCGAATGTAACTCGCAACTGCCTGGACATCCATCTCTCCTTGCTACCAGCATCTACTAAACTCCATCGGCGCGATGTTTGCAAGCTTCTCCGGCCAAAAGCGTGTTGTCACCGCAGCGCCCGCGGGCGTATGCTATTGACCGGATGATACTCTCTACGGCCGATAATCTGGTCGCCGCGGCGGGGGTTTTCGCCCAGCCGTGGTGGTTGGCGGCGCTGGTTGTGGTTGTCGCTCCGATTTTACTTGCCGCTGCGGCCCGGCGGTGCGGGCGGCAGATTGCGCGTCTCAGCGTTGTCATGCAGTGCGTTGCGCTGGCGGCGGTGACCGTGGCACTGGCGCGTCCGTCAGTGCAGATCCCCCGGGCGGCTGCAAAGGAGTGGATGATACTCAACGATGTGTCGGCCTCCACGAGAACCCAGCAGACCCAGGACCTCCCTGAAGACATCACGCCTCGTCTGGAGTACGTCTTTGCCGCCGGGGTCGCACCGTCCGGTCAGGACCTCGACACCACGCAGACCAACCTGGCTGCGGCACTGCGTCTTGCGGCCGCCAGGTCCGGCGAACTGGCCGGCGTTATCATTCGAACGGATGGCGTGTTCACCGACACCCACTGGCCCGCTGCGGCTGAAGCGTTGGCGCGGGACGGGGTGACGGTGGCGATAGTCCCGTTCGATCGCCCGCCTCGCGACGTTCGAATTGTGGAATTCACCGCTGCCCGCGGCACGGGGCAAGCAGTTACTCTGCGCGTTTCTGTGCTGGCCAACGCGGTGACCGACTCGGTCATCGAGATCCGCAGCAGCTCGGGCCAGGGAAAAAGCCTGCTCAAACGCAAGATAAGCCTCCTGCCTTCCGAGCCGATTACGATCTCGGTTGTCGCGGCGGTGGGCGAAGATCGCGGCGCGAGTTTCTCGGCGATGCTCGCCAAGGGAGACGCTTTCAGCGAGAACGACCGCGTCTCGGCGGCAGTGGGACCCGTTGTCCGCCGAGTCGCGTTGATAAGCGCACCGGGCGGATACAAACCGGCGAACTTTGCCGCGGCGGTGGGCATGTCGGTTCATACCGCCAGCCCGGAGCAACTCGGCGCCGGCGGCGAGGCGCTGGGAAACTACGCGGCGGTGGTCCTTGTAGACGATACGGGACAACTGCTCTCGCCCGTCCAACGAGGCGCCCTTGCCCAATACATGCGCCACGGCGGCGGGCTGGTGATACTCGGGGCCGGACCGCACCAGAGCCCCGCAGATCGCCTCGATCCGCTCAACCGTGCGGCCGCACTCGTGCCCAATCCTTACGATCGAAAACCCATCGCCCTCACCGTAGCGATCGACGCTTCAGGTTCGATGGGCCAGACCGTCGAATCGGCCGCCGGACAGTTGATGAAATTTGACCAGGCCGCCCAAGCCGCTCTCAGTCTCAAACGCCACCTGACCGACCGCGATACGCTGCGAGTTATCGTCTTCGCCGATCGCGCCAAGGAAATCTACACCAGTGGCACGGATCGACCGGATTTTGCGAAACTCGCAACCGCACTTCACGGGGTAAGACCCACCGGAGCGACAAATGTGTTTCCCGCACTGGAGTTGGCTGCGGGGAGACCACCCGACGCCAAACGCCAGGGGCTGCTGATAATCGTCAGCGATCTCCAGACCGAGAAGTTCGATCCGCCCCGTGTGGCGGAGATGCTGAAAACAGCCAAACTCGACCTGGCGATCGTCGCGATATCCGCACCCACCGCCACACCCTCCACCGAACCGCTGGAGGTGCTCAAGAAACTACTCGACGCACCGCTGGCCAAACGCGATCACCTGGTCGGTCTGGCAAGGATCTTCGCGGGTTTTCTTCGCACCGTCCGCGGGGGGGCGGTACGCAGGGGGCAGTTCACGCTGAGCCCGCAGAATCCCTCGCCGGATAGCGCCGCCCTGGCGGGCAAGTCCGCCGACGCATACATCCTGAGCGCCGCCGGCAGCGATGCCAACGTGACACTACAGATCGGCAGCGACGCCATACTCGCCCGGCGGACGGTGGGCCTGGGACGATCGGTCTCGCTTGCTCTGGCCAGCGCCGGTGGCGCGAATCGCGCCCTGCTCGCGACGGGTGAGTTTACCGCTGTGCTGGCCTCGGCGACCAAATGGGCCGCCCGCCCCGCCGCCGACGCGCGTTTCAGCGGCGAGGTCACGCGCGGCGGCAGGGAAGCCCTCGTAACGCTGCGTGCCGCCGACTCCGCCGGCGCGCCGATCAACATGCTGGAACTGTCCGCCGGAGCTCTCGCCGGACTCGACGACAACGCCGAGAAGATACCCATGCAGCAAATTGCGCCGGGGCGGTATACAGCAAATTTTGAACTTGGCGAGTCGGCCTCTGACTTTCACGTCGTCGACGCCGGCGGCAGGGTCGTCTGGCGCGGGGGCCTGCAGAAGACCTATCCGCGCGAATTTGACGCCATCGGGCCCAACTATACCAACCTCCGCCGTCTCGCGGCGCTGACCGGAGGGAGGCTGGTCGAAGCACCCGCCCTGGCGGAAATCGCTCGCACCAACCGCCAAACGGGCAGGTGGGAGATATGGCCTTGGTTGGCAGCGGTGGCGCTGACGTTGATGCTGCTGGACTGGCTCGCCTCACGCACGATACAACGCTCAACGGTAGCCAGTTAGCCGTCAGCTATCAGCCGATAGCTGCTACGCCGTCCGAGTTTTCTTCCCGCTAG
>CAZSLS010000314.1:0-6038 GCA_964607575.1 uncultured Planctomycetaceae bacterium | reverse complement strand
GCGATCACACACAATATAATGATCATCATGCCTGCGGAGCTTTTCTACAGAGCAGCTCTGACCTGCTCTGACCCGTTTTGTGGGCCGCAGATTCGCAGATAGCGACATGAACGAGACAGTAAACTCCCTCTCCACTTCTCACGCAGGGCGGCAGGTTGTTTTTCAGAGTGTTTTCTCTACGGGATGAGCACATGCGAGATGTTGCGAGATAGCGTTTAAGGGCATGGACTACCCGAAGGAAGTTATAGAGAAGTTCCAATTACGGGGAAATGCGCCGCAGCTGAGATCAGGGCAGGCGCCGACGCCCTTATCATCCGTGGTGTCCGTGGCAAAAAAGCCGTTTGACGGCGCCTCGTCGCGTGCGTACAACAATGGTGTCTGAACCGGGCGATGCTTAGGAGATGGAATATGAACCGACGCGACTTCTTGCGGTGTTCGGCTGGTGCGGTGCTGGGCGGGATTGCGTGCGCCCGCGGGGCGGGGGCGGAGAAGAGACCGAAACCTCTGAACATTGTCTGCTTCTTTTCGGACGACATGGGGCGGCTGGACACGCCCGTCTACGGTTCGAAGGATGTCAAGACGCCGACGATGGAGAAGCTGGCGGCGCGGGGGATGACGTTCGAGAATGCATTTGTGGCCTCTCCGGCGTGTGCGCCCAGTCGGGGGGCGCTTCTTACCGGGCTGATGCCCGCACGCAACGGAGCCGAGGCCAATCATACGTATCCCAAAGCGGGCACGACGTATCTCACCAGCGTGCTGAAGGCGTTGGGCTACGATATCGCGGTTTTCGGTAAGGTGGCGCACGGGAAGAACAAACCTGTCTACTGTTTCGACAGCTACAGTCCCAAGCGGATGGGGATATCCGAGCAGGTGGCGAGCTACTTTGAGAAGCGCAAGTCCGACAAGCCTTGTGTGTTGCTGATGGGCGACCGACGGCCTCACGTGCCCTGGATCAAGGAAAGCAGTTACGATCCGGAGAAGGTGAGCCTGCCTCCGTATTTTGTGGACACGCCCGAGACGCGCCGCCATCAGGCGCGATATTACACGGACATCACGAACATGGACGCCGACATGGGCCGCTGCCTGAAGATCGCCCGCCGGCAGTTCGGCGAGAACTTCATATTCGTGTTCACCAGCGACCACGGCGGGCAGTGGCCGTTCGGGAAGTGGAACCTGTACGACGCGGGCGTGCGCGTGCCGATGCTGATCGTCTGGCCGGGAAAGGTCAAGGCGGGAGTGCGGACAAAAGCGATGGTAAGCTGGATCGACCTGCTGCCGACACTGATCGAAGCCGCCGGCGGCAAGGCGCCGGAGGGGATTGACGGGAAATCGTTTATCGACGTCCTGACAGGCAAGACAACCAGGCATCGCGAGATGATATTCACCACACACAGCGGAGACGGGCGGATGAACGTGTATCCGATCCGCAGCGTGAGGACGGAGAAGTACAAGTACATCATCAACCTGCGGCCGGATTGCCAGCACTCGAACCACTCGGACATTCTGCGGAAGGATGGGGCGGGGGCCTACTGGAGTTCGTGGGACGCCGCCGCGAAGAAGGACCCCAAGGCTGCGGCGATTGTGAATCGGTATTTTGTCCGCCCGGCGGAGGAGTTGTACGATCTGCGGAACGACCCTCTGGAGCAGAAGAATCTCGCCGGCCAGGCGGCTTGGCGGGATGAGCGGCGGAAGTTGAGGGCGCTGTTGGAAAACTGGATGAAGGAACAGGGCGATACGAAGAAGCTGTTCAATAAACCGTATCCGGCGTCGGGACCGCGCCCGAGGAAGACGGTGCTGGAGGCTAATCGGCGTAAGACGTGATGGGGTAAAGTGTTACGGTGAGCCAGTGGGCGGAGCGAGAGGTGTGAACATCACCCGGCTGCGGGTGCGGATTCTCTGAGCGTCAGCGGTCGTTTGGGATCGGCGTAAATAGTTGTGGTGCAGGTAGTTAGGGTGATTAGATGAGTGGGCGGGAGGCGATTGTCACATCGACTCGGAGGTTCACAGCCCCAACCGCCTCCGAACCGCGCCCCGACGCGTTCACGGCGGATGATTCGATTAGAGGGCCTCGTAAGTGCTGCGCAGGCAACGAGATACAGCGGCATGAATTGCGAAATGAACGGTGCTGTCGGAGGGACCTTGGCGGGATGGTGGCTGTGACATGTGTGAACCATTTGTGAACATCGCCCCGGATTCCCATTGCGACCGGCCTGGCGACAGAGTACATTCAGGCGCCTCGGAAGCGATCCGACGCATTCGATATTCCACTCTGATTACAGGAGATTCCGATGACTCTGCGACGCTGCACTATTGTTACCGTTCTTTGCGTGATGGCGGTTGTTGCTCCGGCGGCGGGGGAGTTGAAACTACCGTCCATTATCTCTGACAACATGGTGATCCAGGTCGACCGCGACATTCCGATCTGGGGCTGGGCCAAACCCGGTCAGAGCGTTTCGGTTACGCTCGCCGGTATGGGTGTTAAGGACGAAGCCGGGTCGATTAACGCCGCGGCCGTCAGCGTTAGTGCGACCGTTAAGGCCGACAAGAGCGGCAAGTGGATTGTGAAGTTGGACAAGACCAAACGGTCGGGGCTCGGCTGCAAGATGACTATCAAGGCCGACGAGGAGACCAAGACAGTCAGCAACATCCTCGTAGGCGAGGTATGGGTCTGCTCGGGGCAGTCGAATATGCAATGGAACGTCAAGAGTTCCAAGAACCCGAACGAAGAGATCGCGGCCGCCAAGTTCCCGAGAATTCGCCTGTTCACCGTTACCCGCAAAGCTACGCCTGAAGCGCAATCAGACTGTCAAGGCCAATGGGTCGAATGCAGCCCGGAGACCGTGCCGAACTTCTCGGCGGTGGGGTACTTCTTCGGACGCGGGCTGCATCAGAATCTGAAGGTCCCCGTCGGGTTGATCAATACCTCCTGGGGCGGTACGCGGGTTGAAGCGTGGACCGATCCGGCTGTGGTGAAAGCCTGTCCTCAAGCGAAAGAACTTAGCGCATGGTGGGACAAGAAGATATCAACGTTCAACCAGGCCAATTACGACGCCGCACGAAAAAAGCAGTTGGACGCCCACCGTGCGGCGATTGCTGCTGAGAACAAGCGCATCGCCGCAGCCAAAAAGGCGGGCAAAACCGTCAAACGCCGCCGCATACGGCATCCTCGCTCACCGCTGAACCCGCTTACCACGCAGCACCGACCGGGCAATCTCTACAACGGGATGATTGCGCCTTTGGTTCCGTACGCAATTCGAGGCGCGATCTGGTATCAGGGCGAATCGAACGCCTCGCGAGCTTACCAGTATCGCACTCTTTTCCCGCTGATGATAAGCAACTGGCGCAAGGTCTGGGGGCAGGGCGAGTTTACGTTCCTGTGGGTGCAGTTGGCTAACTTCCGAAAACGGACCAACCAGCCGGAGGAGGACGCCTGGGCCGAACTGCGCGAGGCCCAATCGATGACCCTGTCGCTTCCGAACACCGGCGAGGCGGTCATTATCGATATTGGCGAGGGAGGAAACATTCATCCCAAGAACAAGCAGGATGTCGGCAAGCGATTGGCGCTGGCGGGGCGGAAAATCGCCTACGGTCAGGAAATCGTATACTCCGGCCCGAGATTCGCCTCGATGAACATCAAGGATGGTAAGGCCATCCTGAAGTTCAAGCACGTCGGAGGCGGTTTGATCGCCAAGGGCGCCGAAGGCAAGCTGGTCGGTTTCGCCATCGCCGGGGCCGACAGGAAGTTCGTCTGGGCACAGGCGAAGATCGCTGTGGCCGGTACGAATGGCGACACCCGGTACGACGTGATCGTCTCCAGCAAATCCGTACCGAAACCTGTAGCCGTACGTTACGCATGGGGGACGAATCCCGAGTGTAACCTCTACAATAAGGAAGACTTACCCGCCTCCCCATTCCGCACTGACGACTGGCCCGGAATCACTAAAGACTCAATGGCGCCGGGAAGATAGACTCTGGTCGGGCTGCAATTGCGGGCCCTTGGGCAACGTTAACCATAACGCCGCCAACATCAATAACCGTCGCACAGGAACCAGAAACATGCATTCACGCCGCGATTTCCTGAAAACCGCCGGGCTCGGCGCCGCAGCAGTATTAATGCCCCGCATCTCCCGCGCCGCCAAAGCGGTCGACAAACCGAACATACTGTTCATCATGTCAGACGACCACACGTACCAGGCCATCGGAGCCTACGGCAGTCGACTGGCGAAACTGAATCCAACGCCTGTGATCGATACGCTGGCGAAAGAGGGAATGCTGTTTGAGAACGCCTTCTGTACTAATTCGATTTGCACGCCCAGCCGCGCGAGTATCATCACCGGTCAGTATTCGATCAAGAACGGCGTGCTCGATCTGGGGGGCAATATTGCTCCCGAGAACCAGTATCTGGCGATCGAAATGAGAAAGGCCGGTTACTGCACGGCCATGGTGGGAAAATGGCACCTCAAGAAAGAACCGAACTTTGATTACTACAGCGTCCTTCCCGGTCAGGGGAAATACCACGACCCGATCTTTCGGGAGAAAGCCGATGGCAAGGCCTTCGGCAAGAACGTAGTCAAGAAGAAGGGTCATTCCTCCGACTGCATAACCGACATTACGCTCAACTGGTTCAAGAACATCCGCGACAAGTCCAAACCGTTCTTCCTGATGCACCACTACAAGGCTCCGCACGATTTCTTCGACCACGCCAAACGCTACGATAACTATCTGGAGGATGTGAACATTCCCGAGCCGGAAAACCTCTGGAAACAACCGAAATTCGGATCCATCGCCACACGCGGGCATAACGATGAACTCCTGCCCTACATCGGTACGTCGATAGGCAGGCGGAACCTGAGGCGCAACTACACTAAGTCGTGGGCCAGGGATTCCAGCCTTAGCGACGAACAGGCCAAACGCCTGGCGTACAACGTGTACCTCAAGAAGTATCTCCGATGCGTAAAGGGTGTGGACGACAATCTCAAACGCCTGTTTGCATACCTCAGGAAAGAAGGCCTGATGGACAACACGGTGATTATCTACACCGGCGATCAGGGGTTCATGCTCGGCGAGCACGACTACATGGACAAACGCTGGATGTACGATGAGTCGCACCGCATGCCGTTCCTGATTCGATATCCCAAAACAATCAAGGCCGGATCGCGGTCAGATGCGATCGTCGAGAATGTGGACTACGGACCGACCATGCTTGACTTCGCCGGAATCAAGACGCCCGATTGCATGCAGGGCGGGAGCTTCAAGTCGATCTGCGAGAGCGGTAAGGAGCCCGGCGGCTGGAAGCAGGCGGCGTACTACCGCTATTGGATGCACATGGCCCACCACGACAACCCGTCTCACTTCGGTATTCGGACCAAGAAGTTCAAGTTGATCTTCTACTACGGATGCTCGTCGAACGGCGGGAACCAGACACCGCCCGGATGGGAGCTTTACGATCTGAGCAAGGATCCCAAAGAGGTCAACAATGTGTACGACAATCCCGAATACGCCAAAATTGTTAGCGAGTTGAAGGGTCAGTTGGCCGCGTTGCGCAAGAAATACGGCGACACTGACGAGAGATTTCCGGCGATGAAGAAGGTCGTCGACGAATTCTGGGACTACGGCCCAGCCGCTCGCAAACGCGCTATTGAAATATCACACGAAATGCTCGAACGGAAAAAGAAGGCTCCTGTCCGCCGACGGAGGAATAAGAAGAAATAGCGTCCGGAAGCCTCCGCCGAGCCTCGGAATCACTGTGTCATAAAGACCACCCAAGCCCCTTGCCTTGTGCGAGGGGCTGTTTTATTGTCGGCGCCGGGGGGAGTCTGCAATTGCACCGAGGATACTGAAGTGCATAGGGGGTAAAAAAAGAGCAGACTTGGCAGGGGGAGGCCAAGTCTGCTTGGGTTTCAGCTGGCGGGGGGAGACCAGCTGAACAACGTAAGGTATATTATGTACAAAACATGGGGTCTGTCAACACCATTTTTCCCGTTTTTGTAAACGGCGGAGGAAAAATGTAGCGCGTGGCGGGCGGCGTAAAAGTGTAG
>CAZSLS010000313.1:0-6083 GCA_964607575.1 uncultured Planctomycetaceae bacterium | reverse complement strand
GGGTACGGACGGGCCAAGCCTGACTTGCTTCGTCAGCGCATATTGCATCGATCGGTCGCATGACCGGCCTGTCGGAAAACGCCGCTAGGGCGCATTCAAAGAGAGTTCAATGAAGAGCCCGAGCCGCGTGTCGAAAATGTTCATCCAGCAGACCTCACATTATCTCTGGCAACGTTCACCAAACCTGCGGAAGAGCCAGATTTCAAGCGCCATACCTCAGCTCTTGAGCCGCCCCGGTGGTACATTATCTCTCTGCCCTTCTCACCTCGGACACTTGCAGTCGGGATAGCACGCTCCGCACCGCCCGCAGCACATAGAGAGTTTCATTTTTCACTCTCAATCACTGCCGCCCACTCAACACGAGATGCCTACTATGATGTTAGGCGCAAATCTGGCTTAACCCACGTGAGGTGTCCCAGCGAGAACAACCATTGCCCGATCTGCAGTTGCCCATTGGAAAGATACACTGGCTCTGGTTTCAACTTGTATCGCGCTGCTCGCCCGGTTCGATATAGGTCCACCAAATTTCGAGCAATTTGCTCGGTAATTCATCCTGAACATCTTCTTTGTCATTGTGACCCCGTTGGGACTGATCGCCGCCATCCTGATCGGTCTCGCTTTGAAGACATGGTCAACTACAGAAGACGCGTTCGATAAGGCCATGAGGGTGTATTCGATTGTGATCGTAGTCTTGGGATGTGTGGCAGTCGGTTCTTTGCCTTGAATCCTGCTACCGATCCTCGTCGTTCAACCTGTCAAGTTCTTTGCTCAGTCGCCGAACCTCTTCGGGGTCAGTACGCTCCAACCATCTGAAGATCGCCTGGGCCATTAGTTCGTGTGCCTTAATGAAACGGTTCAGAAGCTTTTCATGCAGGGACATGAACCATACGAGCATGAAGGTCATGAAACCGCCACCACCAAGGTCGATCAGTTTTCGATCAACGCCAGTTCTTCTTTGTTCACTCTCCGTGCCAGCTAGATGTGCTTGCCGTTGACCGAACCCATGCTAGCTGGTCCGGGCGGTCTGCAGCCTAATCGCCCTCTGCTCTTCGACGATCGGCGTCAGATCGCATCGACGTCGCCGCCAGACCGAGCCAGGCAGTCTTCGTAATCACCTGCTCCACCAAAGCTCAGCTTGGCAGGCCCCACCCACCCTCTGATACCATGGCGAACCGTACGTCTGACGTTGCGGCGATCACGACATTTGAAAGGAACGAACCAATATGGCATTTGAGCAGTTTGATTTGACGGGGAAGGTTGCGCTGGTGACCGGAGGGAACAGCGGGATCGGGCTTGGGATGGCAATGGGGCTGGCGGATGCGGGGGCGGACGTTTGCGTTTGGGGGACGAACTCGGAGAAGAACGCGGCGGCGGAGGCGGAGCTTCTCGGTCGAGGGGGGAAGGCGGCGGCGATCCGATGCGACGTGTCCGACGAGGAGCAGGTCGAGGCGGCGTTCGCCCAGACTCTCGAAACGTTCGGCAAAGTCGATTCGTGCTTCGCCAACGCGGGCGCGGGGGGCGGCGCGTCGTTCCATGAGTTCCCGACGGAGACCTGGCGACGGGTGATGGGGATCAATCTCGACGGGACGTTCTTCACGTTCCGGGCCGCGGCCAGGCACATGATCGAGCGCGGCGAGGGCGGGCGTCTGATCGGGACGTCGAGCGCGTCGGCGATACATGGCGCGGCGCGCAACGAGGCATACGCCGCGACGAAGGGGGCGATGATCGCGCTGGCACGGAGTCTCGCGGTCGAGCTGGCTCGTCACGGCATCACCTCGAATACGATCATTCCGGGATGGATCGAGACGGCGATGACCGAACGCAACGTCGGCAACGAGCGGTTCGAGGACCGCGTAATGCGACGTGTGCCGGCGCGACGCTGGGGCCAGCCCGAGGACTTCGCGGGGATCGCGGTTTATCTGGCGAGCGACGCGTCGTCGTATCAGACCGGCGAGGAGTTCGTCATCGACGGCGGGTACACACGGTTCTAGGGCGACCCCTGGTTACGCAGTGTGGTGTCGGCGTGGCCTTTCGACGTGTCCCGACAAAGCCGGGATCCCGATGCGTCGACACTTCCAAGTAACGGCTCTCCCCTTGCCATCCTTGTATCTTTGGTTGTGGACGTGGCAGATCGTTCCATCCTTGGTCCGTCGAGACCGTGGCTCAGCAAGATCGTCACGTCCGCAGCTCACGTTGCCTGCGTTGCGAGCCTCTACACAACGCGGGCGAATCCTTGTAAATTTGCTTGTAGGCGTGGTAGATCGTTTCATCCTTGGTCGTTAAAGATCGCGGCTCACCTGGATCGCCACGCCTCGAGCTCCCAGAGCCCGAACAGTTGTGTGCCCCGACTTGTCGAGGGCGAATATTACAAGGCCGGGCCTGTTCCAGGAGCACATATTTCTATCGGGAGGTGCAGCCATTTCAAAGCAAGTGTACGTAGGAATCGACGTTTCATCCACTGAGTTGGTTGTTGCAACAAACCCAGTTAGCGAGGTGACCCAGTACTCCAACGATGCAGATGGCATCGCAGCGCTGGTGGAGCAGGTAACGTTAGCTGAACCCTCGGGCGTGGTGTTGGAGGCAACGGGCGGGTACGAGACATTGGTCGCCATTGAACTGCAACTGGCGGGGTTGCCGGTCTCATTGGTCAACCCTCGGCAGGTGCGCAACTTCGCCCGGGCAACAGGCAGATCGGCAAAGACCGACTCCATCGATGCCTTTGTTCTGGCACGATTCAGCGAGGCCATCAAGCCACCCGTTCGGCCCTTCCCCGATGAGGAGACCCGAGAGTTGCGTGGATTAGTCGACCGTCGGCGCCAACTCTCGCACATGGTCACGGCGGAACGAAACCGCCTCCGCACCGCACCCAAAAGAATACGACCGCAGATCCAAAACCACATTCGGTGGCTCAAGAAACAGATGGAGGATCTCGACAAAGACATCAAGAAGATGATTCGCCAATCTCCCATGTGGCGGGCCAGAGATGACCTGGTGCAGAGTGTACCCGGCGTTGGCCCAGTGCTGTCCTCGATGTTGCTGACACACTTACCGGAGTTGGGCAATCTGAATCGAGGCCAGGTGGCAGCCCTTGTCGGAGTTGCACCGTTAAACCGCGATAGCGGCGCATGCCGAGGCAAGCGTACCATTTGGGGAGGTAGACCTGCCGGTCGGGCCGTTTTGTACATGGCCACGCTGGCAGCTTCCATACACAATCCCATAATAAAGACTCTCTATCGACGGTTGCTTGCAGCTGGCAAGCTCAAAACGGTGGCCCTGACAGCCTGTATGCGGAGGTTATTGCTCATTCTCAACACCATGGTAAGACGCAACGCGCATTGGGGGCCTCCCAACATGCAGGCCACAGCATTACTCGTCTGAACCCTTGACATTCAAGACAGTTGCTGAGCCGCAGCGAAGGATCTCGCCCAACGCGATACATGACCGCCTACGGGGCCTTCCCGATCGCATCGGGATCCCGGCTTTGTCGGAACCTGTCGAATCATTGAGCCGCCCCAGCCCTGCTGGGTGATTTGCGACACGCGCTTTCTTGGCACGGCGCTAGAGGATCACGCCCAAATCTTGTAGGCCAGAGATGTCTTCCCAGGTGTAGCCCAGCTCCAGCAGCACCTCTTCGGTGTGCTGACCGAGCTCTGGCGCGACGCTGCGGATGCTGTGTGGCGTCTCGCTATACCGCACGGGATGGTCGGCCAATTTGACGGTCCCAAGATCGGGATGTTCGACATTCGCCAAATAGCCGTTGGCGATTACCTGCGGATCGTCCGCGAGCTCGGGCAAGGTCTGAACCAGCGAGAAGATGTGGTCTCCTGACTTGGTCAATATCTCAGCCCATTCGACGTATGTCTTCCGGGAGAACGCGTCGTCCAGCATCTGGATCAGCACACGCCGGTTGTCTCCCCGGGCGAGGGTGTCGTGGTACCGAGGGTCGTCAATCAGTTCTTCCAAGCCCACCGCACTGGCGAAAGACGGCCAGTAACGATCTGCCTGGAAGTCGGCGATCATGATCCACCTGTCATCGCTGCAGCGGTAGTAGTTGGCCAACGGATTGTAGGCGTCGGTCCGGCTCGGTTTCGAGCTCAGGTTGATCTCGGAATCCGGTTTGTGCTGAGTGAGCATCCCCATGCTTACGGCCAATCCCTGGAGCCAGATGGAGCTGCTGAGGTGCGACACGTCGATCTTCTGCCCTATCCCGTGCAGCGAACGGGCGACCAGCCCCGCGAGGATTCCGAATCCCAGGGTAATGCCGCCGATCTGGTCGCCAACCACACCTTGCACGGGGTACGGCTCGGCCCCTTCCGGTCCGGTGGCGAACATCAGCCCGCTCCTAGCTTGCGCCGCTGCATCGAGTGCGGGCAGCTCCGAATCTGGGCCTTCCGGACCGTAGCCGGTCGCGGAGGCATAAACCAGCCCAGGGTTGGTTTTCTTCAAGGTCTCGTAGCCGAGTCCAAGCCTCTCAGCAACGCCCTTGCGGAAGTTCTGGACAAACACGTCGGCCGATTCAACGAGCTGACGGACAACTTTGACCCCTTCGGGTTGCTTGAGGTCGAGGGCGACACAACGTTTATTCCGATGGTTCGCCTCGAAGTAGGCGTTGCGACCGGCAGGCAGGCTCCGGTCGACGCCGCCAGCCGCGAAGACCGCGCGACCGGGATCTCCGTCGAGCGCCTCGATCTTGACCACGTCCGCGCCCAGGTCGCCGAGCATGGTGGCGGCCACCGGCCCAAACTGCCAGATGGTCCAATCCACCACTCGGATGCCTTCCAGTGCGCCGGGCCGTCGATCGGTCATAATGCGCCTCCGTTCCATGTGTTGCCTGGACATTCCGCCAACGATTGGCGGACGCAGTATATCACTGGCCACTTTGGCGTCCGGCGATCGATTTGCGGACGTCATGCGTTGAATCGCGCTGCTGACTTTTCCATGGCTTGACCCTTTCACCGGCCGTTGCTACACTCGGCCCGCCGCAATTCCGGAGCAATACCGAGTTTCGCCCGGTGCGGCCCGAGGAGGTATCGCGATGGCCTGGATACATACCGTGCCGTTCAACCAGGCGCATGGGCGCCTTAAGTCTCTTTACGATCGGGTCAAGGGACCGAACAACAACGTGGACAACGTGGACAACGTGATGATGGCCCACAGCCTCCGCCCCCATACCATGTAAGGTCATCTCGCGCTGTACAAGAGCGTGCTACATCACGGCGCCAACTCACTTCCACGGTGGTTTCTGGAGTGCATCGGCCTGTATGTATGCCTGATGGATCGCTGCGGATATTGCGTGAGCCACCACTGTCAGGGCATGCTACGCCTGATAGGAGACGATGCCCGAGCCGAATCCATACGGAGAGACCTCGAACGCGGGAATGTGACAGACGGGTTCAACGAAAGACAGGCGGCAGCCCTCCGGTACGCCGAGGTGTTGACCAGGAGTCCGGCGGATGTCGCGGAAAGTCACATCCAGGTGATGCGCACGCAGGTTACGGTGATGGAGAGATCCTGGAGATCAACCAAGTTGCCAGTTACTTCGCCTACGCCAACCGCATGGTCCTGGGCTTAGGCGTCACAACCGACGGTGACATACTCGGGCTCTCCCCCTCCGGCGACGCGGACGACTGGGGACACAGATGATGTCAGCGAAAGTGATCCCCCGCGCATGCAAAGAGGCCGGCGCGGTTGCCGAACCAGCCTCTCTAATCCTCTAGCGGCGACAGCGGTCTTGCTGTCCCTACTGTCCCCCAAACCTCGATATCGTATCCTTGGGCCTACTCTTTTTGTTTCGCAGCCTCTTTGGCGGCACGAGTCGCGTGCTCCCAGGCTTTCTTGTAATGGGTGATTGCTTTGTCGTGCCTACCTGAAGCCCGGTCCGCGTCGCCTTTGTCCAACTCGACTTGGGCTTTGGCCAATTCTTTGTCCACCTTCTTCTGCCGCTTGGGATCGGCGGCCGAGACCCCGTCAAGGTCGTCCATTATCGTCCGTGCCAACAGCCGGTCGGCTGACACCAGGTCGTCGATGGCTGTTGGCTGTCAACAGAAATGGGACGGAAAGTTAATGGAGACTTTGAGCTGAT
This sequence comes from uncultured Planctomycetaceae bacterium, assembly GCA_964607575.1. Classification (GTDB taxonomy): domain Bacteria; phylum Planctomycetota; class Phycisphaerae; order SM23-33; family SM23-33; genus BS750m-G57. Next base: position 1 of record CAZSLS010000313.1, on the reverse strand, counting down.
A
>CAZSLS010000312.1:0-6143 GCA_964607575.1 uncultured Planctomycetaceae bacterium | reverse complement strand
CAGTCGCACTGGTGAAATTATTCACTCCCTGGAGTTCGTGGACCTGGCATTTGACCGAAGCGTCAAGAAAGGGCGATGACGTTATCATGTTCGGCTTGGTCGACGGGCACGAAAAGGAATTGGGCTATGTGAGCCTCAACGAAATCACGTCCATCCGCGGTCCAATGGGTCTGGCGATCGAGTGCGACCTTTTCTGGTCGCCGAAAAAGCTTGGAGATATTGCCCCGGAGCTGTTCACGGCTGTGGAGCCAACCACGTAGCTCCCGCCTCATGTCGCTTGACCTCCCGGATAAGCTTGTGCATCGAAAGGAGCGATGAGAATGAATGAATTCCGCGACAACCCCGGCGAAACGGCCCTTGAGTTTGGCCGCGTGAACGCCTTCCTCTGGGAAGGCGGTTTTATACTGTTGGCCGAGAACAGGGAGGATCCCAATTGCAGGGCACCTCTCGAGGCCTGGGCGTATTCCGGTGAGCTGAAGTTTGACACGGCCACCCCGATGACTTTCGGCCTCGGCGCAACCCTCACTGACGCCATCGGCGCCCTGGACCATCAGCTTACCGGGCAGCACGCGCCACCCGGATCAAGTTTGAAATGCCGGCGCGCCATGTTGCTTGTGAATGATCGCGAACTGGCGACGATCCTGGCCGCATTGCGATTCCACCAGGCCGAAAACCTCCAGGGCGCTGGCGAGATATTCGACCTGCCCACCAGGGAGATCGCCACGGACGGCGGACGCCTGGAGACGCTTGGCTTCGAAGACGTGAATCAGTTGTGCGAGCGGCTTAATCTCGGCGACCAAGGCTCTTATTCCCGTCAGTGGCGATGTCCGGATTGTCATTACGTTGTCAACTGTTCCTACGAGGACCTTGCCGAGGTTGGCGCCCCGTACTGTACTGACTGTGAAGCCGAAATGGACATGGTTTGACATCAAGGTTCGCAACGTCACTACCAAACTCCCCACGACATCTTGGGAACGTTCCCAAAATGTCGTGCAATCCCCAACCGCCCCAACGGGCAAGGAGTCGATCAATGACCGTAATTCCGATATCGAACTTGTCACAAGCTGAAATCCACATGCTGGGCACAAACATCGTCTCGGCCGCTCGCGGCGATCGCGAAATCGATGCGGTCAATCGGTCGCTGGCGATCCACGACGAGCAGGCCGAAAGCCTGGTCGACCACAGGCCCGCCGAACTGGCGGCAACTGCGTAGATCTCACCCGTTGAACGTTTTGTACTTGTAACCGCGGCAGCCAAGACAGCTGCCTTTTTTCATGCGCACTGACCCAAGAGTTGAAAGGAAACACACATGGCGAGAATACTGTTCATCAATAACGATGGAGGCGGATACGCTGACTACCTGGACGTGGAAGACGGCACGACCGTCGAGAGCTTCTTCCAGGAGCAGCTGCCCGATCGCAAGGCCGGCGATTTTCTCATCCGCGTTAACAGACAACCGGTCGCTCGCGACTGCGTCTTGCAGGACGGCAACCGGATCACGATGACCCCGACAAAGATCGAGGGCGCCCGTCGGTAGGGTTGAGGTTTCCAAGGGGGCGCCTTGTCTGCATCGTTCCGCGTATCCCATCGCCTCACCAGCACCTGAACTCGAAAGGGATCACCATGGAAATCAATCCGCCACCAACGCGACTTGTGCATATAGCCGATATGATTCGCCAGCAGCTTCAACTGATGCAGACCTGTCGGCTTGCCAAAGTCGCCGGGCAGACGGCCCCGATTCTCGACCGCATGGAGCGAATCGCTCGGTCCAGATCCGCCCAGGAGAAGGCCATTACTCGCAACTGGTCGGCAGCCGCACGCCGGATGGCCAATCAGACCGCTGATGCGTTGCGGGATCTTCCCCACTACATCACCGAGGCCCAGCGATTGATTACTCAGGCTTCCCTGACAACCATACCGTCGCTCCGTAACCTGTATGGTGAACTGGTCCAACTTCAGCGGGAGTTTGACGGAATTCGCTGCAGTTACAAGAACTTGTACCTGGCGGTCACGACCGAGCCAATCGAACTGCACGGCATTTATCTCGGTGAGTTTGAGATCGGTTTGGACATCGGGCACCTGCCCAGGGAACTCGGCAGCAATACGTTCACCGTCCGTGCGCTGGATCCGCACCCGGCGGCATCCAACAGCGGCGTTACCCACCCGCACGTCAACAATGAAGAAATCTGCCCGGGCGATGCATCGGTCGCCATACGATCGGCATTGTGCGCCGGACGAGTGTGTGACGCATTTCTACTGATGAGGTCGGTGCTTCTGGTCTACAACTCAGGCAGCCCGCACGTGAGCCTCGAAAACTGGGGCGGCGCGCCATGCTATGGGTGCGGGTACACGGTTTCAGAAAGCGATATCTATTGGTGCAGCTCGTGCGAAGAAAACTTCTGCGACGATTGCTCGGCCTACTGCGATCGATGCAGCGAAACCGTCTGCAACTCATGCGCAAAGACCTGCCCGGTTTGCGAGGAAATCAGGTGCCGATCGTGCATGACGGTTTGTCCGGACTGCAGCGAGCCGATCTGCCTGGGTTGCCAGGAAGAGGACGAATGCCCCTGTCACGATGAAATCAACCAACAGGAGAACCAGAGCGATGAACAAAAGGAAAAACCAGCCCGGCAAACAATTTGCGGCACGGCGAGCCGTAATGCCGCCGCAGGCGCGGGGGTTGCCTGATATCGAAGCCGAGAATGCTGTACTGCGGTTCAGTCCGTACGCCTGGGCGAAACTGCTGCACCTGCGGGACGCAGGCGATACCGAGGTCGGCGGGTTCGGGATTGCCGCCTCTGACGATCTTCTGATGATCGAGGATTTTGCCACAGTTAAGCAGATCGCCACGTCCGCGAGCATCAACTTCGACGATGAGTCGGTGGCGGATTTCTTCGACCGACAGGTCGACCAGGGCCATCGTCCCGAGCAATTCGCCCGGTGCTGGGTCCACACGCATCCTGGTAACTGTCCGAATCCTTCCGCCGTTGACGAAGAGACGTTCGCCCGGGTATTCGGCGGTTCGGATTTCGCGATAATGCTGATCCTCGCCAGGGGTGGGAAGATCTACGCCAGGCTGCGGTTCAACGTTGGCCCCGGCGGGGCTGTTCTGATCCCTGTGGAAGTCGACTACGCGTGTTCGTTTGCGGGAAGTGATCCCGAGGCATGGGATCTTGAATATCGGACCAACATCGATGCCCGGCAGATGGAGCTTTCGTACTTCGGGCGGGGTTCCGGCAGGTTCTACGACGATGTCGATGTCAGCGAAACGTTCGGATCGGACATGTGCTTCGACGAAGTTACTGTCGCCGAACTCGCCGACATGGATCAGGACGAACGTGAGTTTGTACTCGGTGAACTCGGGTGCGATCCGAATGAATGGGCCTGGCGGGGCCGGGAGGTGGAAGTATGACTACGTCTGAAATGAACGAAAGACGTTACACGCGCCAGGCCGATATTGTCCCGGCCGAACGCATGGCTGATCTGACGGTTACCGTGGTCGGCGTCGGCGCCATCGGTCGACAGGTGGCGCTTCAATTGACGGCGATGGGTATCTCGAAACTGCAACTGATCGATTTTGATCGCGTCGAGATCGAAAACCTGTGCTGCCAGGGTTACCTCGAACATGACCTGGGGATGCTGAAGGTCGACGCGACTTCCCGGATGAGCTGGTTGATCAACAGCCAAGTCGCAGTCGAGCAGGTGGGCGAACGATTCCAGCGGTCTATGGCTATCGGTGACGTAGTTTTTTGCTGTGTGGATTCGGTGCGACCCGTTTCTCCGAAACTGGCTGCGTAAGTCAGGGGATGGAGAGACAGACCATTGGGGTGGTCCCGATGGCTTGTTAACTTGATATTGGTGTGGGTGCGATTCCCACCCCTTAGGCGCTGAGGTGAAAGCATGTTCCCCATGCGAGTGACTCACCACCATTCGTGTGAAGCGGGAACAAAAGGCGGTACCCCGGAGCTCGTCCGGAAATCCCGCCGAGCACAGTTGAGTATGGATAGACAACGAACCCACGTGCGAACCGTCGTCACGCATGCACGGGCCTAGACGAGCTATCAGGCCCGCCCAAAAGGGAACGAACCGAGGGTGAGGCAGATTTGGAATCGTTGCCTCAAGCGTCCTCGCAAGGTTCCGGCGGATAGTGGGATCCTTCGCTCAACGTCAAACCGACATCAGGAACGGGATAACCCCGTCAAGGCTCTCCGGATGACCGGAGCAGGCGGTGAGCCGCAAGCCTTGTCGGGGAAGGATTGTCCCAGAAGCAAATGCCCTCGGGAAAGCCGAGGGATACGCTGACGGGGACACGGTGAAGTGGAAGATAGAGCAACTAGTAGGAGTTAAGAACATGAGCACATTGGAAACGATGATGTATGACTGGAAGGCCCTGCCCTGGCGCAAGCTGGAGCGGAGCGTCTTCAAGCTCCAAAAACGCATCTATCAAGCTTCGAGTCGAGGTGACAGGAGAACTGTCCACCGGCTCCAGAGACTTCTGATCCATTCTAGGAGCGCGGCCTGCCTGGCCGTTCGACGGGTGGCCCAGGACAACCAAGGCAAGAAGACAGCGGGTGTCGACGGCGTGAAGTCGTTGACGCCACGGCATAAAAGTCGCCTTGTCGATGGAATCCATGAGTGCCCGTTGCGCGACAAGGCATCTCCGGTTAGACGGGTCTGGATACCCAAACCCGGCAAGGACGAAAAGCGTCCGCTGGGGATACCGATAATGGCGGACCGTGCTCGCCAGGCGTTGGCCAAGATGGCCTTGGAACCCGAATGGGAGGCGAAGTTCGACCCCCGTAGTTACGGATTCCGGCCTGGTCGCTCATGCCAAGATGCGGTCAAAGCGGTTTACAACCAGATACGGACGGATACCAAGTATATCTTGGACGCCGATATCTCGGGATGCTTCGACCACATCAACCACAAGGCCTTGCTGGATAAGCTGGATACCTTTCCAGCGATGCGGCGGGCCGTCAGGGCATGGCTGAAGGCGGGTCTTTCGGAAGGCGGGCATTGGTTCCCGACAACCGAGGGCACGCCGCAGGGCGGTGTTATCTCGCCTTTGCTGGCGAACATTGCACTGCACGGGCTTGCATCGGCTGTCAGCGATGCATTCCCGCATGTGAAGAGCCTGCCCCGACTGACGGGCAAACAGACCCGATGGAAACCGGTGGTCATTCGCTATGCGGATGACTTCGTAATCTTCCATCGGGATCTCGATGCCCTGAAGGAAGCCAGAGACATTGCAGCGCAATGGCTGGCTGGTATGGGACTGGAAATGAAGCCTAGCAAAACCCGCATCACGCACACTCTCCGAGCGGTGGAAGGTGACCCAGGATTCGATTTTCTTGGGTTTCACTTCCAACAGTTCGTTCGGGGCCAGCACCACAGCGTGCGAACGGTGAGGGGTAAGCCGCTAGGCTTCACGGCAAACGCCCAACCCAGCAAAGAGTCGCAGAGGCGGTTACAGCGAAAGATCCGGGACATTCTTCGGCGTTATCGGAATGCCTCACAAGAGGCGCTGATATGGGCGCTGAACCCGGTCATTCGCGGGTGGGGGAACTACTTCTCCCGAGCCGTCTCCGCTCTGGTCTTCCGGAAGATGGACCACTTGATCTTCCAGAAGCTATGGGTGTGGGCCAAACGTCGTCATTGCAACAAAGGCCGGCGGTGGATAGCCAGAAAATACTGGCTGTTCGGTCGACCTCGTTGGCAATTTGGTGCGGATAGCACGCTCACGCTGTTTAAGCTGAGCGACATTCCCATCCGACGGCATTTGCCAATCAAAAGTCACGCATCGCCGTATGACGGGGATGCTATCTACTGGAGCACACGTATGGGACGATACCCAGGAATGCCCCCGAGCTATGCCAAGCTCCTGCGGTATCAGAAGGGTTACTGTCCTGTCTGTGGATGTTTTTTCAAACCCGGAGATTCGTTCCGATCCGTCTGGCGCGTGGACGGTTCAAAGGACGACCCAAAGGGGCGGTATGCGCTCATTCATGAGCACTGCCGCGAGTTACCCGAATCGCAGTGTGGTTAACAACCCACCGCTTTGCTGAGGAGCCGTATGAGGGGAAACCCTCACGTACGGTTTTGGAGACGAGTACGAACGGCGACGTTCGTGCTTAGTTTAACAT
>CAZSLS010000311.1:0-6187 GCA_964607575.1 uncultured Planctomycetaceae bacterium | reverse complement strand
ACCCAGTTAACCACGTTGGCGGGATCATCTTTAGCGCCGCTCTTGCCCTTCCACGGCTTGGTGTTCATTACAGATTTCCACTGTCCCTGCGTTACCTGGTGGATCGCAACGTAGAACGCCTTTGCGATCTTCACTTTGTGCTGCGGGCCCTCGACCTTGTATCTGCCGACCTCGTCGTCGGCGCTTCCCATCATGAACTCACCGGCGGGGACCAGCACGAACTTCACGCCGACAGCGTTTTCAAACGCGACGGGGATGCCCAGCTTCTTCGCCTCGGCGACCTGGGCTTTGGACACCTTCGCCCACGAAGGGATCTTCGAAGCCGCGGGCGCGGCGACCTTCACTTTACGCTCGGCAGCCAGACCCCCGACGAGACAACAGAACACCACAAGGCTGATAAGGCTGATCCTATTCATGCTTGTTTTCTTTCACGTTAGATTAGTGTTTCACTACCAGCGACGGCAGCAACTCACGACGAACTCTCCGCATTGGAAGGAAGAACGTAACAACTCTTCACCTGATGTCAGATATTATTATATTATAAACGAATCGTGGAGGTGCAAAAAACGTTCTTCTTTTCTGGAACCATGCCCGTGTTTCCGTGTATAAAGTTCCGCTTACCCCAATAGGAATATCACCATGACGAAGCTGAACTGCGCAGCCTGCCTGACGTTACTTGTCCTCGCGGCCGGAGCGGTCGCCGAGGAGATCGATTACTACAAGAATCTCAGGTACCCGGCGAAACTCGTGCCCGGAGTCGGGCTCGACAAGATCGACCAGGAAGGTGGCGCGGGCTACAAGCGCCGCACGGTTCAGTGGTGGCCTCGCAAGGGGCAGGACATCGTCGACATCCCCGCCGGCGCCCCCCTGCGGACCTGGACGCGGAACAAAGGCCAGAAAGACGCCGAAGCGACCGCCGGCGTCTGCCGCACCTGGACCGCTTCAGACCCCGAAACGTTCAAGGCACACCTCATCGCTTTCAGGAGCTTCGGCACGTCAACCTACATGTCCGATGATCCCAGGAGCGTCCACCTGCCCGAGGCCGTCCTGCGCCTGGAAGACGGATCGCAGAGGGCGGTGGTCGATTACGGGCCTTTCAGCTACATGCTCAGCGCCGAAGACCATACCTTCATCCACCAGATATGGGAGAAGGCCTACCCGAAACTTTACGCCAAAGTAACCCAGGGCGACCTGCCCCAGATGTCCAAACTCACGCTGAAACGATTGAAAGACATCTCCCCGAAATTCAACGGGATCGAACCGGCGAAAGACGCGAAGTATCCGCTCTGGGCCACCGCGCCGGACACCATCGAAATAGAGAGCCCGCACTTCCACACTATCGCCCATCCCAAAGCATGGGGAAGGCCCGCAAATTGGTATAACCCGAACAATATCAAGCGTCAGAACCTCTGGCGCAAGCACGTGCTGGAGTACATCGAGAATTTCTGGACATACGTCGAGGCCAGCGGAGCCTCCATGCCATACTGGCGCCGACCGGGCCCGAACCAGAAATACCAGATCCACATATGGCGGTCCAGGTGCGCCGGCGGTTGGGGGCATTGCGGAATTGGCGACTGCAACCCCGTCGCGTTAGGGCACGAATTCTTCCACGGCCAACCTATGGGCGGACACCCCGGCGGAGAGACCATGTGCAACGCCGGACAGCACACCATCATGCCCGCGGAATTGCAGATGTTCAACGGTAATTTCCGATATCCGTGGCGCAATATGAACTACATGGCGTACCAGTCATCGCTGCCCTTCTTCATCCTTGGCGACAACCCCAACTGGGGATACGGAGCCCAGATCGTGCTCGGGTGTCTGGCCAGCACCAAAGACCATACGTACTACCACACAATCGCCAGACTCGGACAGCAGAAAGGGCTCTGGAAAAACGGCGTGAGGGGATTCGGAGATTTTCTAGGCGAATACGCCGCCCGCATGGTCACCTGCGATTTCGTCGAGCAGTATTCCATCAGGAGCAAGTACGGTATGCCCGAGGGTAGCTACCTGTATCCCGTCTACGGGCATAAGGACCGCTACCGGATATCCAACGCCGAGGCGCCAAGGTGGACCGGATACAATATCATCCGTTTGGATCCGAGCGAAGGTGCCAAAGAGATAACCGTTGATTTCCAGGGCGTCGTGGACCCGGATCTGCATTCGGACTGGCGTGCGTGCATAGTAGCCGTCGATGCCAACGGGCGAGCACGCTACAGCCCGCTGTGGAACAAGGGGAAGATGAAATTCCCGCTCAAGCCCACCGACAAGCACCTGTGGCTTACCGTGTCGGCCAGTCCAGATGCGTTTCCGGTCCAACAGGGTCCCGGCGGCAGGTCGCACGGCTACGTTGGTACGTTCCTGACGGGCTCCGGCGCCCCGCGATATCCATGGGAAGTCGCCCTGACCGGATGCAAGCCGGGCACGCCGCACCGCAAACAGGGCGATATAGAAAACTTCGATGAACTGTTCGGCCGATGCGATTCGGGCAACACCTACCTGAACTACTCGGTCAAACATGAAGTACCGATCCCGCTGACGGACACCGACGGGAAGCCCGCCCAGAAAAAACTCACCGAGATGCTGCCGCGTCTCAAGGCGTCGGTCGACGCGCTGGAGGCGAAAGTGCAGGCCGGAAAGCTCAACAAAGGGTACTTCTGGTCCAAGAGGAACATGATGCATATCGATCTGGCCAGACGCATCAAGCTCCTGCAGGAAAACGCCAAAGGCAAGCCACATCCCAATGGCGGCGGTTTTGTCGCCGACAGCGCCAAGGTCGCGGCGACCGCCTACGTTGGCCCCGGCGCCATGGTATTCGACGGAGCAACCGTGAAAGACAACGCGTGCATCAAGGATTTCGCGGTTGTATTCGGTCCGAAAACCGTTATCGCGGGCAACGCCAAGATCGGCGGGCGGGCCTGGGTGGTCGGAGACCTCAAAGTCACCGGCAGCGCCCGCATCCTGGAAGCCGCCACGGTCACCACCGTCCTGCGAACGCCGCGCACGCCCTCGGTCCGCCACGAAGGACAAGCCGAAATCACAGGCAGCGCGGTCATCAAGGGTGAGGTTTATCTGCATCTGGCTTTCGCCAAGGATCTGAAAGTCACCGACGGAGTGGTGCTGGACTATGAAGCATCCGTCGAAACCCGCACCAGCGGCGTTTTCTCTCGCGGGCGATTCTACAGGTGGTCCGATCGCAGGGCCCCCTCGCTCAGCAGCGGCGCCGACGCGGGAGCACTCTACGCCAATTGGCAGTTCAACCAGCCCAAAACCGTGCTGCTCGAAGACTCCTACGTCAACAATAACGGCGACCTGCACGGGAAGCCCAAATTCGGGCGCGACAGAGAACACAAGTATTTCGCCTTCAATGGAAAAGATCAGTACGCCCAGGCGCCGCCGTCTGTCGCGGACTTCGGCGAGCTGACTATCGATATGACAATCAACCGCTCCGGCGGCGGGCGGATCTCTGATTTCGGTACGGGCGACGATGAATGCTTTTACTTGTCGATCGACGCGCGAAACGGTAAACCGAGCCTGGTGGCGCATCATGATGGTAAGAAATACAGTCTTACCGCATCGCAAGGTATCGCCGCGGGCAAGTGGGTGCGCCTGCGCGTGGAAATGGACGGTTCTAAAGCGTCGATCTACGTCGACGGAAAGCAGGTCGCCGAAACGGTCTTTGCGTTCGCGCCGCGAATGGTGTTCATCGGAGACCGCCCCGAAGGTAACTTCATCGCTTGTAGCCGGGACAAGAAGGAGTTCTTCGCGGGCAAGATCGATCACTTCCGCATTTACCGCAAGGTCCACAAAGACTTCAACGCGATCGGCCTGCCGCCATCTGCACTGATACAAGTCCCCGAGTGGTCCGAGGAAGACCAGAAACGCAACGACGCCTGGGAAGGACGAAGAAAGGCAAAGGACGCAGAAATCGCCGCGGGCCCTTACGGGAAGTTGCAGGAGGAGATCAAAAAGCTCAATAAGCAGAAATCGGACCTGTACAGGACCAAGGTCAAAAGCGCAAAAGTCACCGAACTCGAGGCCCGCATCAAGGCGGCTGCAAAAGAAAGAAGCGATCTGGATCGGAAGATGCGCGACGAGATCAAAGCCCTTCCGCAAGCCGCCAAAACGGAGCAGGAAATCAAGGAACTGCGCAAGAAGATCGACAGCATCAACAAGCAGATCAGCAAGAACCCCCAGCGCGTCAAACTCAACGAAGAGATCCAAACCTGCGAGAAGCAGCGCAGGGAAACGGAAAGCAAAGTCAGCAGCCCCGCGCTCAAGGCGGTGATGGACAAGGAAGCGGTCGCGGCTGAACGGAAGCGAAAAGCCGAAGAGGCGATCATCGGGCTTCCGGAACTCAAGAAACTCATGGCGCTGAGCGAGCAGGAGAAAGACAACAAGAAGAAAAGAGAACTTCAGGACAAGTACAAGCGTTTGCTGGCAGCGAAGAAGGCGGTCGATCCCGAGTGGCAGACCGCCGAGATCGTGCTGCGGCGACTCAGCAGCTCACGCCATGCGCTCCAGAGAAACCGACAAGCTCCTAACCCCGAGCGGAAGAAGATTGAAGCTCGAATCAGGACGCTCAAGGATAAGCTCAACGCCCTTACCGCACAGTTGAAGAAATCGCATCCGGAGTTGAGCGGTTTGGAAAAATCCGTCCGGGCAAAACAGGATGCCTTAGACGCAAAGAGAAAGCAGATCGAGGGAAAATGGCGGACAAGTGACGCCTACAAGAAGGCCGACGCCAAACGCATCGCCGCCGACAAGGCTCTCAGAAAGGCCCGCGACGATGACAAGAAACGCATCGAGCAGGAAAAGAGCGCCCAGGCCGCGAAGATAACCGCACGTATCGAAAAGTTGCAGAAAGAAGCGAATCTCCTGCGGGACAGTGCCTTGAAAAAAGCCGGTCTTCTCGGAAGTAATCCTCATCCCGGCGCCCGCGCCGCCAGTGCCCAGGCCGCATGGAAGCAGTTCAAATATCACACCACCGCCGACTGGAGCAGCAGCGTTTCGGGTGACGGCGGAGAACAAGACGAGTCACAGATTCCGGAGAAGATGAAGAAGTGGCTCAAGCGGGTCAGGGGATACTAGATAAGGAACACCATGAGAACAAGACTGATATTGGCGATGGTCCTCGCGTCCCTGGCGGGCTCGAGCGCCGCGGCAGGCGAGTACGATTTCTTCGCTCGGGCGATATACCCCGGGGCGGGCAAGGCCCCCGGCGTTGACCTGTACAAGGTCAAGCAAACCGGCGGCGCTCGCACCAGGGGCTACCAGCGGCGCGTGGTGGATTGGTGGCCTCGCAAGGGCGTGGACATCATCGAAATCAAAGCCGCCATGCCTCTGCGCACCTGGACCATGCGCGACAGGAAGATTGACCCCGAAGCAGTCGGGGAGCATCTGATCCTCGGAATAGAGACGCTTGCCAGGCGCCTGTCCTGGAAGTGGAAGCAGGCCGGTAAGTTCAAGGCCCGCCTGGTCGGTTTCCGCGGGATAGGTAATCGTTACAGTAATCAGTTCGAACCTCCCCAGATCTACTGCCCCGGGCTCGTGCTGCTGCTGGAAGATGGTACGAAGCGCTGCTTTACTCGTGGGTTCTTCGTCGAGGCTGACGAGAAGTACGCCCTTGATCTGTACCTCAAGGAGATCGACAAACTCCGCAAGACGCTCACGAATGAGAAGCACCCCGCAAGCAAGGACCTCGATAGACACTGGCCGAACAACGCCAAGCCCGGCGAACCTGGAACGATGCGCGTCGAGAGCGAGCACTTCGTCTGGGTTTCCGGCTCGCAGCACGCACCCAACGAGGTTTACAGCCCCTGGGTCAATCGCGACTACCCCGACAAGGCCCGTGCTTACCGCGAAGGCTCGGTGACGTTCGCCGAAGACATGTGGGCCTACCAGGAACACGCCGGGGTGCTCATGCCCTTCTGGGACCGCCCCGAGCGGCGCAAGTACGCTATAACGGTATGTGGCACGTACAGGGACGGGCACAAGTGGCTCGGCGGTTACGCCGGCGGCGGATACGGCGGTTGCGGAATCAAGTTCGCCGGCGGCGGTCCGTGGGGCCTGACGCTGGCCCACGAGTGGGGACACGGGCTACCACTGCAGAGCGCTGTCTTTGGAGGCGGAGGCGAGACACTGTCCGACGCGAGTTCGGCGGTATGCGACCCGTCAAGCCCAAAGT
>CAZSLS010000310.1:0-6258 GCA_964607575.1 uncultured Planctomycetaceae bacterium | reverse complement strand
AGCACGATCTGCGGTTTCTGCCCGGAGGCCTTCTGCAGGTCGCGCCCGACGAGGTTGTTGAACGTCTGGTCGGTACCCCCGAGTTCCACGTCGGATTCGATGCAGACGCTGTCGTATCCCTGCATGATCGGGTAGAGCATCTCGTGGAGGAACACGTCCTCGCCGGCGTCGAGGCGCTTCTTGAAGCTGTCGCGCTGGATCATCTGCGCGACGGTTTTCTTGGCCGCAAGCTGAATCAACTCGGCGAACGACAGTTTCTCGAGCCACTCGCTGTTGTAGCGGATCTCGAGTTTGTCTTCCGAGGTATCGAGGATCTTACCGGCCTGCTCGAAGTAGGTCTTGGCGTTGGCGTCGATCTGCTCGGACGTGAGAATCGGGCGCGTCTTGTTGACTCCCGAAGGATCTCCGATCCGCGCGGTGTAGTCGCCAATGATCAGGACGGCTTTGTGGCCCATATCCTGGAACTGGCGCATCTTACGGAGCACGACGGTGTGTCCGAGATGGATATCGGGCGCCGTAGGGTCCAGCCCGAGCTTGACCCGCATCGGGCGTTTCGATTCGTACGATGCGGTCATCCGGGCAGCCAGTTCGTCCGGCGTGTAAACGTTTTCGCAGCCGCGGAGCAGCAGTTGCAGTTGTTCATGTTGTGTTGAGGGGGCATTCATAAGGCTGACGAGTCTAACTGCAAGGACCGATATTTTCAACACCCGGAAAACCACTGGACTTTTGCGCGAACTTAACTAGACTGCATTTCTTGAGTTCTATGCTGCCCGGTCGAGCAACCGGCGGTCGGGCGATTGCTTACCAAACTTACATGACCACGAAAACCTTCATCCTGTCAATGTGCCTCACGGGCCTGCTGGTCTGCGGTTGTGTCGAGCCGATACCCGCCCCTCCGCACACGCTGGCTGAATACTCCGAAATACAGCGGACCCATCCCCAGGAGTATGCATCATCCACGGTGATGCGGCACAACATCCAGCGCGTCCTTGACCCGGATCTGTCCACCGATCAGCGAGTGGCGTCCTTGGACCTTATCTCCAGCCTGGTCGGTCCCAACGGCAAGCTCCCGGCGGAAGTTTCGATCGTTCTGACGCAGAGCGATTGTCCCGAAACATTGCGGAAAAGCATTCTCAACAGGGGAGTGGGCGTCGCGACGGTGACCAACCGTACCCCGCCGGTGGGTGTCTCGAAGGGCGGCGCCGGGCGGCTCGCTCTCAGCGAGCTTGCTCGGGCTCCGGCGGGTCCGAGGCGTACCGCCACTCTCCGGTGGCTTGTAGGTCACCCTAGGCGCGAGGTGCTTCCGGATCTTACCAAGCTCTGGGCGTCCGAGGCGCCCAACGGTCCGGACGAACAACTGTTCCGCCAGGCCATGGCGAAACTCGGACCTGGCAAATGGCAGGATGTGCTTCTGGATTCGCTGAACGCCAAGAAGTTCGCCGCGCGGGGTTCGGCGTTGTCGGTGCTTTCGGGGCGCGGGGCGGAAATCGATCTGCTCAACCGCATCAAGCGGATGCCCGCCAAGACCGTTTCCGTTCAGGCAATGCAGACCTTCGGTGAGAAGTTCGGATATGTACCCGCCAACGGCGGTGAATTGCTGGCATGCGTTATCCTACATGCGAGCGGAAAGGACGCTCTCAATGCCCCAGCCCGACTCAGCGGACAGTGGGGCGCGAAGTACAAGTACAAGTTCAACATTCGCGATTTCCATTTGATCAGCAACCTGGCAACCGATCCGGTTCGCGGTAAGATCGGGCGGGACCAGTTGGTCAAACAGATCGTCGCCAAGCTCGCGCGCCGCAAGCACGTTACCGGCGGCAGTCCGTTCAGTAAGCAGGCTGCCCGCATGACAATGCCCGACCTGTGGAATATCGTACTCCTTGACGAAATGCTTCGCAGGCAGAGGGTGTCGCTGGCGTTGAGGATTCTGGCCGATCGCCTCCGCGCCGGACTCAGCAGCCCACGCAGCGGATTGGTTTTCTACGAGGGCGGTAGGGCATCGGCCAAGTTGTACCCCCAGTCCATAGATTCAACTCGCGGCGACCGCGACCATATCCCCGAACGCGAACTCCAACGTGCCGGTTTCAGCGCACTTGCTCATCTTCACACACGATTCGAAACGGTCTACAACGGTGACCGCGCACCGGCGTCAAAGCGTGAAGTATCTGCCTCCGGTCAAGGGAATTACTACGGGTTGGTGCTTACAAGCATCGATTCAGGCACCTTCAGCGGGTTCTACTACAACCCCGACGGTGCGGTAGTATCGCTGGGGATGTTCGCCTTCGGGAAGTGAGCTTTGCGCCCCATAGTTCCAGGGCGCCGATCAACTCGGTACTTACTCAACGGGCCTTTTCACTTCCTTTGGCTTTATGAACATCATCTCGGCGGGCGTAACCCAGCCCTTTCTCAGGTCCATCCTGAACCATCCTTCGCCGTTCTTCCTGTGGAAGCGGCAGGGCGATCGCTTTCCGAACTTCTTGAGATCGTATTGCGCCCAGGTCTTGCCCAAATCCAGGGAAACGATGATTCCCGTGCCCATCGGCGATGCGGGCGCGCAATGAGACGCCAGGATCACGCCGTCCTGGATAATCATGTTGGCGGATTCGACTCCCGGATTGAAGAGTCGCGTGTGTTTGGCCCGATTGGCTAGGTCGGACGGGGCACACCGGAAGATTCCCCGGTCGTGCGGTTTGGCGCCGTTCGCGTCAGCAATCCAGTAGAGCTGTCCGTCAACGAAGTTGATACCGCCTGATTTGTAGCGGGAATTCGACTTATCCGACACGATGACCTTCCAGCGCCACTCGTCCCGGGTCGCATCGTAGGTCCCTCTCAACCAGTGACATTCATGCGTCTTACCTTTGTCGTGGTCCCCCGTGCAGGCATAGAACGCGTTCTCGGCCGGGTTATACGCCACGCAGTGAACGTGGCGGCAGATAACCGGGTTGTCGGCGGCGCCGAGCGGGGTGCCTCTCCCGCCTCCGCCTCCGGATCCATTGTCCCGGTTGTAAGGATTCTGCCCGAAAGAGTAAGCGATTTTCACGGTTTTCCCACTGTCGACCGAGTAGTAGATATTGACCGGGGCTGCGCCGCCAATTACGTTGCAGTAGTTGCCCCACACAAGCATCTCAACGCCTTTCACATCCCACGTATGAACACCATCGAGGGAGTGGAAGTACCACCCGGGTCGGGCGGGGTTCTTAGGCGTATGCGGGATGTAGGCCTTGCCGTCGGTATCCTTGACCGTAACTTGCTTGTACGTTTTGAGATTGTCCGTGCTGAGATACAGTTTCGCCAGAGCGCTGAAGAGAATGTTGCCGTTCTTCAGGATGCAGCTAAACACGATGTGGCGAGCGCCGGGAAACGCGATGCTGTGGGCCCAGATGTGGGCGTTGTCTTCGGACAGGAACACTTTTCCATCCGCAAAACCGAACGCCTTGTTGTCACGCTGCGAGTGGACAAACGGACCGGGCGGTTGCCTGCGATACCAGAAGTGATTCGTTGAAGGTGGCTCGGAAGGCGCAGGCGTCGGTTTGGCGCCCAGCACACCCGCACCGTGGGTCAAAACACCGGCGGCGGTTACCGCTGTTGCGCCCATGAAGCGGCGGCGAGTTAGTTGGTGTCGTCGTCTCATCATGTTATCTCCGTCGTGTTGACGCAAGCGATTCACGGGTGTTCCACAGGACTACCGGGAGTTTCAGACCACGGATTTCAGATACTCCAGGCTTCGGGCGGCCTGGTCGGGCGTACCGCATTCGACGGAGAACACAATGTCGCGCGGGCAGCCGTTGCGGACGATGTCGATGACCCTCGGCCAATCGATCACGCCGTCGCCGCACGCGCAGCCAACGGCCGTACCGGTGACCTTGCCTCGCTCGGCGTCGGAGTGCGCCACGGAAATATCCTTCGCATGCAGATGCACCAGGCGGTCGGCCACACGATCGAGCCACGCATAAACATCCTGCCCGGCGAGGTACGCATTGCCCGTATCCAGATTGATGCCGATGGCGGGCGAATCAACGAGGTTGTAGATCCGATCCAGTCCCTCGGGCGTTTTGGAATACTGGGCGTGGCACTCCAGACCGATCTTCACGTCCCTCCGCTCAGCCACAAACGCCGCCTCCCGAAGCGTGTACTTGATCAGTACGAAGTCCTCCTCTTCGGTCGTCCACGTGGCCTTGATGCCTTCGTCCGTGTTGATCACCGGCACGCCGATCTCGGCAGCCGTTCGAATCGCCAGTTTGAGGTACTCCCCGTGTACCTCCGGGCGTCCCAGCGGACCGTGACCCTGGAACGCCGAGATCTTCAGTCCCGCCGCATCGCAGGCGTCCTTGATTCGGTACGGGTCGTCGAACAGCGAGACGGTGTGGAAGTAGCCCGCCTCGCTCATCAACTCTCGTCCGAAGTGGACCATCGGCTCGATGTACTCGTAGCCCATCTCTGCGGCGTGTTCGACAGCCCACTCGAACGACTTGTCGGAACTGCGAGAGTACTCTGTGTTGATCCCAATAAAAATGTCGCCCATGTCAATGCTCCCGTTTCTAATTTCGTAATTCCGAATTCCGCGGACACCATACGTACTAATTGCGTCTGGAGGCATTCGGGGCAGCCCCTGGATTATCAATTTTTGGGGTCATTCTTCAACGCGCCTTTTATCCCTTTTCTACTTTTCTCGTGATCAGGGTGTAAATAGCGATGGTGGCGATGAGTACGATGCCTTTGGCAAAAGACTGCCAGTACGGAGGGACCCACAAAACGGTCATGCCCGTCGAGACGCACATGATGATCAGGGCGCCGACGATTGTCTTTAATACCGAACCCTCGCCGCCCTTAAAACGCGCTCCACCCAGGAGAACGGCAATGATGACTTCCAGTTCCATCAGGTTGCCTGTCATCGGGTCGCCCATGGACAGGTAACTTGCCCTGGCGATACCACCGATGGAAGCCAAAACGCCGACGATAATGTACAAAATCCATATCGTCTTGATGACATTGATACCCGATAATTCCGCCGCAGTTCTGTTTCCACCGATGGCCGCTGCGTATTTGCCAAACACCGTCTTTTTCTGAACGATGACCATGATAACTATGACGGCGACGGCGACATAAAACGCGGCCGGCAAGCCGAAAAGAACAGGCGTTCTCGCAAAATCATTGATCCCCTTCGGCAAATTGCCTTTTATAAGGCCGACTTGCCTGGGGGTTAGCGTCCAGGCAATTCCGCGGAAAATGTACAGCGTGACCAGGGTCGCGATGACGGGCACAATACGAAGCTTCGTCACCAGCAGACCGTTGATACCGCCCATGATCACCCCCAGCACAAGGGTCAGCACGGCGGCCTGGAGAAACCCGAACTCGTTCTGAAGGAGAATACAGTATACGACACCGCTTAGAGCGACCATGCTGCCCACCGAAAGGTCGATCTGGGCGGCAACCATGATCAACGTGACACCGCTGCATATCAGCAGTATCGGAACCGCCATTCGCAGGATATTGACAATATTGGCCTGGCTCAAGAATTTTGAAGACATGGCGCTAAAACCCGCCACAATCAAGCCCAGCACAAGGAACACGAAGATGCTCCTGAATGTTCTCAATGTGAATTTATTCCGCATTTGCAGTATTGTCAATTCCTCTTCACGCGGCTTTTGCGTCAAGCGCTAAGCGTTGGGCCAATATGGCAATCAGCGCGATAGAACCTTTTGCGATCGTTTGAATATCAGGCGACAAGCCCAGCATATTCAACGATATCGACACGATACCGAGGATAAACGCTCCGACAACGGCGCACGTGACAGATCCGAATCCGCCAAAAATACTCGTTCCGCCCAGCAGGGCAATTACCAGAACGTCAAATTCGAACCCAACCCCGAGGCTGGAAATACCCGCATTATGAATGGACCCCATAATGACGCCAACCAGGCCGGCGACAAACGAACTGCCCAGGTAAAGGATCGAAATGTGCTTATCAACTTTTATCCCCGAAAGTTTGGCGGCGACCGAGTTTGCCCCGATGTAGTACGTCCGTCGCCCGAACACGGTGCTCTTTTCCACGACCAGCGCAATAACGACAATAATGACCATTAGAATGACTGATGCGTTGACAGGTCCGATCAGGGAAAACGCGCCGAGTTTCTTATAAACTTGCGGAAGCCCGGCATTGCGTTGTGCGCCATGGGTGACGATCAGCGCAATACCCCGGGCCAGCGACATGGTGCCCAGGGTGACGATAATGGAGGCGACTTTCAGGCGGGTGATAAA
>CAZSLS010000309.1:0-6274 GCA_964607575.1 uncultured Planctomycetaceae bacterium | reverse complement strand
AGGATATTCTGCGTGTCGTGGCGACAGGCGCGGTTCAGTGGGACGGTCTGTTCGCACGTCAGGGCAAGACTTACGAGACGTCCGGCACGGCAGACGGTAATCGTCTGGTGCTTTCGGTCGAGGACAACACGAATACGGACCTGGTCACCGCGAGCATGCTCGGTTCACGCTTGACGCTGGCCTACACGCCCGGGGCGGTCGGTCAGGCCGACATCACCGTCCGCGCGACGGACCCCGAGGGCGCCTGGATCGAAGAGACGTTTACCGTGACGGTCGAGCCGTCCGCCGCCGAAGTCGTCGACCGCCACATCTTCTACAACAACTCGGCTCTGGATGCCGGCGGCGACGACGATGCCGCCATCGATCCGTCCAAGACCCCGCTGCTGCAAGGCACGGCAACGTCAGCCAACCAAACCAGCTACTCGCGCGGGATCAACGGGCTCATGATCGACATCAGCGGTCTGACCGGGACGCCGACGGCCGGTGATATCGGCGTACGGGTCAACCAGGCCGCCAATCCCGACACGTGGTCCTCCGGCCCGGCACCAGAAAACGTAACCGTGCGTCCGGGCGAGGGCTCCGGCGGATCGGACCGCGTGACACTCACCTGGGCCGACGGCGCGATAACGAATCAGTGGGTCGAGCTTACCGTGCTTGCCGGCGCCAATACGGGCCTCGGAACCGATGACGTATTCTACGTGGGCAATACCGTCGGCGATACCAACGACGACGGGGCGGTTGATGCCGACGATCTGGCCACGCTGTTTGGCGAATTTGGCTTGCGAGGCGGCGCCGAGTTGGCTAGCGACGTGAACATCGACGGCCGCGTGAACCTGACAGACTTCGCGATCGTGCGGAGCAACTTCGGCACATCCGTGGGGCTGCCCACCTTGCCCGCAACCGCACCGCCTGCCGCCGCACCGACCTCCGAACCGAACGTGGACATTCTAGCCGAGTCGGTGACATCTGGCGGGGAAGCGGCGACTATCGCCGGCGACATTCAGCTCGATCTGCCGCCATCGGTTGAAATCGCCCCGATCGACCTTCCGGCGCCAGAGCCCACCCCCGCGCCGGCAGCCGCTGATGATTTGCTGCTGAGCGAAGGAGGCTTGACCTTGGGCCAAAGCCTTGCTGCCGCGCTGGATACAGACGATCTGCTGGTGGATATACTGGCCGAATCACCGCTGGGTGGAACTATCGGCTACTAGCTGTCAGAGCCTGTCCCGAAAGAATCTATAGTCCCAAATTGAAGAAAAGCCCTTCCAAATACAGGGATCTGTGGTATAATTTAGCATATATCTGCTCGGAGGTATGATAAGTTGCGATATCTTGCGTACTATGCTTGGAAACACCTCCTTGCTTGACAGCGAGGCAATAACGTAATTATATGAATATCCCTAAAGCCAATCAGAACGACGTCCCGCTTTTTGAATCGCTTGAACCGCGTTTGCTGCTCAGCGGCGAGGTTCTGATCACGGAGTTCATGGCCGACAACGATGCCACGCTGGCCGATGAAAACAACGATTACTCCGACTGGTTGGAGATTCACAACTATGGGGACGTGGCGGTGGATCTGGAAGGCTGGCAGTTGGAGGACGACGACGCAATCTGGACGTTTCCGAGCATGTTACTGAACCCTGGTCAGTACCGTGTCATTTTCGCTTCGGACAAGGACCGGCGGGACCCGGCAGGGGAGTTGCACACGAATTTCAAGCTCAAGAGCGGTGGCGAGCCCCTCGCCCTGCTGGATGATACCGGTGCGATCGTTCACGAATACGATCCATACCCCGAGCAGTTAGAGGATATTTCCTACGGTGTGCGGTACGTGGAAACCGAAGGGGTCCTGGTGACTACCGAGCAGTACTTTACCACTCCCACGCCGCGCGCCGCGAACGTCCCGGGCATATTGGGCATGGTGGAAGACACCAGCTTCAGCACCGACCGTGGTTTCTATACGGACCCGATCGACGTCGAGATCAGCACCGACACTCCCGACGCTCAGATTCGCTACACGCTCAACGGTAGCGCACCGACCGCAACTACCGGGACGGTCTATACCGTTCCGATTCACGTTACCGGAACTACCGTCCTGCGTGCCGCGGCGTACAAACCGGGATACCTTCCCACCAACGTCGATACGCATACGTACATCTTCCTCGACGACGTGGTGACACAGTCCGCCGACGGTTCTGCCCCGGGGTCGGAATGGCCGAACTATAACGTCAACGGGCAACACATCATCTACGGCATGGACCCGGATATAGTCGGAGGTTACAACACCGTCCAGCAGGTCAAAGATTCGCTCGAGGCCGTTCCGACGATATCTCTGGTCACCGATCTGGCGCATCTTTTCAGTTCGTCTACGGGTATTTTCGTCAATGCCAACGCGGACGGCAGGGCATGGGAGCGTCCGACGTCGGTCGAACTGATTTATCCCGAGGGTGCTTCGGGATCGGGTTTCCCCGATGGAATCGACGAAGGGTTCCAGATCAACGCCGGGCTGCGGATTCGCGGCGGGTACAGCAGGCAGGGTTCGAATCCCAAGCACGCCTTCCGCCTGTTCTTCCGCGACGAGTACGGCGACAGCAAGCTCGAGTACCCGCTGTTCGGTTTGGAGGGGACGGACGAATATGACAGCGTTGACCTGCGGACTTCGCAGAACTACTCATGGGCGTTCGGCGGGCCGAATAACAACACCATGGTCCGCGATGTATTCTCTCGCGACGTGCAGGGCGAAATGGGAAATCCCTACACGCGCAGCCGGTACTACCATCTCTACGTCGACGGGCAGTACTGGGGGCTCTTCCAGACCCAGGAACGCGCCGAGGCGAGCCATGCGGCTTCTTATCTCGGTGGAGATCCCGAAGACTACGACGTCATCAAGCCCGACGACGGTCGCAGCGTCTTTGCCACCGACGGTAACATCGCCGCCTACAACAGGCTCTGGACCGCGACCACTGCGGGATATAGCGACAACGACGACTACTACCGCGTCCAGGGCATGAACCCAGACGGAACGCGCAATGCGGCCTACGAAAGGCTGCTCGACGTGGACAATCTCATCGACCACATGATCATCACCTATTATACGGGAGACAGGGACGGCGCCGGGTCTCGGTATACTATGGGCGGTAGCGGACCGAATAACTTCTTTGCCGCCTACAACAGGGAAAACCCCGATGGTTTCAAGTTCTTCGAGCACGATTCCGAGCATTCCCTGGGAACGGGGGAGAACACCATGGTCACGCCACTGCTGGAGAACTGGTCGTCCATCGCCAGCCAGCAGAACAAGTTCGCTCCGCACTGGTTGCACGAGCAGCTTTGCGACAACGAGGAGTATAAGCTGCGATTTGCCGACCGCATGTATAAGGCGTTCTTTAACGACGGGGCGCTCACATACAGTGCCTCCCTCGACCAAATCAACTACCGCGCCAACCAGATCGATTCGGCGATCATCGCCGAGTCCGCCCGATGGGGCGACACAAAGTCCAACCCACCCAGAAACTACAACTCCTGGGTAACCGACGTCAATGAAGTCAGGAATTGGATCGGCAGCCGGACCAACACCGTTATCAATCAGGTCAGGGGTGTCGGTTGGTACCCGAACGTTGACGCGACGATGTATAAGATCAACGGTTCCTACAAGCACGGCGGGCTGATCTCGTCCGGGTCGCAACTGAGCATGACTACCGGTTCGGGCACGATCTACTACACCTTCGATGGTACGGACCCGCGGGCGATCGGGGGCGGGATCAGCGGTACGAAGTATACCGGCGGATACATACCGTTGGCCCAGTCCACGCGCGTACTGGCGCGCCGCTACTACGGAGGCAATTGGAGCCCGCTGACCGAAACGTCTTTCTACGTCCATCTACCGGTCGAGGGAGAACTGGTAGTTACCGAACTGAATTACCATCCCTACGAACCCACCGAAGCTGAACTGGCCACTCAACCGCCGGGAGACGCCGATTTTACCTCCGGCGACTTCGAGTTCATTGAACTCTACAATAACGGCGACCGCAATGTCGACCTGCTGGGCGTCGGTTTCTCCGAGGGAATCGCCTTCGAGTTCGGCCCGAGCGATCTTGCTTCCATGGCGCCCGGTGAATTTGCCGTGCTCGTCAGTAATACCGCCGCGTTTGAAGCACGCTATGGTGCGGGTATTAATGTTGTCGGCGAGTATTCTCGCGGTCTCGACAGCAATGGAGAGGCCATCAGGTTGATGAATCCTCTCGGCGGTGTGTTGTCCGGCTTCGAATACGACGACAGCAGCAGGTGGCCCGGGCGGGCTGACGGTAAAGGCGCGGCGCTCGATATCATCGATCCGCTCGGCGATTACAGCGACCCGACTAACTGGCGGTCGAGCGTGGTCTATGGCGGTACGCCCGGCGATGCGTCCGAGGCGCCTCTGGGCATAGTCATCAACGAGGTGCTGAGTCACACTGACCTTCCGGATGTCGACTCCATCGAGTTGTATAACGCTACCGGCGGGACTATTGACATCGGCGGTTGGTATCTTAGCGACAGTTGGGGTTTGGCGTCGAATCCGGATAACGGAAACTACAAGAAGTTCCGGATTCCAGATGGTACATCGATGGATTCCGGGGAATATCTTGTCTTTGATGAGACCGATTTCAACTCATCCGGCGGCGTTGATCCCCTGGACTTCGCCCTGAACGGCGCCCACGGTGACGATGTGTGGTTGATGAAGGCCGACGGAGCGGGGAATCTGACACACTTTGCAGACCACGTCGATTTCAACGCCGCTGCCAACGGCGAATCGTTCGGTCGCTGGCCCAACGCGTCGGGCGAACTGTATCCGATGACGCTGGTGACTCTCGAGGGAACCAACAGCCCTCCGCGGGTCGGTCCGGTGGTAATCAGTGAAGTCATGTACAACCCGCCCGATCCTGACGGCGTGGGCGGTGTGGATCCCGACGATCTGGAGTTCATCGAACTGTACAACCCGACGCTCAGCGCAATTCCTCTTGCCGCCTGGACGGACAACCCGCACGGCGGTGCCCAGTACCTGGCCGATTGGCGTTTCCGCGGCGGCGTGGACATGGAATTCGATGAAGGCACGACCATCGCCGCAGGCGGTACCCTGGTTGTACTTTCATTCGACCCTGACGACCCGCTCAATGCTGCCCGCGTCGCCGACTTCCGAACGTATTACGGTATCGATGCGAGCATTCCACTGGCGGGGGGTTATGGTGGCGCTCTGCGCGGTGGCGGCGAGCGTATCATGCTGCAGCGGCCTGACTCGCCTCCGCTGTTGGAGCCCGATTTTGTTCCGCATCTGATCGAGGACGAAGTCGAGTACGATGATATTGCGCCCGGACCGATCGGTCCTGACGGTAACGGCGGCTCGTTGCATCGTGTCCACTTTGAGGTCTTCGGTGGTTATGGAGGCAGTTGGCGCCCCGACGGGCCCAACCCCGGAGTGGCATCAGATTTCAGCATGCCGCCTATCGTGGTCACTCCTCTCGCAGACGTCGTCGTGGACGAAGATTCGGACCCCAGCGTTCGGGATGTGTCCGCGACGTTCGACGATCCTGACCCCGGCGATACGCTGACGCTCTCGGTCAGAGGCAATACGAATCCGGGCCTTGTGACTACCGACTTGACCGCTGGTATCCTTACGTTGTCGTACGTATCAGGTATCAACGGTGCTTCAGACATTACCGTCCGTGCGACAGACCAGCTTGGCGCCTGGGTCGAAGGCACGATCGCGGTAACTGTCATTTCCATCAATGATGCGCCACCCACTGTTGTCAATCCCTTGGCGAATGTCACCGTCGACGAGGACTCCGCTGACAGCATAGTTCACCTGTCAAATGTCTTCGATGACGTTGATTTTGGCGATACACCTGTGCTTTCGCTGACGGGCAATACGAATACTGGTCTGCTTACCGCCAGTATAGTTGGCACGCGCCTTGCGATGTCGTACGTTACCGATCAGAACGGTACGGCTGACATTACCGTTCGGGCGACGGATTCCGGCGGGCTCTGGGTCGAGGATACTTTCGCTGTGACGGTCGATCCGACAAATGATGCGCCGGTAGTGGTCGATCCGATCAATGGTGTTATAGTCGATGAAGATGACCCCGATATGATCGTTGACCTCGCAAATGTGTTCGACGACATCGACGTCGGCGACACGCTGTCGCTGACGGTATCGGCCAACAGCAATACGGATCTTCTGACTGCAAACGTGATCGGCACGAATCTGACGCTGTCCTTCCTGCCCGATGGAAACGGTACTGCCGACATT
>CAZSLS010000308.1:0-6307 GCA_964607575.1 uncultured Planctomycetaceae bacterium | reverse complement strand
GCCCCAAAGTTCATATCCCAGGCCCTGAAGTTCGGATCGGCGATCCACTCGGCTCGACGGGGCCATACTCGAGGCGACAACGGGCACCCCATCATCGACAGAAGCGGTCTAATGGCATCGAGCAATGCCGCCGTCTCGGACGGCAACGCAGACTCAGCCTGCCAAGCCTGCATATCTGCCAACGTTATCATACGACCTTTCGCAGGAGCGAGGGAATCGTTTCCCGTGCCGGTGACGCTGGGTAGCGACCCCGAAGCCAGGCGGATCATATTGACACGATCGAGCAGTCGATCGCTAAGTAGACGCGTGGTTTCATCGAAGTTGACCGTACCCACAAATCGGAGTGACGGTGCCAGGTTTACCCGGGCCCATGTTTGAAATGGGCAGCCTTCGTCGGCCGTGTCCGGGGAGAAACATTGAATCGCCCGCTGCTCGCCTCTGCGTTCCAGAGCCATCATGAAGTCGCTGAAGTAATGCTCCACCTGCGACAGATTCATCTCGTCCAGGCATGTGAGGTATAATCCCGTGGCCGCAGGCTTGGCCGCGTACTCCTCCTGGGCACAGATCAGATGTTGAAACAGGCCGGACTCTGCCGGGTAGAATCGCCGCTCCAATGTGTTCATATGCCCCAGAACGTCGCGAATGTCCATCCACGATGGGTTAATATTGACCATCAGGCAGCACTCGCGACCATTACCCGCGTCATCACCCAGCAGCGCCTGTGCGTAGAGGGCCGGCAAAGACGACTTACCGGTGCCCGACGGTCCGCCGAGGATTGTCAGGTCCCCGCACTTCACGCTCACATGAAATCGCTGCAGGTCAAATGCCCTGTACGCAAAGCCGTTGTCCTCCACAACACGCAGGAAACGGCCAAAGAAGGCTTCCTCGGTCACCCCATCATCTGCTGCCCTGCTGGCCGCCTTGATGTACGCCGGTAGCGCGAACTCGACCTTGCGTTGTTCCTGCGAAGCGTTGCTCGACTGCTCCGCTTCAATTGTCGGCCTCGGTGGCGCCGCGAAGATGGCGGAGCCAAGCAGCGGAGCAATGGCCAGGAAGCGATTAACGACATCGTCACCTGCATCCCGCAGTTCTTGCGTCACTTTCTCGAGGTTTCCTTTCAACAACGCCTCTTGCCGCTGGAGTTCGGCCTTGTCGCGTTCAAGCTTTGTTCTCTCTTTCTTGATTTCTTCATGAACTTGTTTTTCTTCTGCGCCGAGCGTCGCCTTCAATCTTGCACGCCCCTCGGTCTCCTCTTGCTTGAGCCTGGCCTGCAGGTCCTTGAGCTTGCCTTCGATCTCCCGTGCCTTATCTCGCTCCATTGACACTGTAGAATCAATCTTGGCCTGGAGTTCTGCCGTGCGTTCCTGCACGTACTTCTCGGCATACTCCTTTTCCGCCCGACGAAGACGATCCTCTCCCAGGATGCCCGAATCCACAAGGGCCTTGCTGACGGTCTCCAAAGCGGCATCCTGGTGTTCAGTGACACGCTTGATTCTCTGGATGGCCTCAACGAGTTCCTCAGCCTCTTCGGTTTCTGCCCCAGTCACCTCAAGTTCATCAAGCAGCTTTCGGAGTCCCTGGCGTTTCTTTCGGGTCAGGCATTGCTTGGCGAACCGAACGAGTTTTCGATCGATCGGCTCCAGCATCAGCTTGTTTGGGTTCTGGCTAAGAATCTGCTCGAACCCGTGACTAAGAAGGAGTTCGTGTTTCACACTAATGAGGTCAAAGCACTCCGATCGCCTGTGATGGGAGTGCGACACACTCGTGGACAATGGATACCGCATGCCTTGGGTGACATCGCGAAACCCCTCACTTGCGATCTGGTACACGGTCGTGTCAGGGTTCGTGGGGGAAAATGACACCCACGCAGATTTTGATGTTTCTGACCAGTTCGCGGAAGTCGCAAACGGACCGTATACTTCGGACCGCCACCTCAGGAGGACCGAAGGCGTTGGGCGATGGTCGAGTTTCATCTGGTATCCGCCGGAAACCAGGTCCTGAAGGCTGTCCATGGCGTCGGTGGGGATATCGAGCACCTCTAGACCATCGTCATTCAAAAGCAGACCTCGCACGGACTCACGCTGGGCCTGGTAACGAGAGGAAAAAGAATCGTTCTCGTCATACCGTAAGGCATTCTCTAAGACACAGGATATTAACAACCCTGGTACGGCTAATTGGGCCGTTTGGGCTGTCAGCATCCACCAGACTTCGCCCTCGTTGGGGAATTCGTCTGGACTCGGCCGTGTCCCGTCCACACACATCACGGGCGCCAGCTTGCAGAATTGGTTCAAATCGACCTCAAATTTCTCCTGCGCCACGACGCAGATCAGGCGCTTGTCGTAAGGTTTGGCCATATCAAATCCTCTCCCCATCTAGGGTACTCTGTTTCATTCGTGTCATGCCTTGATCTCCCCATTCATCAGCCGCGGTAGAAGAAGGTCGCGGGCTTTCCGGAGTTTCTGATTCTGGGCGTAAAGTGCCTGAATCTGCTCGAAAATCGATCGGTCGAAACCGCCGCCGGTTACAGGTCATATTGGCGTTTTCACTGCTCATCTAAAATGGGACTCCCGAACGATTTTACATGGCGATCACACCTAACCGCATAAGTATCACACGCCATGCCCGGCCGTGTCAACTATGTGGATGCATTCCCATTTCCCGGTTCGCGTCTGCTGGCAGCGTGTATACGCCCACGGAGCAACGGAGTGGTCTTTGGCAAAGATACTGAGAAGCCGTTTGTGGCAGTCTTGAGCTTGACCGGTCGCTGCCGTATGATCGTGGCTCAGAATTCTCACACAGGAAACGTATGCCAACAGAACCATACCATTATGAACTGATCGCACAGCATCCGAAACTCCTGGCCCTCTATAGCGGTTGGATCGGCCAGAAGATTCATTTCTTGACGCATTCGGCCGTCACGTTGGATCGGTCGGATTCTTGGTCTTCAGCGGCTCCCGAAATCGATAGGCTTGTCTTGCTACTGCATTATGCCACCAAGGCGAAGCTGCTCAAACTGTCAGATAAGACTGGGGCGGCTCTTGGTGAGCTCATCGGATGCTTTGCGGCCGGCGGGTGGTGGACCTCCAAGGACGGTACGCGCGAGCGTGCTACTTACCATCGGAACCGACGTGAGCCGGACGAATTCCCCGGCGACGAGCCTGATCCTGACGATACGCCGTTCCAGCCACAGTTGTTGCTTGAGCAGGATCCGGTATATTCGGTTGCTCCTACGGTATCAAAAAACATCCAAAACAGTATCAAATACAGCCCGCTCAGCTCCATGCCGTCACTACCGTATCGAAGGCGTCACAAGCAAGATTGATCTTGACCGCTCTGAGTCCGGCTGGGGGGCGCCATGAAAGGACGCGAGAATTCCTGCCGATCAAAAATGCTTGACTTAAGCACATAATTTGGTAATAATGCCCCACCTGTAGCTGAGTAAGCTGACATATTTGGTATGGTCGAAAGTATCAAATGAGCATAGAAATTGGTATCAAAACAGAAGTATTTGGTATCAAATTCAGCTTATTTCGCCCTGCGAACTACTCACTACAACACGCTATGATTTAAGCAGTTGCGCGTGTAGCTCAATTGGATAGAGCACCGGTCTACGGAACCGGAGGTTGCAGGTTCGAATCCTGCCACGCGTGTTTCTCTAAGACCCCAGTCCCGAAGGGTTAACATGCACGAGAACCCGTCGGAACAGGGGTCTTGTGCATTCTGGGGGGCCACCAGTTCGCCCAACGTAGCCCAAGTTAGCCCGGCGCAGGCCGCATGGCGGGAGTCAGTCAGAGCGTCAGTCGGCGTCAGCCCGGGCGTCAGTCGCCCCAGCGTATTGGGCATTCCTTAATATCTGATGCAAGACCGGTCCGCCGCCCGCTGGGAAAATGTGCGAGAGTTGCCCCGAGCAGATCTTCCCGAATGGTCGGTTGAGAATACCCAGTTCGCCATTACGCCGCCCGCCACGCGATACATTGTTCCTCCGCCGTTTACATTATCGATTGAGTCATCGTCCGGTGTTATCGTTATGGCTACAATCCAAACACAATAAATAATTGGCCAAATGTATTGAGTCACATTCAATAGATACTTAGATAAATGCATTGAAAACAGAGCCAATCAGTGACTTGACCTCGACTGGTTGCAACAACTTGATCTTGACGCACAGCAGACCTCTGGTTCAAATCCCCCACTGCTCAGTGATTCATAACAAAAGGTCTAGAAAGGAATCCGGGATGGCGGATGTTGTCATTGGGAGTCCTCGTCGGCAAGCCACTCTATCGTCAGGCCGCCCGAGCGTTTCTGTCCGTCGAAGGAGACTATGACCATTTTCTTTCCCGCCGGCAACTTCAACGTCATGGGGAACTCGCCGGTGTGTGTCTTGTCACCGATTTTCAGATAGCCCTTCGATTTTCTGCGGCCGCCCCCAAAGCGATACTTGCCGGCTACCGCAAACTCGATAGCGAAGACGTAGTTCTTCACTTTCGCTTTCTGTTCATTCAAGCCGGTGTACACTTGATAGACAATGGTTGGATTCTCATGTTTCGTTCCAACGATAACATGGTGATATGGCTTGAAATCAGCGGTAACATCTTTCCACCACGCCCCCCAGTGCTTCCGGGCGGCAGCTTCCATTTCGGGCGATGCGCCCTTGGCTTTGCCCTTGCGGAAAGACACGCAAGCTCCACTGGGGAAATGCACATTCGTGTAATCCAACGGTTTTAGAAAACCTTCCCGAACTCCATTCCTGGATTGGTGATCCGCAATGTAAATCCGATCTTTCCATTTCGCGCCCTTGGGGCTGAACAGGCTATATGCGCTCTGCCCGTCGAATTTGACTTTTTCGCTCTGGTCTATACCGCACATGTCCAGCAGCGTCGGAGCCATATCAATATTCGCCACGAGTTGCGTTACGTCGGTGTCTCTGTTCAAGTTCCCGCCAGGCCAGTAAATTATAGCCGGCACCTTGCTCGGGAACTCCTTTGCGTCTTTGCGCATCAATCCCGCAGGCGTTCGGAAGCCCGCCCCGTCCGAGGTGTAGACAATGATCGTATCTTCGCGCAATCCGAGTTGGTTCAATAGAGCTGTCAGCCGGCCGATGTTCCGATCGATGGATTCAATCTCCGCGGCGGTTTCCGCGTAGTTGTATTTCGTTTCCTTGTCCTTGAACAATTTCGCCGTCTTTTCGCCAAGCGAGTCCATCTTGCGTCTGTACTTTTTCGACAGATCGTCAGGCCCGAAATTGCCCCCATGCGTGGCCCACGTCGCCAGGTACGCCATGAACGGCTTGGTCCGATTCTTCTTGATGAACTTGCCGAGTTCATTGAACCACAAATCGATTCTATAACCCTCGAACTCCTCCCACTTGCCGTTGTGCCGCACCGTGTGAGGCCCCCTGCCCGTTTTCGACAGGCGTCCCTGAAAGAACGTCACGACTTCGTCGAACCCTCGGTCTTCAGGCCGATAGGGGTAATTCTTCCCGATGTGCCACTTGCCGTACATCGCGGTTTTATACCCGGCATCCTGGAAGAGATTTGCGACTGTGGGAACGCTCGTATCCCCCATGACGCTCCGGCCGTCCGGAGTCTGGATATGCCCGCTGCGAATGTGATATCGTCCGGTCATCAAAGCGGTCCTCGATGGACCGCACCGTGAAGCACATTGGTAATTGGCCAAGTATACGCCCTTGTCGTAGAGATTGTCGATATTCGGCGATTCCCCAAACCCGCTTCCGGCAAATCCCAAGAGGCTCTTATCGTGATTGTCAATGTTGATCATAATGACATTGGGGCGCCTTTTGCGATTCGACGCAGAGGCTGGAGGGGAGGCATTCAACGAACACGACGCCAGCACTCCCGAGGCGATTCCTACACCCGTCGACCGGAGAAAGGCACGCCTGCTAAACTGCTTGCTACTCATTATTGCTCCTGTGCTGTTCATTATTTCTCATGAGACGACGCTCGCGATCGAGTCGCCTCCAACCTCTTGTTATGGAACCTCATTATTTATTGTGAAGTCTCTCAACACCGCGTGTCGGCATGGGAGCTTCGTCAGACGAGTTGTCCGCTTGCACAGATGGGGCTTTACTTCGGCCTGGCCCCTTGAGGCACACGACACTGCCGTTATGAGAACTCACAAACAACCTGCCGCCAACTGCAGCCAGTCCGTCAAAGACCGGCGGCGATGCCAGCGGGTGGCGAGTGAGTCTCTTGCCTGTCGCCGCGACGTAGACGTCGAGGATGCCGGCCTTGTCGGCCAGATCGCCCTTCTTACCGGAGAAGTCCTTGATCGCAACACCGGCGACGTA
>CAZSLS010000307.1:0-6317 GCA_964607575.1 uncultured Planctomycetaceae bacterium | reverse complement strand
CAAAGCGGTAACCTGACTCTCATTCACAGTGGTACAGAAAATGGGGGCAGGTCAACCATGCGGTCGACATTGCCCTCACGCCCCACCGCACCCGCGCTGAATCCGATTACTTTCATTTTCTCGCCTTTCTGCAGGCTCCGGCGCGGCCCGGAGGACGCCGGCTTGACCGCGTTCCTCTACACCGCTGGTTACCCGCGGGTCTAGTTTGGAAACGCGTCTCCCAGGCTTCGTGGTCTACGCCGTTTGCCGTCGCGAACATCGCAGACGAGCTTTCGCACATTGGCGGAGACTTTGTCGTTCGGATCGGCCTCTACGGCGCGCGTAACGCATTGAAGGGCGGCTTGATCATCACCGCACAGCATGTGGGCCAGCGCCAGATTGCAGACCAAACCAGCGTCATCCGGGCTGTTGTCAACGGCGGCTTGACAGAACTTGAGTGCGGCCTTCGCCTGGCCGCAATCGAGGGCCGCCAACCCCGCCTCGCGCGCGACATCCGGTTGGGTCGGGTTCACTTTGTGAGCGCGGGAGAACCACCTCAGGGACGTGCTGTGATCGCCAAGCCGCTGGTGGATCTTCCCCAGACGCCACATGGACGCCCACGCCTGGGGGTTCATCCGGAGGGCCTCCTCAAAGCATAGTATCGCCTTGCGCAGCTTACGCCTGCCAAACCATCCCAGACGATTGGGGGGATACGAATCGTGTATCAAGAGCATGCCCTGGCACAGTTTGTCGGCGCGTTCGACGAGAGCGTCGTGTTTATCGATCTCGGCCTGAGTGAATTCCCGTGTCATGTCTGCTCACCTGACGTTGGAGGTCGGCGGCGCGGCTGCTGGAAGACAGCATGCGGACTACCCCACGCCGCCCTGGAAAAGCCCGCGGAAAAACTGAATGGCTCCGAACACGATTGCTCCCCAGGCGACAACGTAGGTCCCTCCGCCGGAGGCGGCGCTGTAGGTTGCGGCCGTCACGACTATTCCGCCGATGCACCACAGCGCGCCGTAGAGCATGTTTCTCCTCCCGGCCTCACCGACGGCTTCGGCGCGCATTCGGCTGAGGTTGGCGACAACCACGGCCGCCGCCTCTTGATCGAGGCCTTCTTCGACAAGCATCGACTCAACTCGCCGATCGGAAACACCCTTCTTCATTTGCTCGGCCGCATAGGTGTACACGGCGTCGACAATCTGTTCTTCCGAGAGCTCTTGCTCACTCATTCAGTGCTCCTTGTCACGGTCGTTTGATGTTGAAGCTCAGCAGCGTCGATGTGCATCGGGATCCGTTGCACGCGCTGGTTATACATTTAATCGGACCGCCCATCCGGATCAATATAGAGATATCGACCACCGTTTTCTTTGGCAATCTGATCCATGACCTTCACCGCCGCGGGCGACTTCTTTCCGTACAGAAAAGTATGGATCACAACATCCTTCTTGGCGTTCCTCGCCCGAATGGCGGCAATGACCGCTTTGTTGTCGGGAAATCCCCCGTCAGTGAGCAAGTAGATGATCTTGCCCGGACGTTTATTCGCTTTGGCCAGCACGTCAAAGGCGCGGTTGACGCCCTTGATCGGATTGGCGATCCCCTCAGCCTTGACCGTTACAAGGAACTTAAGAAGGGCAATCTTGTTCTCATCGGTCGGCGGCGTCAGGGACATCGGTTTCTTCTCAAACGATTGGCCGTCGGCGAACATGATGACGTGGAAGTCCTGGACTGGTTGAAGGTTTCTGACCGAGTTACTGATCTCTTTCTTGACCGCATCGAAGATATCACACATCGACCCGGACCTGTCGATAAGATACACGATGTGGTGCGGATCATCGTGGTGCGGCCGATCAGTGGATTTCTTCTTCGCGGGCTTCTTGGTGCGAGTGTGCTTTCCATAAGACTGGATGGTGGTATTCCCATCTGAGTGCATGATTACCGTGCGCCATACGAGCGTGTCGTCGTCCACCCTCCGGAGTTTATAGAGCGTGATGCCGGTAGCAACAAAGAGAGTCGCCCTCTGAGCCATCAATGTTCCGGCCTTGGCGTCCCATGTAAGTGTGTCATGTCCCGAGTAGCCTTCGGACGTGAACCACCACATACGATAGCATTGTCTCCATACATCATACGTTTTGATGTTCAAAGCAGTCTCGCCATCGGAGTCCTTGATGGTCTCCAGGAGAAATGGTCCGCCAAAAGCACGAACGCACGACGACGTGCTCGTCCAGGCGCCGGCCAATATATTCAACGAATTCTTAGGAGTGGTTGACACGGTTTTCCAGTCGCCCAGGAACATGTCGAGCACTTTATCCTCAGCGGAGAGTTTCATCGGTTTGTTTTTGGGCTTTGGCAGCTGTTTCACCGGTGCATATTTCCCCGCCATTTGGAGGAGGATATCATCGCTGTCATCTCTCGTTACTACACTCCACTTAACGGTATTGTCTTCAAGATACCGGACGGTCTCCACAGAGGTATCGCCATGCCCCAGATCGCTACGCCAAGTCATCGTCCTGGTTTTGTCGTCCCACTTGCCTTTCGCCTCTTGCCCGACCCCCCTCCAACCAAACCTCCACTTGCGATATTCCCTGAGCGTTCCATCATAGGTGCTCACCCAAATGCAAGAATTGCCATTCGACGCCATAACCTTAGTCAGGGTGAATCGTCCCCCGAGAATAGACTCGCACGACGTGGTGAGAGGCCCGCGAAATCGCCTGGGGGTCCACCCTGTCGTAGAGCCTTGCCAGTTGCCCACAAATCTGCGGAGGATCTTCAACTCAGGCGAAAGCCTGGACGGTTTGGTGGTTGCGGTGTCCTCGCCCGCAGCGGTCCCGCCAAGCGGCGCCGCAACGGCCAGCAAGGAAATCAGTAATTGCAGCCACTTCACCACTCAACAGTCCTTTCCCGAGAGACAACTCTTTGGCTGATGCCCAACATTAAGAGGCGCCGGCTCCGCCAGCCCGCCACAGGCGGAGTGCATCCACTTATTTCATCTTCTGCTATAATAACTTATTAGAGCCCATGGTCGCCGGCGCAGGGTTTCAATATACTTCCGTCGCCATTTCCCTGCCCAAACGCGCCAACGTACAGCTTTTCATAACCACGTTTCATATTTTATAAGGCCATATTTCCAGCATAACAAGTAGAAAACTGAAGACTTACATATTCGTGTGCGATTGGATTTTCGTCAGCGGATATAGTCACGCCCAGAGCAGAGGAACAGTTGAACGGGTGACGGGAGAAACGACTACGGGGTCGCGACTTCGTCGCGAATAGGCCCACGCGGGCGTCGATGAGCTAAACGGGGGTGCTAGTGCTCCTTGTTTTCTGATCACTGGTCAGCGTCGGGCGGGGGATTGTTTTGTGGGGCGATGGTGGTTTGCGGTTCGTGGTTGTTCAGGAAATCGTAGTTCTCGTCCGGGCCGCCGAGTTCTTTGACCACCTGGGTTTTCAAGTCCTCCGACAGTTCGGTCAGGCTGTTGTACAAGGCGATCGGGTGCAGCGGTTTGGTTTTGTTCTTGTCGTCGTCGGGCGGTTTGGGCGGGTGTTTGGCGGATTGCTCGGGCAGGGCGAGCATGAACGTTTTGAGCAGGAATTCGCGACATTTGCGGGCGGTCTCGCCGTCGCCCTCGAGGGCGACTTTGATGTGCTTGGTCAGGATGGACTTCATCCATTTGGCGGCCATCCTAACTGTTTGCTGGCGGTAACCTTCTACTGTGGCGGCGATTTTACGCTGGAGGTCGGGGCGCGAATGGTTGTTGGCGATCCGCCAGACCGTGCGACGCGAGACGCCGGCGCGCGCTGCGATCTCTGAGTGGGAAATATCGCCGGCGGCGATCAGTTCGACGAGAAGGTCTTCATCGTAGGACATGCGGTAACCTCGGGTTCTCGGGTTCAGGTTCTTGGTTCTTGGGGTGTGCGACGACGACAACGACGTCGCGACTTCGTCGCGAATAGGTCGACTCGGGCGTCGACCGCTAAACGGGGTGTCGAGACATCAACAGCGGAATTAACGACTGGTTCGGGTTTCAGGTACTCGTTGTTCCACTAGAATCTGGAACGTGAAACATGGTCCCTTCCTCTTCCATAAACATACTTACTGGCGAATGGGGGGTGGTTTTGGTCACCCCACGGAAAACTTTTTTGTCTAGAGAAAATGTGAATCACGCAACACTATGTGCGACAAGCTGTTGCGCAATTCGGGCGCGAGAAAGAATTTTCAATTTCGACCAACAAAATTTCTGAAAATCTTTTCGAGCGCAACGCATGCGAAAATGTGTCAAGCGAACATGAAAAAGATGTTCGACACTCCGTTTAGCGGTCGACGCCCGAGTCGACCTCGTCACGACGAAGTCGTGATGCTTAGAACGTCGTCCCCCAATTGCCCATTGCCCATTCCCAATTGCCCGCCCTTGTGAACCAATTGTGAACATTGGCGCATCGGGATCGCCGGGGCGATATCAGTGCTTAAGCTCCGATTTCTTAACGACAAGCGTGTGAATCAGTTCGTCGTCTATCGAGAAGATTTTGTACGTCACAGTCGGGTCGGATTTGGTGGTGTCGAAGGTCAGGCGCCCGTAGGAGTTCTTCGCGTTATAGCTGAAGAGCGAACCGGGCTGGTTGGCGTGTACGTGGATGTTGGTCAGGCGGGAGCTCTCGAATTCGTAGAGCGGATAACCCTTCGGGCGCTTGAGTTTCCATGCGTCGGAGCGATGTCGGTCAGCCGACAGGAGGATCGCCCCGTCGACCTTCTGTTCGGCCAGGAATGCGAAGATCTCGTCGCGTTCTTCGCGGAACCCGTTCCAGGTGTCTCCGCTCGTTCCTTTGGCGTGGAATGTCCAGGGCACGGGCGAGCAGATGACCTTGAAGGTCCCTTTGGCGGCCCGGAGTTTCGCGAACAACCACTTCTTCTGGGCGGCTCCGAGCATGCTGGATTCGGCGCCCTGCTTGGGTTTGTTGCGGTAGTATCGCCCGTCGAGCATTATGAAATCAACCTGCCCGATCCGGAAATCGAACCAGCATCCGGGCTGCTTCTCGCCGCCTCCGTAGTACGGGTTCGCCCAGTTTTCGGTGAACAGTTTCCACACTGGGCGCTTCCACGGCGGGTCGTTCACGTCGGCGCCGGGAATGCAGTCGTTCGTACCGAAATCGTGATCGTCATAGATCGCGTAGACCGGTGTTTTGGCGACAAGAGCCCGGAACTCAGGCCGCGACTGGCGCCGGTAATAGCAGTATCGTTGGGTCTGGTGAACGGTCGGCATGTCGATGTAAACGTTGTCGCCCAGCAGCAGCATCGCCAGGGGCTTACGCTTATCGATCGTGGTCCACATGTGCTCGTTCCAGGGCGTGTAACCGGCCCCGCCGCCGAATGCGACGGAGAACTTCGAGGCCTCGCCGCAAACCGGAAACGTGCGGAACGACATGGTTTCCAGCGGGCCGATCGCCTTACCGTCAATGCTGAGCGTGTAAACATATTCGGTGTCCGGTTTCAGGCCCGTCAACTCGATTACCGCGGTGTAGTCGTTGTCCTTGCTTGTCTTGACGGGCTTTGACTGGATCCACCTGGTCGGCTGCTTTGCCTGGATATCCTTTCCGGTCGCGGCTTGGGCGCTGACGGTGATCTCCGCGGCGGTTCGAATCCAGATGCGCACGGAGTTGTCCGTCATTGTCCCGAGCATCGGTCCTTGCAGGATCGCAGGCGAGGGAATCTTCCTCCGAGCCGCGTATTTCCTGAACGCATCGGAACTCGTCAGCGGAGCCAGCAGGTCCCGCGGGCCGGCGAGAAAACGCTCGAACGGAACGCCCGCATCGACCGCGGCGGCCATTGTTTCGGCGGCCTTGTCGATCTGCTTGAGATTCGCATACGCCATCGCCAGCAGGAACTTGTGTTCGGTGTCTTTGGGCTTGCCGGCCAGGAACGCGGTGCATCGCTTTACGGCCTCCTGAGCATCGCCTTTGGCGACCAGGGTGACGATCTCTCGCGTGGGTTTCTTGTACTGGATCTTCCTTTTGGGCCTGGTCCTTGCGGGCTTCTTACGAACCGACCTAGCCGCCTGCAAACCAAGCGTCGTCAGTGCGGCGGTCACAGTTACTATGACGATTATCTTTGTTGCGGTGTTTTTCATTGCTCTATGGTTGCCCGGCGCGAGCGCAAAGTCAATACGCGGGCCCGCGCGATGGGCGAAAGATTCCCTCTGCGCTATTGACAGGCGTGTGGGACGGTTCTATATTATCCGTCCCTGCGGGAGACGCAATCCCGCAGACGGGCCGTTAGCTCAGTTGGCTAGAGCGCCTGCTCGACACGCAGGAGGTCACTGGTTCAAGTCCAGTACGGCTCAGTC
>CAZSLS010000306.1:0-6357 GCA_964607575.1 uncultured Planctomycetaceae bacterium | reverse complement strand
GCGCTACACTAGTGCTCCGCCCGCGCTACAGTTTTACTTCGCCCTTTACATTCAGGATCTCGCGGTAGCGGGCGGTGGCTAGTGCGGACGGGCGCCCCTTGGCGCAGAACGACAGGTCGGAAAGCTTCGTGTGCGGGCGCTCAACGACCACACGGCCGCGCGCGTCGAGCTTGGATTCGAGAAGCCCGAGCGCCTCCAGGTAGCGGTGGTCGTCCTTGGCGCAATCATAGAAGGACAGGACGTAGACGTAGTAGAACAGGTTGTAACGCAGGAACGGGTACTCCACCTGCATGAAGAGCTTGCCGATTCCGTAATGACAGGGTCCTATCGGGCGTTTGATCACCCAATGGTCCAGGAGCGATTCGACGGCCTGGTCGAGACACGGGTTCTTGTTGACGTGCTCGGTGAAGCGAAAGACATCCAGCACCGGGAGCGTGACACCGGGGTTGGAGAACTCGGTTTCCGGTCCTCGCCCGTAGGAGAACTTCTTGCATCGCCATCCGCCGTCGCTGTGCTGCGTCTCAAGGAGGTGGACGAGCGTCTGCTGCAGTCCCCGGTCTCCGGTCTGTCCGAATCGACACAGCGCTCTGGCCGCTGCAGCCGTATAGCATGGGTAGAGCGTTCCGCTTGGCGCCAGGCGATACCGCCCGTCGTCCCGCCGCGCTTCACGGATGAGCTGAAGGGCTCCGCGAATCGCCTCGTGAGACCGCGCCACCTTCAGTTCGTGGAGGATAAGGAGGGACGTGAGAGTGCTGAACGGGTCGCCCACGCCGAGCCGACCATCGGCACTGGCCCAGTAATCAGCGCCGTTGTCATACCGTCGGGCAAGAACGGCCTCGACGTCGGGGATGTATTTCTTGCTCACCATTTCGGACTCCTATTCATAACTTTACCGCCGCCTAACGTCTAAGCTCTGGGTTGAGGTCTTTTCGCGTCCGCTGGAGCGTTTTGTCGGCTCTTTCTCTTTTTTTTTACTGTTTCGGCATACGCCTTGGCATACCTTTTCCCAAGTATAATATACGACTTTCGGTCGAAATGGACCATATGACCATCTGGCGACGAACAGCCCGTTGACTCCGCAAATCCCGTGTGTTTCACCTTTTTGGGCAATGAGCGAAGAACTCCGCGCACTTTTTCTATTCTCTTCACCCGATCCGGTTTGCGGTGGTCTTTGCCCGTGCCGTAGAATTCAGCAAGGTTTCCCACAATGAAAGGCAGCTTATCATTCGCCAGGTCTTTCCGCACATCTGCTATAAGTTGCTGCAGCTTTTGGTCGTAGGAGTCGGCTTTCGCTTGGCTGATGGTGTCTGATTCTCCCTGGTGCCATAGCACCCCCTTGATAACACCTCGCGTCATGGCGTGTTGGGCCTTTTTGATTGCATTGGAATAGGTTGGAGTTCCCTTTTTCAGTTTATCAATTCCAGCTCCTCCCCAGGCCACGGGTATCAACCCAACCGTAACGCCGGGCTTGTTCTTCAGGTACTCTACTGCAAAGGGAATGCCCAGCCCGAAGCGATCTGACTTGAGTCTGTTATGAAGCGGATGGGAGGCCGGTCTCCATCTGAACTTCCCCTTGGCCTTAGTGGGCAGTTTCACCACATAGGGAACCGGTTTCCGGTCTTCAGCCAACATCATGGCATATCCGGACATATTCGATTGCCCCATTAAGAGGAACACATGGAAGTTCTCCTTTGATGAAGGAATCTCCCACGCTTTTGCATCCTGCTTGTCGTCCGCCGCCAGCACCGAACCAGACAGCAGAGCACACAATACAACGCACAAGGGGCTAGCCAGTTTCATTTTCAATCTCCGTAAGCCAACGTTTAAGCTCTGCGGTCCGCCGTGTCGAAGACCCGCCTCCGGCGGGGCGGATCCGCTGGAGCGTCTTGTTATCTTCTTCTTTCTATATTTCAACCAATCTTCGTAAGCAACAACAAAAGAGGGACCAGTGGGGACTGCCGACAACTCAACCTTCTCTTGCTCTATTGATCTCAGCTTCCGTTAGCTCATTGGGATAGAGATCATGTCCTTTTGCCCACGGCCCACCATAGATCAGGTCCATAGTATCGACAATTGAATCATACCGATCATCGTTTGGATCCCATCGCTGTTGTAATTCCGAGAAGATGACAAACAGATCTATTTGTGCCACGCCTTCATCACGCAAAGCAGTTGCGACTTCTAGAAGACGAGTAGCATGATCCTCGCACTCAAGTGCTTCTCGGACCATCAATCTGTGTTCATTGGAGATCATTTTCCTGAAGATAACGTTTCGTGTCATCGGCGCCGCTGGTCCCGATGTACATCGGGATTGCACACGGTTGTTATGCGTTCTTATCGGACCGCCCGCTCGCGCCAGTATCTCGCGCCACCGGTGAGCGTGTCAACTGTGGCTGCTCCCTCGGGGCTCAAGCACTACGAGAATCTATCAACTCCATCGTCAAACCAGGCTCAATCCGCCCTCAAATTGGACCCTGGAACTCCCTGGTCCGTCACAGAGATGTCGAATGAATAGTTCATGTCTGGTTATATCAGCCCATCTTCTTGTCGATAAACACCTATGGACGGAATTGGCGCATCTTGTAGAACACCGAGTGCTCTGGCTGCGAGACGTTCCGCAGGCGAAACAAGCGGAGGAAAACGACTTATGAACTTAAAGAAGACCGTGTTTAGGATAGTCCATACTCTCATAGTAGCGGTCATGCTGAGTATCTTGGGATACAGTCTAATCTCCCAGTGGGGCCCGCCCGTAATGGATGCCAAGTTCTCCAATCTGGCGACGAATCTGCAGTCAATTCGCACACAGTTGAGACTGTACAAGAGGGATCACAACGGGAAATACCCCACGGACATCACCGCTCAACTGACCGGCGAGACTGATCCTGACGGGACAATCAACCCCTCGGGCGCCTACGGCCCGTATTTCCGGCAGTTTCCACGCAATCCGTTTGTTGACGACCCTGTCGAGGGCGTCAAGACCAGCGGTGGATCCGGGGAGGGATGGTCTTACGATTCGGTAACAGGCATGTTCCGCGCCAATACGGCCGGACACGAGGACCTGTAGCCCAACTTTGCGTAAGGAACGGGACATTCCCGCACGATCAGGCGTCGCCCGGCCTCCGCCAACGTCCAAGCTCAGCGGCGCCGCCCCGCGGGGCCCGCAGAAGCAATTGGTTGGCCAGGCCATTCCGGTTCCGATTCTCCTCTTCCATTCACTCGTTGTCGTGATCGGGTTCGGAGTCGACTGACTCGGATTCAGTTGAAGTCCAGGACCTTCTTTCTCTTGCCTTTGCTGATGGTAACGACACCGCTTCTGTAGTCAGCATTCAGGAAGGGGCTGTCATAGACCTTGTCCGGAGCGTAGTTGACCGGCTTGCCGTTGATAGTCGGTTTCTTCCTGTAGCTGGTATCTAGCGTCAGAACATCACCGTAGATCGTCTGGTAGCTGAATATCTTCCCCTCGAAGCCCACTTTGCAGGCTTTCACTTTTGCCTTGAACGCATCGAAGTTCTTCACGTCGCGCTTCGCCATCACCTCCAGGACTACCGGCGCGTATTCATTCTCGGGCGTCATGACCCAGCCGGGCGGTGTCCGGAACTTCGCTCCTTCCGTCTTGGTTCCCTCGAAGCTGCGGTCGCCGAGTTTGAAGCCTCCCTTGCCGACGCGGATAGCAGCGTAAGCTTCCGGGGCTTCGACGAAGACAATGCCGTCCTGGGAAACAGGTTTGCTCAGGCCGCTGGTCGACATCCAGACCATCATCTCTGCAGCGCCCTTGTTGTGCTTGAGTTTCTGGGTGACCAGACTGCCCTTGCTCTGCACCGACCAGAACTGATTGAAGGCTACGCGATTGTCCTTTGCCCGGGGGACAGGAACGATCCGCGGATCGTGCTGGCCGGCGAAGATCACGCCCTGCCAGCGGCTCTGACTGCTGATCATGACCCAATCGGCCAGGGGCCTGGCCTCAGTCATCGGTGTGCCAAGGATAAACGCCGGATCGCAGTAGCTGTATCGCAGTATGCCCCCGCCATCCGTGCGGAACTCGTTTGGCCGCTGGTCGGGACGATCCATATGCCGGAATGTGTGTCCCTGTTTTCCCAGGCCCTGTACCCGTTGGCGAATCTCGTACGTGCCGCGTCCTGCAGTGTCGCGCGCGATGTCAGCGACAACCGCAGGCGGACGATACTTGCTGAGAAGAGCCCCTACGTCATGACCGTTCAGCTCCGGTTGTTGGCCGATAGCGAAATAGAGCCATGCAAGCACCGCGTTTCCGTGCTTCCGGCTCTGGGTGAACGCGTTATTGCCCTTGATGCGCGATCCCCCACCGCCCATGTGCCCCATGATCTGCTCTTGGGCCCAGTACGCGAAATAGAGATCGAGAATCATCCCGGCGGCGCGTTTCACGTCCTTATCCCCGAAATCGTAGAAGTTGTAGAACCCCTTGATGAGCGTGCTGTTGTATCCGTCACTTCTCATCTCAACGCAGATGCCCCTGCCGGCGCGCTGACGACAATACTCGACGAAGTACTCATTCCAGGCTTTGAAATGCTCCGACAGTGTTGCGCCGTCATCGCACTTCTTGCCGCGATACTCCGGGGTGTCCTTGGCGTACTTTGCGAAGTGCCAATGGCAAGTGAAATCCATGGCGTGATGGTTCTCGGAACTGTAGATGTGCCATGTCTTGGACTTCTTGTATTCAGCCTTACCAAGCCAGGCGCATTTCTTCGTGTAGATCCACATGTACTTGAGTACGGCTGACTCGGTGGCCCTGGTGATTCGGCCGGCATGAACGCTGCCTTTCGGGCCATACATCTCGAGCAGGCGCAGGACGATCTCTGCGTGCCAGTGGAAGCTGTCGCGGTCGCAGATAGTCAGCGGGTTATCCAGGTAGTATTGCGCGTTCTCCACAAGAGCGGCGTTCGCGTCGTTGAGTTTCTCGTTCAGGTGCAGACAGCGCGCCGCAAACGCCATGATGGAATAGGAGTAACCGCGCACGTATGGGCCGCGCCCCTTGCTCAGCGGCGGTCTCTTCCTGGCGCGTTTCAGTGGTTTACCCGCCTCGGCTCGGATGACCGCATCAGCGCGCTTCGGGAATCCGGCCAGTACTTCTTCCGGTGTAGGCGTGTCAGCCATCGATGCTGCTCCTCCGGTCAGCATAACCGTCCCAACGACCATCATCCATGCTGTTCGCTGCATCACCTGTTGTCCTCCGATCGGACCATTCTTCGTCTGGAGTTCCATCGCTATCTACCCGATGCCCTGCCCCGGGTCGTTCTATCTGGACTCTTCTCGCCAAAGTCTACGCCATCGCCGACTACGACTACAACAACCATTCGGTCCGTCTGGGATCTCACTGACAACGACAACGGGCCGAATCATCTTGCTCGCGCCATCAGGCGCCCATCTCATCTTCCCGCCAACGTTTGAGTTAACAGGATGCCGCGCTAGCGGCATTGCTGTTGAACGTCTGGTTAAAGGCTGGCGAATACCGCCAGTATCTCCTCGGTGGACGCCAACGCGTTATTGTCGATTTCCGCATCCCAGTCTAACTCGACCTCGGCGGCCAAGACGTTGTATCTCTCAACCTGATCATCGGAAACAGGAATGTGCTCTGCATTGCTCCGCGTCCGCACCCTTTGCAGACAGGTGTCCAACTCGACCTTGATGCGCACGTATTTCACGCCGTACTTCGCGGCAAGGTTGGTCCGTAAGCGCTCGAAACCGGGACCGCTGCCCAGACTTTCGATCATGACGGAGTCAGTGTCGGCAAGGGCCCGGTCGACTTCGCTCTCGACTCTCGCCCAGCCGTCCTGGCCAGGCTCCAACGACAGCCACAGGGGCTCAACCCGGAGGAAGGCCATGCCCGTTTGTCGTGCCACGACGGCGCCGATATGAGTCTTGCCAGATCCCTTCGGCCCGATCAGCATCACCACTGTCTTACTCACTGAGTGTTGCCTTTAACGTTGCAGTTCTGCGGTCCGCCGTGTCGAAGACCCGCCTCCGGCGGGGCGGATCTGCTGGATCGCCTTGTCAGGTGTTTTCCTCTCCACAATACAGAACAGATATTCTACAGGTTTCATGCAGGCTTTACCGCTATGAGGACGGCTGCGTTGATGTAGTCGCTGTAGCGATTGAATGCTTGACGTATTCCCCGGATTCGCCTGCGCGCCGAGGAAGATGCGATCACTCGAGAAGCAAATTTCAGTCCTCCCCACAGTCCTTCATCCTGGATCATTCGTTTCGGCTCCAACAGATGCATTGGGGCCTCATTGGCGCCGCTAACAGAGAATCCCGCTTCCTCCAACAGCATTCGCCACTCCTTAAGGGTTAACGGGCGCGCCGCGACTCG
This sequence comes from uncultured Planctomycetaceae bacterium, assembly GCA_964607575.1. Classification (GTDB taxonomy): domain Bacteria; phylum Planctomycetota; class Phycisphaerae; order SM23-33; family SM23-33; genus BS750m-G57. The sequence goes on along the minus strand of CAZSLS010000306.1, from coordinate 11 downwards.
TAGCACATCCT
>CAZSLS010000305.1:0-6374 GCA_964607575.1 uncultured Planctomycetaceae bacterium | reverse complement strand
TTTATCCGTTGTCGCGTAGCGACGATGGATAAAACGCTGTTGAAGTAAGCCGCGCCGTCAAGGGCCAAAAAAACCGAATGTTGTGCGTTGTGCCTGACAATGCGGCCGACTGCGTCTATGGGGATTATATAGATCGATTCGTCGGTGGTAAAGAGTTTCGTCGCAACATGTGGCGTAAAACGCGAAGCGAGCGCATAGAGGTGATCTCGCCGTCTGGAGCCCGGAAGCCCGTGATACGTCCGGATGACGGGCCGGAAGCGAGCCTTGCGGCCGGAGGCACAGGCTCGATACACTGTTGGACGATCACGCGGACTCCGCCCTTTGCGTCAGATTGAGAGGAACCGAACATGAGCATCTGTGGAAAGACGGGCCTCATGGCGGGCATTGCGTTTGCGATTCTGTCGAGTATCAATCAGCCCGCGGGCGCCGCTGAGCCCTCTGACCGAGACCAAAGCCCGGTGGGCGTCGTGTGCAACATCAAGGTCATCTCCGATAAGGTCGAGGATGTCTCCAGCCTCGATGCCTGGCGGAAATCGTGGATCAAGCCGGACATGAGCGACCAGGACAAGGCAATTGCGATCTGGAAGACCGTGGTCAAGTACCGCCACCAGAACCCGCCGCCCAACGAGTTTCTACAGAACGAGAAGAACGTTCATGACGTGATGAAGACCATCCACGTCTACGGTTACGGGATGTGCTGCTGCGCTTCGGCAAACGTCGAACAACTCGCCCGGCACATCGGTTTCAAAGCCCGCGGATGGGCGATCACCGCCCACAGCGTGCCCGAGGTTTTCTACGGCGGTAAGTGGCGTCTCCTGGACGGATCGCTGATGAACTACTTCCGTACCGCCGACGGGTCACTGGCCGGCGTCGAGCAGATTTCCACGTCCGTGATGGACTGGCACGAGGCTAACCCGGGCTACCGCAAGAACGACGGCAAGCTCCGGGCCTTCGCGCGGAACGGAACGTGGAAGAAGAAGGGTCCGCCTCTTCTGGCCACCTGCAAGTACTACACCCGGGATGGTCCAAACAAGGCGGGGTGGCATGGCTGGTCCTCGACCATGATCGAGTACGACAGCAAAGTCGGTAAGCACCATATCTACGAATACGGTTACTCTCAGGGCTATCGGCTCAACGTTCAACTGCGCCCCGGGCAGCGCATCGTCCGCAACTGGTTCAACAAGGGCCTGCACGTCAACATGGACGGCACGGGGGGAACTCCCGATATTCTGAAGAAGCGTCGCGGGCTCGGTCTACAGCGGGAATTCGGCGACATCGCTCCCGGGCGTGTCGGAAACGGAACCTTCACCTACCAGGTTCCGCTGGATGACAAAACTCTCGCCGTTGAGAATATGGAAACCAACGGAGCCGGGGTCCTGCGTGTCAAGGACGCAGGCAAGCCCGGGGGCCTCATCCTCCGCATGCCTTCCAGCTACGTGTACCTGGGTGGGAATGCGGTGCTGGATACAACAGTCGCCTCAGGCGGGGGCATCACTGTGAGTTTCTCGGACAACAACGGTCTGGACTGGAAGAAGCTGGCGGATATCGCCTCCGGCGGTGAGAGCAAGGTGGACCTCAAGCCGCACTGCTACCGCCGCTACGATTACCGCCTGAAGTTCGAGTTCAAGGGCTCCGGTACGGGGATCAGGGGCCTGCGAATAGACCACGACATCCAGCACTCCCAGGCGCCTCTCCCCGCTCTTGGGCGGGGTGACAACACGATAAAGTTCTCCGCGGGCCGGTCCGAGGGGACCGAAACTATCGAGGGGGCCACCGACCCGGGGCGCAAGTCCCGGCAGGTCGTCGCCGCCGACTTCCACCCCAAGCTCGAAGGTGTTCGTCCGCGGCTTTTCCGCGTCAAGGAGTACGACCCAAAAGGAGGCAGCGTGACATTCCCCATCAAGACTCCGGGGGACATCATCCGCATTCGCGCCGGCGCCCACTACCGAGCCCGCGACAAGCGCGAAGGCTGGAAGCTCCAGGCGTCATTCGACAACGGCAGGACCTTCACCGAAATCGGTTCCCTGCCCGGTCCGACCCCCGGGACCAGCAAGTACTTCACCTTCGACAAGGTCCCCAGGGGCGCCCGCTCGGCGATGGTCAGGTTCCAGAGCACACGCCAGTACAACACGCTCTGCATATTTGATTTCCGGATCGACGCCGACTACGCCGAGCCGCACGGCGGCTTCAGTCCTGTCAAGGTGACCTATGTGTGGGCCGAAGCCGGCGTCGAGAAACGCCACACCCACATCGCCAGGACCCGCAGCGAAACTTACAAGATCACCTGCAAGCGACCGCCGCTCATGAAAAGTCTCGTTGTCGAGCCGGCCGGTAAGTAAGCATTCAGTGGTAAGAGCTGAAGGGGCGGCGGACATAACCGCATGGAATAGAACACGTTAATTGCCTGTGACATACAGCGACGGCATGCGATTGACAAACGATAATTATAAATCACCATAACAGCTTGCACCGCCATCAGTTACGATAGCACGGCGGGTTGGTCGGGGGCGTATATCGCCCTGGCGAGAGGTTCACACCTCCCGCGAGTGTGACATATGGCGCCGAAAGACCATCCCACCCATTTGCATATATGGATCCTTACGTAAACAGTCGCCACGGAAGGAGGATAGCATCGTTACGATCGCGTCCCACGCAATACCGCCGCAAACCAGGCGCCCTCGGAGCGGCGGCGAAGGTGTGAACCATTAGTGACATCGCCAACGGCGCCGGAAATCGGCGGACTGGATTCCGCTGAACTGTTCGGTTAGACTCCCAGACTGTCGCATTGTCCATCGAACACACTTACCGGAAATACCCGAAAGGATACCTGATGAACATCTTGCTGATCGGCGGCGGCGGGCGGGAACATGCCCTGGCCTGGAAAATGAGCCAATCGCCCCTCTGCGATAAACTCTGGGCCGCACCGGGAAATCCGGGGATCGCCCAGGACGCCGAATGCGTCGATATCTCAGTCGACGATACCGAGGCGATACTCCAGTTCGCCAAGGAAAACAGTGTCGATCTGGTGGTCATAGGACCGGAAGACCCGCTGGCCAACGGACTCGGCGACGCTGTGCGCGAGGCGGGGATACTCTGTTTCGGTCCGTCGGCACGAGGGGCTCGAATCGAAGCAGACAAGGCGTACGCCAAGGACATGATGCGCTCGGCGTCGGTACCGACGGCAGAGGCGCGCGTATTCACCGATCTGAAATCGGCGAAAGACTACGTCCTTTCGCGCGAGCACGGTGTGGTGGTCAAGGCGGCGGGACTGGCTAAGGGCAAGGGCGTGATCCTCTGCCCCGAACCCTACCAGGCGGTCAAGGCGCTGGAAGATATGATGCAGAAGCGGGTCTTCGGCGACGCCGGCGACACGGTGCTGGTCGAGGAGATGCTCGTCGGGCCCGAAGCTACGGTCCTGGCGCTGTGCGACGGGAAGAACATATTCCCCATGGAACCGCTGCAGGACCACAAGCCCATCGGCGACGGCGATACCGGGCTCAACACCGGCGGAATGGGCGCCTACAGCCCCGTGCCCATAGTGGATCGCGCGGCGATGGACCGTATCGAGTCGGAGATTCTCGTGCCGATAGTCGACGCGATGCGACGCGACTTCGGGCGGTACGAGGGCCTGCTCTACGCCGGGCTCATGTTCACTAACGCAGGACCCAAGGTCATCGAGTTCAACTGCCGCTTCGGCGATCCCGAATGCCAACCCCTCATGATGAGATTCAAGTCGGACCTCGTCGAAGCGATGGTCGCCACCGCCGAGCACAAGCTCGCCGACGTCGCGATCGAATGGGACCCGCGCCCGAGCGTCTGCGTGGTAATGTCCTCGGGCGGATATCCCGAAGAGTACGAAAAGGGCTTCGAGATCACGGGCATCGACGAGGCCGACGCGATCGAAGACGTGAAGGTCTTCCACGCGGGCACTGCAATGAAGGGCGGGAAGCTCGTCAACAATGGCGGGAGGGTGCTGGGCGTGACCGCTCTGGGCGAGACCATCGCCGACGCCAGGGCGCTGGCGTACCAAGCCGTCGAGAAGATATCCTGGAAAGACTGCTACCACCGCACCGACATCGCCAACAAGGCACTCTGACGCACCGCAGGATTCTTACAAAAGCGTTGAAATCCCGACGGGCGGCGGTTTTAATCAGGCCTCGACCCCGTTTGGGAATTCGGAAACTTACGTTGTCATAACTCATAAGCAGATAAGGAGAATGCTATGAAACAGAAGTATGCAAGTGTATGTATGTTGCTCGCCCTGGCCGCCACGATGATGTTCGCCGGATGCGTCGCCCCGATCGGTAACCCGAAGATCGCCGTCGAACTGCCCGCCGACGGCAACAACTCGCCCGACGGAATGGCGTTGGGCAAGGACGGGAACATGTACCTGTCGACCTTTAACTTCGGTGACGCGACCGTCGAGGCCGCAATCATGTATATCGACAAGAACGACAAGATCCACCAGTTCATCAAGCTCTCGCCCCACCCCGACACGAAGCGCGCCTGCCCGCTGGGCATCGACTTCGGATCCGATGGAAACCTCTACGTCGCCGACGCGCAGGCAATCGTAGGGGCCGAAGGCGCCATCTCGCGACTGCTGAAGGTCACGGTCAAAGACGGAAAAGCCGTCAAGTGCGAATCGGTCGTCGAGGGATTCAACTTCTCCAACGCGGTGGCCTGTCGCGGCGACGGGGTCTACGTGACCGAAACTTCACTGGGCATCAAAGACGACACCGGAGTCCACCACAGCGGCGTGTATCGCTTTGAACTGTCCGAACTCGACGGCGCCAAGCCCATAAAACTCGCCGCCGAAGGCAAGGACAAGCACCTGATCGCACGTCTCGAAACCCGCAATCCGGTTTGGGCGGTCGGCGCCAACGGGATGGACTTCGACCCCGCAGGCAACATGTACGTCTGCAACTTCGGCGAAGCTTCAATCGAGAAGTTCAAGATGAACGCGGACGGGACCAAACCCGTCAGCCGCTCTGTCCTCACCAAGGGCCAGGGAATGCTCTGCACCGATGGAATGGACTACGCCGCCGACGGGATGATCTACGTGGCCGACTTCCTGGGCAACGCGGTCCACCAGGTATGTCCGACAACCGGCAAGGTCAACACGCTGGCCAAGAACGGCGTGAGCGATGGAACCGGCGGACGCATGGACAAACCTTCCGAATCGCGCGTGCGAGGCAAGAGGGTGTACGTCGCCAATATCGACATTCCGTACGACAACAATGTCGTCGACATCCCGCACACGGTCTCGGTTATCGAGCTGACGGGCTGCTGTAAGTGCAAATGCTGCTGCAAATGCCCCAAGCCCAAAGCCGGCAAATAGCGTCGACAAAACGCTGTGGCCTGACCAGGTCTGTTGAACATCGGGCCCCGATTTCCACTGGAAGTCGGGGCCCGTTTTGTTATCGCATTTCGACGCGGGCTTGTCAGGGGCGGGCGAATGGCTACAATCTCCCGGGAAGTGTGCGATCGCGCGCACCGGTATCCGCAGGCACTGGAAAAAATACCCGAACAGACGATTGGAACTGTAACTAATGCCGGAAGAACAGCCAAACATGAACGACGATTCGAACAACGGATACATGGGAAAGATCCTGAAGGTGGATCTCTCCGAACAGAGCATCCGTACCATACCTCTGGCGAATAACTTAAGGGAGCTGTTCGTCGGCGGGCGGGCGCTGGCGGTGGCGCTGCTGTTTCAGCAGTTGAACCGGAAGGCTGTCGCAGACGGCGATCCGATCGGGGAAATCGATCCGGTTTCCGAAGAAAACGTCCTGGTCTTCTGCACGTCGCCGACGACGGGCACGAACGTGCCGACCGCTTCCCGCGTTCACGTGGCGTTCAAATCTCCCCTGACCGGCGGGATCGGCTCGTCCAACAGCGGAGGGAAATGGGGCGTGGAGTTCAAGAAGACCGGGTTTGACGCTCTCGTGGTGAAAGGCTCCGCCGAAAAACTCGCGGTCCTCATCATCGACGAGGACGGACCGCGTCTCGAGCCCGCACCGGAGGTGAATCTCGCCGACGTGGACGAGGTGACCGATGCAGTCCAGTCCGTCACGAGCAAGAAGCACAAGGTCATGACGGTCGGAGGCGCGGGCAGAAACCTCTCCCCCATCGCATGCATCATCAACGACCGTGGACGGGCCCTCGGGCGGGGCGGCAGCGGCGCTGTATTCGGTTCGAAAAACCTTCTTGCCATCGCGGTTCGCGGGGAAAAATCCGTCGCCGCCTGCAATCCCTCCGGGCTGGACGCTAAGAATACCTCCGGTTCGGTTTACAAAGCCCTGGCAAAGCTCCGCGTCGGAAAGATCACCAAGGCAAGAAGCCAGTACGGGATCCTCTCGTCCATGGGAACCAAC
>CAZSLS010000304.1:0-6391 GCA_964607575.1 uncultured Planctomycetaceae bacterium | reverse complement strand
GAAGCGCTCCGCGAGTGGATGAGCAGCGTCGAGGGCACGCACTACATACTCGGATCGGTCACCGGACCGCACCCGTTCCCGACAGTCGTCCGCGAATTCCAAAGCGTCATCGGGCGCGAAGCTCGCGAGCAGATGCTCGCGGTTGAAAACCGTCTGCCCGATGTGATCGTAGCGTGTGTGGGCGGCGGGTCGAACGCGGCGGGGATATTCGCACCGATGATCGAAGACGCCGAGGTCGCAATGGTGGGCGTCGAAGCCGGCGGACGAAGCATGGAAGCGGGCGACCACGCGGCCACGCTATGCGTCGGGCAACCGGGCGTGCTGCACGGCAGCTTAAGCTATGTACTCCAGGACGAAGACGGGCAGACCGCCGACGTACACAGCATATCTGCCGGGCTCGACTACCCCGGCGTCGGACCGGAACACTCGTACTGGAAAGACACCGGACGCGTAAGCTACACCAACTGCACCGACGACGAAGCAATGGACGCACTTGTAGCACTAAGCCGCGCCGAAGGAATCATCCCCGCACTCGAATCCTCACACGCCGTGGCCGAAGCAATGAAGCAGGCGGCCAGGCTCGACAGCGACAAGATCGTCCTGATAAACCTCTCCGGTCGCGGAGACAAAGACTGCAACGAGATTCAGGAAATCCTGGCCCGCAAAGAAGGTGGTGACGCGTGAGCGATAATCTCGACAACAACAGGTTCCTCCGCACGTTCGCCGACCTGCAGGCTTCCGGGGCTAAGGCGTTGATGCCTTTTCTTACGGCCGGTTATCCTGACATCGAAGCTACCGGTGCGCTGCTGGAAGATTTCGAGGCTCGCGGCGTGCGGATTTGCGAGGTGGGCTTCCCGTTCTCCGATCCGATCGCCGACGGACCGACTATCCAGGCTTCGTATACCAAGGCGCTGGCGGAGGGGCTTACCGTTCAGAACATACTCGACATGGTCGCCGCCTATCGCGCCGATGGCGGTCAGATGGCGCTGGCGGCAATGGTGAGCTACTCGATAGTCTTCCGCCAGGGTACCGAAGCATTCCTGGCGCAACTCGTGGCCAGCGGGTTCGACGCGTGCATCATTCCGGACCTCCCGCTGGACGAAGCAACGGCCGCCGAGTCGCTGGCCGCGGCGGCTGGGCTGTGCAACGTTATGCTGATCGCTCCGACAACCCCGCCCGAGCGGCGTGTGGAGATCGCCCGGCATTGTCGTGGTTTCACCTACTTCGTTTCGATAACGGGCATAACCGGCGAGCGTGCTTCACTGCCGCCCGAGACGATCGCAGCCGTCGCCGAACTACGCAAGCACACCAACACGCCCGTCTGCGTGGGGTTCGGGATCTCCAACGCCGACACCGTCAAAACGGTCTGCGACGCCGCCGACGGCGCCATAGTCGGCTCGGCGATAATCCACCGCATCACCGACGCCATGGACCTGCCGACCGATCAACTGGTATCCAAAGTGGGCGATTTCGTCTCCGAACTGCTCGAACCGATTCGCTGATCCTGAGTTGCATATGAAAATGATTTCCCGTTTCGGTATGCTGGTCGGCTTGGGAGCCTTGGTGTTATGCACTACCGTCACCCGTGCCGAGCGCCTGACCCGTCAGCAGGCAATCGCTCGAATGAAGCCGTATACGGGCAACCGCATTCGCGGGGTTAATACTTCGACGATGCATAAGAAGGTGATGTGCGGATATCAGGGGTGGTTCGCCGCCGAGGGCGACGGGTCGGAACAGGGTTGGTTCCACTACGCCTCAGGCAAGCGGTTCGAGCCCGGGCGGTGCAGTATCGACCTCTGGCCGGACATGTCCGAACTGGACGCCGACGAAAAATACGCCACGCGATTCAAGCACAAGAATGGGTCGGTAGCCCGCGTGTTCAGCTCCCACAATCGCAAGACCGTCGTGCGACATTTCAAGTGGATGAAGGATCATGGTATCGACGGTGTGTTCCTCCAGCGTTTCGGCGCGTCGATAAAATCGCCGCGCGGACTGGCGGGGCGGACGATCGTGACAGCCAACGTTCAGGCCGGGGCGAATCTTCACGGGCGGACGTGGGCGATGATGTACGACCTGTCGGGCTTGCGCCTCGGCGACATCGACAAGTACGTGATCGCGGACTGGAAACTGCTGATCGACAAGATGAAAATAACCCGCGACAAGTCGTATCTTCGCCACAAAGGCCGCCCCGTGGTGGGCGTCTGGGGCGTCGGCTTCAACGATAACCGCAGATACTCGCTGCCTGAATGCAAGCAGCTCGTCGAATTCCTCAAAAACGATCGGAAGTATGGCGGTAATACGGTGGTCCTCGGCGTGCCGACCGGATGGCGGACGCTTACTCGCGACAGTGTCAAGGACAAGACGCTGCACGATGTGATTCGCTTGGCTGACATCGTGAGCCCCTGGACGATTGGGCGATACACCGCGCTGCACAGCGCGCGGGAACACGCGAAGACCACCGTCAAAGCCGACCTCGCATGGTGCAAAGCCGCCGGTAAGGAATACCTGTCGGTGATATTCCCGGGTTTCAGTTGGCGTAACATGATGAAGGGTCGCCGTGCCGATGCACGCCTCGGGCAGATCCCGCGGCGAAAGGGCGCGTTCCTCTGGTCACAAGCCGTCGCGAACGCCCATGCAGGCGCCAACATGACGTACGTCGCGATGTTCGATGAGATCGATGAAGGGACCGCCATCTTCAAATGCACTAACGATCCGCCGGTCGGGGCGAGTAAGTTCCTGACCTACGAAGGCCTGCCGAGCGATCACTACCTCTGGCTGACCGGGCAGGTCGGGCGACTTCTTCGCAAGGATATCCCCGCCGGCGCGGATATCCCAAAACGCGCCGGATCCAAAACGCCCGGAACGAAAACTCCTCGCAACTGACGACAAATCGGGAACTTCTCCACCCCGAGCGCATCTAAAGAAGTGGAGACCGGGGCGAAGTATCGTTGCATCGGCGCGATAGCACCGCTTAGACTCTTTATCGATATGGTCGGAATCATTAAATTCCTGCGGACCCATCCGATGGGCGTGGTGCTCGTGACGAGTCTCCTGACGCTGGGAGCTATGGTTGCGGTAATCGTATGCTATCCGCATTGGGTCGATCGGCAACTGATCGACAAGCTCGCCAGCAAGGATTTCATGGTCCGCAGCCAGGCGATTGTAGAAGCGGCCTCCCGCGCCAAGACCCGCAAGCCGATGGAGCATGAACTGGTAGCGGCGCTCGACGCCGAAGACGACACGCTGTTCTTTGCGGCGGTGACCGCCCTCAATGCCGCCGACCGGTTCAAGACCCCCGACCGCGACCCGCTGCATATCGATCGGGCGATAGCGGTGGAGTTTGCCACCGCCCCAAACCCCAATACGCAAGTCTGGCTTCTATCGCAGATAATCAATACCCGGCATGACAACCGCTACATTCGCCGGGCGCTGAAGTCGGCGGCGGCGAGCAAAGATGTTGGCGTGCGGACCGGATCGGCGCTTCTGGCGGCGCTGCTGAAAGACGACGCGGTCCTTGGAAAACTGCTGACCGATGAAGAGGGTGCGGTCCGGGCGGCAGCCGCACTCGATGCGGGCCTGGCCGGACGAAAAGCGCTGGGGGAGGCAATTGTCGAGAGGCTGGAGGACGCCGACGCGAAAGTCGCGGGCAATGCGGCCGTCGGATTGGCGTACATGGACCCGACCGAATATAGCCCGAAGCTCTGCACGCTGCTGACCGAGACACAGGACGCAACTCTGCGCCGGAAACTCTGTGCCGTAATGATGATCCTCAACAACGATATCGCCAGGGAAGCTGTGGGCAAGCTGCTGGCCTCAAGGCGAGGGAAGCACCTGCCCGCGTCGATGACACTCCTTGCCGCCGGTAAACTCGCCGCCGACGGCGCCGCGGACGATATCCGCACTGTGCTGTCGATGGCCTTGAAAGACCGCAATACCAACCGACGCGTAGTCCACGCGGCGATCGTAGCCGCCGATGAATTGAAACTCCCGGTCCGCCGCGAACTCTACAAGATCTGCCGGAAGTACTGGAACCCCGACTGGCGGGCCGAACTGATGTTCGCTGCCGCGGCGTGCCTGCTGGGCCGGCAGGCCTCCGACGATACCGGTCAGGCCGCCGACGCCCCAACACGCCGGGAATGCGAAACACTGCTGCTCGGCGCGGCGTACTACGCTCACCGCCAGCCGACAACGGGTCCCGCAACCGGGGTGCAGACAACGCCAATAGCTTCCGCGGCGGCGGCGACGGCATTCTGGTTGCTGAATCCATCGGCCCGGACAACCGTGCAGCTAAAGAAAGTAACGCCCGATTCCGGAATTGTCGAATTCACCGGGCGGAGCGTCACCGGGGCGAGAGTAGTAATGGACGTGGCGGAGTACTCGATACTGGCCGGCGACTACATAGCGTGGTACGTCGCCGAGAGCGGTCGCCCTGAGGCTTTCAAACTCGGTCTGCGGATGCTGCCTCCGATCGACGCCCCGCTTGGTCAACACGTTTACAACGAGAACCTCCGCGGGGCCGGTGCGATGTTACTGGCCTTTTCCGCACGGACAGACGATCAGAAGCAAATCGCAATCCAGCGTATCAAAGAGCGCCTCGAACCGGGGGCGGACCACAGCGGGGAAGACGACCCGGTACTGGCCGGAAGGTACCGCTGCGCCCTGTTGATCCTGGGGGTCAGGGACTACGTGAAAATCGTCAGCGACCAGCGCAACGATAGCGGGCACGCCGTACCGGCCGCGTTTACCGCACTCTGTTTCGCCGGCGAGATCGAGACGCTGGACTACCTGTTGCACAACACGCACATTCCCCTCCAGGATATCGCCGCGTACATGATATACGACGGGCTGGACCGAGTTCTCGCCGCCTGCGCCCCGGAACTGCCCAGAGTAGACACCTCGGCGCCCAGTGAAATCCAGTTGTGGCAGGCGCACATCGTCCGGGACTATTACGTTCTCCATCGCGGCGCGTTCTTTCTGGGGGCAAAACGATGAGCGGCGCCCTGGGGGCAGTCTGGTCGTCGCTCGCCGCCGGGGCGGAAGCACTCGGCGACCTGGTCCTGCCCCGCGCGTGTGCGGCGTGTGAGTCTCCTGACGTTTCGGCGGGCCGGTTGTGCGAATCGTGCAACATCCGTCTGCTTTCGCTGGTCTCCCTGTCGTACTGCCCGCGATGCGGAACGACCGTCGGACCGCATATCCCCGTCGGCGACGACGGTTGTCCGGGCTGCCCGTCAACGCTACCGCGATTCGCCCGGGTATTCCGCCTCGGACCGTATACCAATCCGCTCCGCAGCATAATACGCGAACTCAAATACCGCCGCCGCGACACGATGCGCCGGCGCCTCGGAGATATGCTGGGGCACCTGGTCGCCGGCGAAACGGGTGACGACGAAACAGCCCCCCAACTGGTGATACCGGTGGCGATGCACTGGCGGAGGCGTATCGTTCGGGGATGGGACCACGCACGCGCACTGGGGAGGGCGGTCGCAGGCGAACTTCGCCTCCCGCTCGGTAACGAACTGGTCCGCCTTCGCAACACGCCGCCGCAGGTCCACCTGCCGCGTTCCAGGCGAATCGCAAACATGAGGGGCGCTTTTGCGGTCAGGAACGCAAAATCGCTCGTCGGGGCAAGCATCCTGCTGGTCGACGATGTGACCACAACCGGCGCCACAGCCAACGAAGCGGCCCGCGTACTCCTGCAGGCCGGCGTCGCTCGGGTAACACTGGCGGTAGTAGCCAAAGGCGAACCGCCGACGGCCTACGCTCAACACGCCGCCGGATCGTAGAACGCCAGGAATGTTTCGAGCAATTCTTCCTGGCGGGCGTACATCTTTTCGGCGGCTTGTGGAGTTGTATCGTCGTAGCCCATCACGTGCAGCAGACCGTGGACAATGTAGAGCATCAGTTCGCGCTGGGGGCCGATGCAACGCGATCGGGCCTGGCGAACAGCAACGTCGGCGCAGACAATCACCTGGGCGACGGCGTCGCCAGGGATCGACAGGTCGAAACTCAGAACGTCAGTGGCTCCGGCGTGCTGAAGGTAGCGGCGATTCAACGCGGCGATTCGGCGGGAAGTGACTATCGCTATGTCGACTTCGCCGAGCGGCGATGATTCAGCCGACATTACAAACTCGACCAGCGCGGTGATTTTCTTTCGCGGTACTCGGAGGGCGGTTTGAGATGAGGAGATATTAACTGTCAGCATCTTGCGAAACGCTCTGGTCGGTGTCGTCGGCCTGGGAAGGGTCGCCGTTGGTTTTCTTCTCGCCGTTTTTCCGGCCGTTGCCGTTGCCGTTGTGACCGTTGGATGAAGGTATTTCAGCAGCCGCGGGTTTCTCTCCCTGCGGAGTGGGGTAGGCGATACGTGCGTGGTATATCCCGCAGAGGCTCTTTA
>CAZSLS010000303.1:0-6449 GCA_964607575.1 uncultured Planctomycetaceae bacterium | reverse complement strand
GTGTGTGACTAGATTTCCTGGCGGAAATCTTTTCACACACAGAGCAGGAGAACAGTTGAGCAGGTGACAGGTGAAACGACAACGTCAAAACCTGAATTCCTGACCTGCTCGACAAACTGATCATTCTCCTGCGGTCTACTGCTCACCTGCTCAACTGTTCAAAAAAGAACGCTCGTAACCTCCAATTTCATAAAGAAGATAGAAATGCCAGAAAAACTAGTCACACGTGTACCGCTCTTGCGACTCCCCCGCACAACCGCCGGCGGTCAGGACGTGCGTCTTTCTTCGATCCGGCGCCTCTCCTCATCAGACCGTCTTTCAAGTCCGGTTCGCTGGTCGGGGCCCTCGAAGGACAGTACCGCTTTCCTTCGCTCAACCTCTCGCCTGTCCTTCACTGCTCGCCTCTCGGCGCCGTTTCGGCGTTTGATGACATTGTCTGGTTCTGTATCCGGTTCCATGATAAACCTCTGTAACCAGCGTGTTTCCGATGGGCCGGCGGTGCAAAAAACATTGCGCCCAGCCCCTGAACTATATACTTCGGTTTTCCTTGGGGGACAACATTAGTATCATATACGTAGCGCCGGCGGGCGCAATTGAGTTCCCCCAACCACCGGCGGGCGATGTATTACCGCAGTCGGGGGGTGACATGCGGGCCGCCAAAGCCTACAATGACCAAGTAATGAACCCCAAGGCAGTTTCCGAGACAACTACCGTGAACGACTCACTGAACAAAAATCTGGAACAGTTGACCAACGATATCCTGGCCAGCTATACCACGCTCGACGGTACGCAGCGAATCGGCGAGACCTTTCTGCCCTCGCGATCGCGCATCGTAGACGTGCTCAACGACATTCGCCAACTCCTCTTTCCGGGATTCTTCGGTCACAAGGAGTTGACGGCTGAGAACATCCGCTACCACGTGGGCAACCTGCTCATTCATGCCGGTTCGGAGTTGACCAGGCAGATATCCTATTGCATGTGCGCCGATCGCCAGTGCGAGACCTGCGAAGACACCGACGCCTGCCACATCGAAGCCGGCGACATAGCACAACGGTTCCTGGCGCGCATTCCCGCCATCCGCAAGGCCGTGGCGCTCGACGCCGAGGCGGCGTTCGACGGAGACCCCGCCGCCAAGAGTACAGACGAGGTTATCTACTGCTATCCGGGCTTCTTTGCGGTGGCGGTCTATCGCATCGCTCACGAACTGCTTGAACTCGACGTACCGTTGATGCCCAGGATGATGAGCGAACACGCTCACAGCATTACCGGTACGGACATTCACCCCGGCGCCGCTATCGGAAAGAGGTTCTTCATCGATCATGCCACAGGTGTCGTTATCGGCGAGACTACAGAGATCGGAGATGACGTAAAGATCTACCAGGGCGTCACGCTTGGTGCAAAGAGTTTCCCCAAGGACGAACGCGGGCGAGTCATAAAGGGCCTGAAGCGGCATCCGACTATAGAAGACGGCGTAACCATCTATCCAAATGCAACTATACTGGGCGGCGAGACCGTAATCGGACGGGGCGCCACAGTTGGCGGAAACGCCTACATAACAGAGTCCGTCAAACCCGGACACCTGGTCATTCACGAAGATCATAAGCTCAAGGTGTTCGACAAGAAGAAGAGCTAGAATCCCAACAGGCCGACACCCGCCCTGGCCATTGTGAGGTTAATCAAGAGATGTTCGATTTCTCCAGCGCAGCCGACGAGTTTTTCGTCAATGTTAATCTGCAGACCAACCTGGCGCTTCCGACCAACAGGGAAACCCTCCTGCAGTTCTACGAGGCCATACAGCGGGAGTTCCCGTCGATGACCTTACTGTACCAGCGCGAAACAGGCGAATCGGTACTCGAAGCCAACCGCGAACAGGGTCACTACCTATGGATGGAACTCCACAATAACCGCCTGACGGCTGGGCACTTCAATCCCCAAGCCGCCGACGAGACCTACCGCCTCCATCATTGGCTACTCGAGCACAGTGTCTATTTTCTGGGTATTGGCGGACTCGATGTCGAACTTCTGGATGTCATGTTCGGATTCAACCTGGACTATCTCGGTAATCGTGACGAGATAGTGGCCCAATCACTCATGGGCGATTCGGCGCTGGGGGCATTGGCGTCGGAATCCAACACCGGATGCATCGAGTGCGAACCGAGCATGGTCATCTCGCTGGATGACGACTGCTATCTTCAGGCCAGAATTTCCCTGGAGACCCGCTCCAGCGACTACCAGGTACGCACCGGACGATACGACAACGAACCGATCAGCGTTTACTTCACGGTTCGCCGCATGCCAACGCCCGGCGTGATTATGAAGATGAACGAGTCGCTGACCAGGCAATGCGAAATCTGTGAAGACATCTGCCGCAGAATCGTGATCCCAAAAATCATCCACCCGATAGCCGTGGCAATAGCGTCCTCGCCTTGATACACGGCTACGGCTTTTTTAGCCACGGATGAACACGGATAAACGCGGATAAAGAAAACCCAACGGATTCTTCTTTTGTTAAGACAACGACAAAGTCGTCGCAGTCGCCGTAACCATTTCTACATCCGTGTTTATCCGTGTTCATCCGTGGCTAAAAAGCCGTAGCCGTAACCATTTCTACATCCGTGTTTATCCGTGTTCATCCGTGGCAAAAAAACCGTAGCCCCGCTATTTCGACATGAACATAAAAAAACGGCGGGCCCGTCGCGGGGGGGGACGACAGGCACCGCCTTTATCAGACCAGCCGGGGAGGACCGGTCCGAATAGGGACAAGTTTTTACGAAAAACTCAATCGAACCAAACAGCTAACCGAACCAACTTGACAACTTCTTCAAGCGTTAAGTATACCGAACCGCACCACCTCGGTACAAGAAAAAATAAGGTAATAACCTTACTGGCGAGCGATTCTCTCCTCAGCATAAAACTGTAATCTAATCCTCTTATCACGCGAAGGTTACACCGCTGCTGCAACGATATCCCGCCGGGAAACTGGATTTGTTCCAAAAGTTTTTCTGAAATTCACGGAATAAGAAATGCATCGTTAAGCGCGCCGCGCTTACCGTCGCTGTCTTGAGCGGCGCCTCCACAGGAACGATAAATGTCGTCCAGCGCCTCGCTGTTCTTCAGCGGCCTGGTACCCGGAATGCTCGGAGACGTGAACCAGTCCGCATTTCCGCCCAGGAACCCGACATTCTGCCCCGCCTTCATGTGGTTAAAGGAATTCTTCGAACCGGTGGAACTGGATGCCGAACCGCTCGTCCCCAGCCGGAAGCGTGGATTCGCATCGGCAATTACCGCCAGTTCCGTATCCTTCAATCCAGTACTGAAACTGCTGGTGACCGCGACTTCGACGGCATTGTTGTTAGCGTCGGTGAATTTCACCTGTGACAGATAGCTGTATGACAGCGTGTCGTCTTCAAACGCCAAGTCGCCGGCAACCGGTTTGCGAAAGTCCCTGTAAACCTCAGCCGAAGGGCACAGGAAGTTAGCGCGATCCACGAACTTCTGCGCCACCAGCAACCACAACGCCGAAGGATTGCCCGAAGAGCCTCTGTACCAGTTCGACTGGGTCGGATAAACCGTCGGCATGGCGTTAGCGTAATTTGACCGGCGGTGCATTGCGGGGTCATTCATGTACGCCACGCACGCCTCGGCGATACCCTTGATCTGCGCCTTGCACGTCGTCCGCCGGGCAAGTTCCCGAGCGTGATTGTACCCCGGCAGCGTGAGCACCGCCAGCAGGCTTATGATCGTTATCACGACCAGCAATTCCACCAGCGTGAAACCACTTCGCATTGAAACGCCCTTATCTGAGTTCTCCATATAGTTATTTTAGCACAAGATACCATCGCAGATCAAATTAAACGCCCGGACTTGCAAGAAACCACCTCGGAAGCGATAATAAATGATCCATGGGCAAGCGAAAGGACAATGAGGCTTCCGGCGAAGTTAACTCGCGCATCCTGTTACTCATACTGGACGAACTGCGAGCCATTCGCAAGCAGATGGATACCGCCTTGGGCGCCAATGGCGAAAGAATTTCCCAACCACCGTCAATACCATTGCGCCCGGAGGCTCCCCCGCTACCCGCCAAGAAAGAGGTCGCGGAAGTCGAAATCGTCGACGCAGAGATCGTAGATGACCAGAAGACCAAACCCACCAAACCCACCAAACCCAAAGCACCTCCGGCCCCAAAAGCCAAAAAGAAATCGGCGAAACCCAAACCGCCCGCAAAACCCAAATCGACCCCAAAACCCGCCAAAACCACCCCGAAGAAGCAGGCCAAAGCCCAACCCAAGACCAAACCCGCCGCGCCGAAGCAACCACAGAATACCGAAACCTTCAATCTCCCCGCTCCAACTTCACCCGACGAAGAAGTCAAACTCTTCGCCGCCCAGAAGCAGCGCATCGAGAACATGATGTCGGTGGCCCAGTTCACGCGAGCCGAGAAACTCGCCCAGGCACTCCTGGCGGTGGTACCCGACAGCGACGACGCCGAAGCACTCCTCGACACCGTTCGCCGGGAATCTTCCGCATTCCGCAGCGAGCAGCAATCCAGACTGTTCGCCGAGTTCCAGAGGTGGACGGAATCCCGCCAGTGGATCAAGGCACTGGCCGTCGGAGAGCAGTTGCTGGAGAAATACGCAGCCAGCACAGAGGGCAAGAAGGTCGCCTCGTCAATGTCCACCGTCAGCAAAAATGCCCACTTCGAAGAGGCCCGCGCTCTGCGAGACCGTATCCGCGATCTGATCAAACGCAAGCGCTATTCCGAGGCAATTGAAATTGCCAACGATCTCATACTCCGCTTCCCCAACACGCAGGTCGCCAAACAACTCCGAACGCTGCTACCGGACCTCAAGAGGCGAAGCGTCCAGTTTCGCTGATCCCGATCCAGACCCGACGGTCACCACAGAGAGAGCCCAGGAATGAACAACGCCCGACATATTACGCTGCCCGAAGGCTTTCGAGCGGCTGGTGTCGCATGCGGAATAAAGACCAGCGGAAACAGGGACCTCGCTATTATCGCCGCCGACACTGATGCCTCCACCGCAATCGTCACGACGAGAAACCAGATTGTCGGGGCCCCCATTTCGTGGTGCCGCCACATCCTGCCCCGCGGATACGGAAAGACCAGGGGCATCGTTATCAACGCGGGAATCTCCAACGTCTGCACCGCCAGGCGGGGACTCGACGACGCGAGTACGATGGCATCGGAAACGGCGAGGCACATCGGGGCTGACAGCGAGAAGATTCTGGTGGCGTCCACGGGCATCATAGGACGCCCGCTGCCGATGGGCAAAATCAAGCGCGGTATCGCCTCGGCTGCACGTTCGCTAAGGCGCCGCGGCGACTCGAACGTCGCCGAGGCCATCATGACCACCGACACGCGCCGCAAGTCCGCAGTGGTTGTAGTCAGAATCGGCGGAAGGAAAGTCACTCTCGCCGGGATCGCCAAGGGATCGGGCATGATCGCCCCTTCGATGGCGACCATGATAAGCGTGATAACAACCGACGCGGCAATCTCGCCGCCGGCGCTGAAGAAGGCCCTGACGGCAGCAGTAGCGACGAGCTTCAACGCCGTCACTGTCGACAGCGATACTTCAACTTCCGATATCGTGGCGGTGTTGGCCTCCGGAAAGGCCGCAAACGCTTCGCTCACCGCCTCGTCGAAACATTACTGCAAGTTCGCGGCCGCACTGGCGGAAGTCTGCGGCGAACTCGCCCGCGCTATCGCCACCGACGGAGAAGGCGCAACCAAGTTCATCCGGGTAACCGTTCGCGGCGGACAAACCGATCGCCATGCCGAGATCGCCGCCAAATCCGTGGCCAACTCGCCACTGTTCAAATGCGCGATCCACGGTTGCGATCCGAACTGGGGACGAATCGCGATGGCCCTGGGCAAGAGCGCCGCGAAAGTCGTGGCCGAAAAGCTGACTATCCGCATCGGACCGACACTCGTATTCAAGCGCGGCGTGCCAACGAAGTTCAACGCCAGATCAGTCTCGAAGTACCTCGCCTCAAACGAGGTGGAAGTCGTCTGCGATCTCAGACTTGGCAAGGGCAGCTTTACCGCCCTAACATGTGATCTCAGCAGGGACTACATTACAATCAACGCCGACTACCACACGTAGGATTCCGCCTGAAAACGCGCCTGGACCATAATATCCATGCATTCTACCTATCTTACGCTTGTTACCAGGATTATCTTTTCCGTCCAGGCGCGGTATTATTGTGATTTTACCTCTTTGCGCCGCGGCGGTTCATGGTAGAATGGGGTACGAGTAACGCGATAGTAAATACGCGTTGCCCTGCCTTTGGAGGCACGACACTAAAATGCAGTCGACGACGCTTCAACACAAGCTGAAAGTGGCTTTCTTCGTCCTGCTGAGCTTTGCGGCTATGTGCTAGGAGTCTGTCGGACTTCGCCTCCCGGTTGACGCCGGTTTGACGACCAGCCT
>CAZSLS010000302.1:0-6485 GCA_964607575.1 uncultured Planctomycetaceae bacterium | reverse complement strand
CCCGCCCTTCTTATACTTGCGATTGCAGCCGGACATACGTTTTCAAATGCTCTTCTCATTGTTCTGCCCGTCCTTTCATTGCGGTTTGACCGCATTGCTCCCAAACCACCAGCACACAGACAGACTGTTTTGCCTTGTGACACATTGCGGCTGTGGTCTGATCCTGTAACTCGCAAGAGCACTACCCATGGCAGACGGCTCAATTTACGTATAGCACTCTCATGTTGGGGGAACTTGGCCGATGCGGCCTGGTGCAGGAAGATGCGAGTAAGCGAGTCTCGTCCTGACCTTGAGAAGAGATAGCCCTTGCCGCTCCCTGAAGCGGGCTCGAGCGGGGCATTATAACACAGAACTCGGATATCTCCAAGGGAAATCTCAGATCGTCTCGCATTACGCTATTGCTGACCCCAGTTGAGTTCACGAACGTAACGGCACCGCGGTGTCGTTCTTCTTCTAAATAGAAGAACGCGATATTCCCGGCGACTTGTCACGACACTCCATATTACGTCGGGTGGTTTTCGCTGTTTGTCGTTGCTGTCCGCCGGTACAATCTACTGATAGCTACTGTCCGGAAAGGGATAGAGAAATGAAACGTGCGATGATAATCCTGGGTATGCTGTTACTCGCATCCGTCATATCCTGCCAAAAAGCGGACACCAACGAGCCGCCCGCCGGCGACGCGGATGTAAAAAAGGAGGCTGTCGGCGATCCGGACGCCGACGACAAGATCGTCACGCCTCTGGCCGAGTGCGAAGCACTGTTGGATGAAGCGAGGAAAACAGGTTTTGCCAGCGGCGACCTCGAGGCGGCGTGGGAAGCCTGGGACAAGGCTGCCGCCGGTCTGCAGAATCACATGTACACCGTCGATCAGGCCAGGTGGTTGGAAATGCAATCTGAGGTCAAGAAGGCCCGAGAGCGGCTCAGGAAGATGCAGACCCTCAGAAACATAACGACCGCAGTCGACAACGCCAGGAAAAGCGGCGACAGCGACCGTTTGCTGGCGGCGTTGGAAACCGCCAAGGCCAAATCCCACGTACCGCCCAAACTCGTCGAAGCCTGGGACGCGGAGATCAAGAAAATTCAAGAATCGCTGGACTTCATCAAAATCACCAGGCTCGTGGTCAAAGAGGATACCAGGGGAGCCCTCGAGGCACTGGACGTCTTTATCAGGAAGTATCCCGAAAACCTCAAGGCACAACGCCTAAAAGAAGACCTGCAGAAGCGAGAGGCCAAGAAGGCTCGCCAATAAAAGAACGGCAAGGGCGAATCGTCGGCATGGCCGCAGGGAGCAGATGCCCTCCGTGTTATCCGTGTCAAGAGCCTGCGCTTATTTGCCCTCTGCAAATACCAGTCTCTCGTTCTTCTGAGTGTCTAGTGTCACCATTCCGCGCTTATCTTGCACGAGTACTTTTCCATTAGCTTTTATAGTCTTCCACGGACTCAGTAATTGTAGTTTCCCGCCGTTGGGGGCGACTATTTCAAGTTTCACCACCTTCCCGTCTTTCCGCTCGGCGGAGACTACAAAACCGCCCTCTGCTCTCAGGCCGGCGAAGGCGGCGTCCTTGTCGGCCGGCCAGCAGGGGAATACTCTGATCTTCCGGGAAACGCTCTGGAGGAGAAACTCATTTACCAGGCCCGTCAGGCCGATCTGCTCCTGCATGAACGTGCCGTGAGCCCAGGGAAATGCGATGAATCCGTTAGGCAATTCGCGCGGAGAGAACCACTTCTTTGCCTGGGTAAAACCTTCTGGCATCGACAATCGGGCCCTTGCGATATTGAACATGATGTGTGAGTTATCGCCCGTGCGGCGGGTGTCCCTGATCGTACGCCTGAAAAGCTCCTTGACCGGTTCGGGAGAAAACCAGGTCACCTGGTCGCCCGGGAACACCGGCGATGCGGGAACCTCTATGTTATGCCTGGGAACCTGCCTGTACCTGCATCCGCTCCAATCGACCACAACGGGCTTTCCGCTTTTGTCCATGGCGGTGGGGTAGTCGGGCAGGAGAGCTTTGTACTTGCGGCACTTGGCGGCTAGATCTTTATCGACGTTCAGTTCACCGGCGGCCTGGATGAAGGCATCAAAGGTGTAATGAACGTAGGCGATGTCGAAAGGACAATTATAAATACCCGCCGAACCGTGCTCGGGGCTGTAGGACGGGCCCAAACGTATCTTGCTCTTTTTCCCACTGTCATCCTTCTTGCATTTGTCCATGAATGAGGTATAGAACAGGGCGCCCTGGCGGAGTGTGGGGTAGATCTTGGCCTTTAAGTATTTGGGGTCCGGGTCGCAAAGGTGCTTCTGCCACATGCTCTGAATGGTCATACCGACCAGGCCGATCGTCAGCCCCCAGGGATTCAGCGATACTTGACGCTTGTTTTTGGACTTGCAGGCGGCAGGGTCCGGTTCGTGAAGGAACGAGCTTATCGGGAAGAACACGCCGTCGATGTCGTACGTTACCCGGGCGAGGTATTTGAACCGTGGGAGCATGCCGTCGACGTAGGATATCCACGGGTCGGCGAGTTCGGAGTGGTTTGCGGCGGGCAGCGGCCAGAACGCCTGCCAGGCGTTGTAATTATGATGGATGTCGCCATGCCAGGGCGTGCTGTCGGTCGCCAGCGGGGGCATGAGGGCGACGGGGGCGGCGCCCGGTTTGCACACCGTCTTTGCGAAATAGAGCATGCGATACCACCAGCGCTGCATCACCTCATCGCCCAGGGCGACACCGCTCCTGGACCAGAATTCCTCCCATGCCTGCTCGTGTGCGGCGATGAGTTTGGATTCTTCTTGCTTGAGCGTTTGGCTGGCCAGGGTCATCGCTGCGGTCAGTACGTCGCCGGTCTTGATATCCCAGGAAGTGACGAGCGAGGCGGCTTTCAAGTCTCCGCGGCTGGCCAGAGCGATCGCGTATTCCATCCCTTTGTAGTCGATATCGCCGGGCATTTTCATCAGGAGCCACGTTACCTCGCCGGTCCTGCCGGTCTTGGCGGCGGGGAGAGTGGCGGCCTTGATCGGCTCGATGGCGACTGTGTCAGCCGTGTGCATCAGCACGACGTTCCTGTCGTGCAGGATGCGGATTTGTGTGGGCTTGGCGTCGCGCAGATTGATCGAGGCGACGGCTTTGGTGATGTCCAGATGCCCGTGGAGGTTTTCGGTCTCGAGGGCCTCGAAGGTCAGGGGTGTCTTTTTCGCCTTGTGTCGGATCTGAAGGGAATGGACGTGGTTAAAAGCGGGGCGTCCGTCGGATGTCATCGTGTAGATGACGATGTTGTTTATGCGCGTGGGCTCGAGGTCCAGTTTGATTTCGGTTTCGTCTGCCGGCGACTTGAGCCAGCCGACTTTTTTGACGGGCTTTCCGGTGCTGTCGAAGAGGTCGATATAGTACGAGGCGTTTTGCGAGCCTTTCAGCTTCATGCGAAAAGATGATATGACGGGATTGCCCGGCAGGATTGCGCGGTAACCGTTGGATGCTTCGGCCCGGCCGGCGACTTTAATGGACGCACCGCGGTGATCTTTCGTCGGCGTCAGCGCATTGGCGTGCGTGCGGCGAATGCAGTCCCATGAAATCCCTCCGTCGCCGGTGCCGCCGAAGCGCAGGGCGGCCGCACAGCGCGGCTGGGGGTAGAGCTTTTTGTAACTTGGCGAGGTGCCCCGCGAGCCTGTGATCTTGCCCGTTGCGATGTCAACTTTGGGCAGGGGACCGTCATTGGAAGTATCCACGCGGGCATCCCATATATCGTTCTTGGTGATTCGCATGAAAAGCCCGCCGCCCTTCCGCCAGACAACGCCATACAAGTCGCCATTACCGAGCATGAGGCTCTCGGTATTCCCGTTGTTCATGGTCTTGAGCGTTACATCGCAGGCCAAAAGCGCCTTGGGGAACGGGATAGCATGTTTGGCGGGCGAGGCGGCGTGGAGCAGAATTGCGCTGGAGCAAACAACCCAGCATACTGCGGCGGTGCTCGTTATCTTTTTCATGATGTAGAAGCTATCAGAATCGCCCGGGGAGGTAAAGATTCCGGCCGGGCGACCGGCGCCGCCAGGTCAATAAGCGAAAGGGCGCAGTGAAAAGGCGGTGATCTGCGTCCCAGGTCGATATGTCACAATCGCATGACCTGTGACACCCCCGAACCGGCGGGGGCGAAGGAGGCTGGAGATATTTTCTGCAGATACCGATGACGTTTCTATCTGAGCGTGCTAGACTTCTGCGTAGCGCTGCGGCGGACGGGCAATATCCATGAGCGAAGATTCCAGACCGAACATCCTGTTTGTCTACTGCGATCAGCATCGCCCCGACTGGCTTGGCTGCGCGACGGAGTATCCCGTCGACATCCCCGTCCGCACGCCGAATCTCGACCGACTGGCCGCGGGGGGAGTGCGATTCACTAACGCCGTATGCCCCTCGCCGCTGTGCTCGCCGTCGCGGGTGTCCCTGGCCGTGGGCAAGGAATACCACCATAACGGGGGCGTGCTGGACAATCTGCAATGTCACGCCTTCAGCAACGAGACGTTCTACACGCGGCTGCGGGGGGCGGGCTACCACACGTTGCAGGCCGG
This sequence comes from uncultured Planctomycetaceae bacterium, assembly GCA_964607575.1. GTDB lineage: Bacteria > Planctomycetota > Phycisphaerae > SM23-33 > SM23-33 > BS750m-G57. The sequence goes on along the minus strand of CAZSLS010000302.1, from coordinate 1,930 downwards.
TAAGCTGGACCTCTCGAAGGGCCTGGATATTCCATTTACGCTGCCCAGTTCAAAGCTCAAGCACGGGCGGTTGAGCATGGACGAGCTTGGTTTCTGCGACATGCTCGGCGTGATCGGCAAGTGGGCCGAGCGATACGAGCATTACGCCTTTCCGATGGACCCGTACGAGGAACACCTGGAGCGGTGCGGTCTGTTCTACGTGAACGTGAGCGACATGCTCAACCGCAAGCATCACCGCTGCCCGCGGTTCGTAACTACGCCCACGGAGCTGCCCGACGAGCACTACAAGGACAACTGGGTAACGCGGCGTGCGATAGGGATGCTCGACGCCGCGCCGCCCGATCGCCCGTGGTTCCTGCAGTTGAACTTCGACAACCCGCACGATCCCAGCGACATAACCGGGCGTATGGAGGCCGACTGCCGCCAGCGCGATATTCCCGGTCCTCACGAGCCGGGCGACGAGTTCGCCGCTGACAAGCACCTGGCGATACGTCAGAACTATACCGCCCAGGTGGAGAACAACGATCGCCTGATCGGCGTGGTCCTGGAAGAACTCGACCGCCGCGGCGAACTGGATAACACACTGATAGTCTACACGAGCGATCACGGCGACATGCTCGGCGACGCCGGCGCGTTCGGTAAGTGCAGGTGGGGGTGGGAATCGTCGGGCGTTCCGCTGATCGTCAGCGGTCCGGGGGTCGCCGGCGGGGCGGTCAATACCGATCCGGTGACGAACCTCGACCTGGCCGCGACGTTCCTGGACTACGCATCTGCGCGTATCCCCGACGACTACGATTCGATCTCGATGAGGCCAGTCCTCCAGGATCCCTCCGCCCGGATCAGAGACCACGTGGTCTCGGGTATCGTCAACGGGCCGGCCAGGGCGTGGCGGATGGTGTTCGACGGGCGATATAAACTCGTCCGCGACAGCAGCGCCGGCGCCGATATGCTCTTTGACCTGACTGACGATCCCTTCGAGGAGACCGACATTGCGGGCGACCGGCCCGAAACAGTAAGCGCACTGGCGGAACTCCTCCCCGAATACGAGCCGATGACTCCCGAACCGTACGTGATCGTCCGCCCCGATCCGCTGGATTCGGGCGCCTGGTTCGTTCACGCCGGCGCCAGGAGCAGCGTTGCCAGCCCCGTTTACAGCGTGGAACTGTACCACAACTCCACGAAGATCAGCGAGGCCCGGACGAACCTGGCGGTCGTAAAGCTCCCGGACCTCCCCCCGGGCGTCCACAACTTTAAAGTAGTCGTCCCAGACGAGGGGCTGACCGCCGAGACCGAAATCATTATCATCTGACCTGCCGCCCGCCGGACATCATGTCGTCCAGAATCCCGTCGAGAAGTACACGTAGATCCCCACGATTATCGCCATGATCGCCACGGTGATAATCACGTCGAAGGCGTTCCAGCTCTCGCGGAGTTCTTTGCGGTCTGCGGCGGTCAGCGAGCCGTAAGTAAGCCCGCTGATTCTTTCGGCAGATGGGCTGGGCGTCAGTAGCGAGACGATCACCATAAGTATCACGGTTATACCAAACAGCAGCGCCGAGAAGTAAAGGAAGTTCATCTCACCCATCGAGCTGAGAAGCCATATGTCGGGCTTGATTATCTGGCAGGTGAGTTTGACTGCGGCTAGAGCGAAGCCCACGATCAATCCCGATACGGCTCCGGTGGCGTTTATTCGTCGCGAGAACAGTCCCAGCACGAACACAGCCGCTATCGGCGGGGCGAGATATCCCTGTACGGTCTGCAGGTAGTGGTACAGGCTGTCGGAGATCAGGGGCATGATCGGTATCCACAGGATCCCCAAGACCACCACCACCCCGGTCGCCAACCGCCCGATCGTCACCAGATGCCTCTCGGACGCTTCGGGATGCAGCTTCTCGTAGATATCGATCGTGAACAGCGACGAGCACGAGTT
>CAZSLS010000301.1:0-6507 GCA_964607575.1 uncultured Planctomycetaceae bacterium | reverse complement strand
GGGCTAGATGCAATATCGGGCGATCCCAATATGCTCGTAAGTGGCCGTCCGGGTGCATGATAGCATCGTCACGATCGTCTCCTGTGCGATGGACCCGGCCTCTGAACGGCAAGCGGAACGTGTGAACCACATGTGACATCTGCGGCATGGCGGACGGCCGGCCCGAAACGCCCACGAAAGCCCGCCGTCCGGACCGCATTGGTCTAGTTTTTCCGTTCGGGAAATTCGTAATAGAATTTGCGAGTTCGACGTTATACCATGTTGGGTCGGCTGGGCATTGTTCCCCGCCGGGCGCCGGGCGGCTTGGACATGCCGCTGACACTAACGATCGAAAGGAAACAAGATGTTGAAGCACAATGCCCGCAGCCTTGCAGTGGTTGCTATTACCGTTCTGATCCTGTTCTCGCAGACCGTCGTCAAGGGCGGGCCCCGTAAGCTCAGGCCCGTCAAGGAAGCTGACGTCAAGAAACTCACCGACGCCGCGCCGAAGAAGGCGACGGCAAAACCTCTCAAGGTCCGCAAGCTATTGGTGTTCTATCTCTGCCAGGGCTACTACCACGGGTCGATCCCGGTGGGCGTCAAGTGCATCGAGATCATGGGGCGGAAGACCGGCGCATACGAAACCACGATCAGCCAGGACATGTCCATATTCGCGGTCGACAAGCTCAAGAACTTCGACGCGATACTGTTCATGAACACAACGCGTCTGAAATTCGCCGATGAGGGACCTCGCAAGGCGCTGCTGGACTTCGTCAAGTCGGGCAAGGGCGTGGCGGGCATGCACGCGGCCAGCGACAACTTTTACGATTGTCCCGAGGCGGCGGGCATGATCGGCGGTCAGTTCGCGGGGCACCCGTGGGGCGCCGGGGGAACGTGGGCGGTGAAGCTCGACGAGCCCGACCACCCGCTGAATAAAGCGTTCGCAGGCAAGGGTTTCAAGATCAAGGACGAGATATACAAGTTCAAGAACAAGTATTTCTCCCGCGACAAGGTCCGCGTGGCGCTGAGCCTGGACATGTCGGACCCCAACACCGTCAAGAGGGTCAAGGGCGACGCGAAGTTCGACAATCCCATCGCCTGGATTCGCACGTTCGAAAAGGGCCGCGTCTTCTATTGCAGCCTCGGCCACAACGCATCGGTCTACATGCGGCCGGACATCATGCAGCACTACCTCGACGGAATCCAGTACGCCCTGGGCGATCTGAAAATGGACGCCAAGCCGGTAGGCAAACTCGCCGACTCGCGTCCGGGCAGCACGTTCTTCGCGAGCCTGCTGACCACCACGGCTACCGGAGCCCCCAAGAAGAAGAGAAAAGCCCCGGTGAAGGAAGCGGTCGATATCGACAAGGTCGAAGGCACCGAATTCATGGGCGACTACGCCGGAACGCGAACGTTGGCCGACGGTAAGAAAACCCCGGCCGTCGCACAGGTGCTGGCATTGGGCAACGGTGAGCACAGCGTCACGATCCTGCCGGAGTTCGACAAGCGAGTGAAACCGTTCGGCGTGCTAAAGGGCAAAGTCGAAGGCGGGAAACTGGCGGTCGCCGCCGGCGAGAAGAAAGGCGTCATCGCCGACGGTAAGTTGACCGGCGGATGCTCCAAGTCCAAGTTCGAGATGAAGAAGGTCGTCCGCCTGTCACCGACCATGGGCGCCAAGCCCCCTACCGGCGCGATGGTGCTGCTCAGCAAGGACACCAAGGACCTCAATGATGAGTGGAAGTCCAGCAAGGGCAAGAATTTCTCCTGGTTCCTGAAGAAGGGCGGCGTCATGCAATGCCGCGCCCGCACCGGCGGCGCCGTGACGAAGAAGACCTTCGCAAGCGCCAAGATCCACTTGGAGTTTCGCACGCCGTTCCTCCCCAGGCACCGCGGGCAGGGAAGAGGTAATAGCGGGATGTACGTCCACGGTCGCTACGAAGTTCAGATCCTCGACAGCTACACGCTGTACGGGCGGGACAACGAATGCGGCGGGATTTACAAGAAGGGCACGCCTCTGGTCAACATGTGCGCCCCGCCGCTTCAATGGCAGACATACGACGCGACGATCATCGCCCCGAAGATGAACGGGAACAAGGTCGTCGAGCCCGGGACGCTGACCGTGATTCACAACGGCGTGCTGATCCAGGACAAGATCAAGCTGCCCGGTCCGACAGGCGGAGCATACGCAAAGGGCATGAGCGACAAGGGCGGAATCTACATCCAGGACCACGGACACCCCGTAGAATTTCGCAACATCTGGGTCAAGGAACTCAAGTAGCGGAAGCGAAAAAGTACTTCCAGATCAAATGCACCGTCACGATGGCGACCACGGTCAGGAAGACCGGGCGGATGAATTTCGTTCCTCTTCGCGAGGCCATCGTTGCGCCTGCACGTGCCCCGATGAGTTGTCCGGCGGCCATTGCCAGGCCGTAGGAGTAGCGAATCAGGCCGCTCGACAGAAAGAACAGCAGTGATGCAATATTGGACGTGAAGTTCATCAACTTGGTGTGTCCGGTGGCGCGTGGCATTTCATGACCGAGAAAGACCATGAACGCCATCGTCCAGAACGCCCCCGTGCCAGGCCCGAAAAAGCCATCGTAGAACCCCAGCAGCATCCCGAGCAACGCGTAGAAACCATAGCGTCCCAATAGCGGCTTGCGGGCGACGTGTCCGAGTTTGGGGCTGATTACGGTGTAGACGAGTATCACCCCCATGGCAATCGGTACGATCTTACCGAGCATGTCCGGCGAGATAGCCCGAACGGTCAGCGTACCGCAGGCCGCGGCGATGAAGGTGACGACAACTCCCGGCAAGGCCGACCGGACATCCAGATGCCCATGCCTGTAGTATTGCCACGTCGCCGTCGACGATCCGAAGCTGGCCTGAAACTTGTTTGTCGCCAGGGCGGCTTTGGGGTCCAGACCGACCAGCAGGAGAACCGGAACGGTAATCAGCCCGCCGCCGCCTGCGATGGAATCGACGAACCCGCTGACGAGTCCAGCGGTAAATAAGGCGATAGCAATGTAGGGATCGATCACCAGAATTCCTGTAGGGAGATATTCAAGCGCGGTCCCGGCGTCATGAAAACTCGACGGTACAAGTTCATGGGGCGACGCCTTAATCGATGTACGGGCCCCGGGGTCTGAACACCAGTTTGCTGCGTGAGGGCGATCGCCCCTGCTCTTCGAAGATCACCAGTTCGTTGACCTCGTCGAGCCAGCATTCAGGCAGGTAGTAGTACTTCTGGGGACCAATACCCCAGAATCGCCCGATGTTATGGCTGTTGAGGAATATCTGTCCTTTGCGTGACCCCGCTATTTCAACGAACAGCGCCTTTCCCGCGGCGGCGGCTGAGGCGGGATATTTGAATCGCGAGGCGTACCACGCCGGGCGTCCGCTTCCGGTCATCGCATTCGATGGTTCGGGCAGTTCCAGATTCCTGTAAGCCCACTTGGCGTTTTCGGTGAGGTTTTCGAGCAGGCTGTAGAACCTGAATGCGTCGGTGGTATCGGGCGGAACATCGCCCCACAGCATGACTCGAATGACGTTCTTGCCCCTTTTCAGTCCCGCGCTGAGTGTCACGTCACCGTAATTGCGCCCTTCGTTTATGAAGAGCCCCGCCGGTCGATCGTTGCACAGGATCGCCACGTGGTGGGCGAGACCTTCAAACGAGACGGTGATCGGCGCGACCTTCGTCAGAGGGATCGAGAAATCCGCCTGCCAGATCGGCTCGGCTTCGAGTTCCGGGAGTTTGTGCAACAGCGGTCGCGGAACGATCCTCTTGTTAAGCGGACCGGCCGATTTCAGCCTTGGCTTGCTCACCCGCAGTTTCTTGGCCTCGTATATGTGCCCAAACAGACCTTTAGGCCCGCCGAATCTCGCGGGCGAAACGTTTCGCCCGAGATTGTCCGACAGCACCACGATGACATTGGTCCCTTTCTTGAGGGACACTCCCACAGGCTCGCGCGCCGCACCATCACCGCGTCCCCATACACCGGCAAGCTGTCCATTGACGTACAGCGTTGCGCGGTCTTCGCAATGGGGCAGCAGAAGGTGACGTTTCTTGGCGCGGGGCTGCTCCAGTTCGACCCGATACCAGAGGTATCCGTAAGGCACGCCGAGTTGATCGACATCGCGGGGGCGAGACATCTTTTCCCATTCGATCTTTCGCAGGGTCGCCTCGGCACAAACGCTCACCCGTTTCCAATTGCCTAAGCGCGGGACCGGAGGTGTCCTCGGCGCCGAGGCCTTCATCTTCTTGTGCGAAATCTTCCCGTCGCCAAGATGCAGGATCGTGTAGGGCTTGCCCCTAGCCGCGGTGATCGCATATTCGCCGTCATCCGACATCTCGCCCACAAAATCCGGTCCGAAAAGAATCCTGTCATCGAGCGGCCAGGTCCGCGTCGCCAGATCGCTGTTTATCACCACCAGCAGCAGGTCCTCGTGTTCGATTACCGCCGGTTCGTCGCCGGGCACTTCAACTTCGATTTTCTCGCCGTTAATGCTGATCAAACCTTCCCAACCGCGCGGACCGTGCAGGACCAGCACGCGATCGTGGAAGAAGCCAAGCGGCATGAGATTCGTATAATCCAACATTGCCGCAGGGGTAAGCTCCAGGTCAATCGGAATGGCCGTAGCCCCGATAGCCTCCAGAGAGACCGTCAGCATCGTACCGCTGGGCAGCGACACCCTGGCGGTATCGATATCGTCGTCACCGTTATTGGTGACCACCGCCCACTGTCCGATCAGTCCAAAGGTGTTGAGCGTGTCGATACTATCGTGGACGCTGACGCCGGGGTCCTGCAGGCTGCAGTCAGCGAGATACGGTCCCATGTGGTTCGCCAGCAAATTCACCGGTCGCGTCAGGTAGTACTTTTCGGTAAGTCCGCCGCCCTCAGCCACGGGAGCATCGCAGTCGTAACTGGTAGTCTGGAACACCGCATCGCTACCCCCCCTGCTTCCGGCGGAGAACTCGAAGTTCGTACCACCATGGAACATATAATAGTTGTACTGCGCCGCGCAACCGAGTATCTCCAGGGCCCTGCGGGCGGTGGTTCGCGCGGGAGTGGTGGCGTGGGGCGAGCCCCACGTATCGATCGCCCCGCCGCGGAACTCTGCGACCAGCATTGGCCCACCGCCCTGGCGGAGTCGCATCTTTTTGATCTGGGCGGCCACGTCACCGGTCAAACTGAGCCCTTCTATCGCGTCCGGCGCCGAGGGATCCGAAAAACCGTTGCAGGTAATGATTGGAATGTCAAATCCGCTCCGCCGGAACAATTGGCTGATGAACTCCAGGTAGTTCAAGCGCTCGGGCATGGTGGTCTGTAAGTAATGGTTCTCGTTCTGTATCAGGATCACGTTTCCGCCGCGGGTAACCTGCTGTTCGGCAAGCTTGGGCAGAACGCGGGCGAAGTATTTGTCGAAGTAGTGGCTGTAGGCTGCGTTGGTGGTCCGATACCCCATACCGCTCTTGGCGGTCAACCACGAGGGCAGGCCTCCAAAATCGCAGTCGGCCCCAACGAACGGTCCGGGGCGCAGGATGACGTATAAACCCAAGTCGCCTGCAAGTTTCACAAACGCCTGCACGTCGCGATCGCCGGTGAGTTCCCACTGGCCCTCGACGGGCTCGTGGACATTCCACGGAACACAGGTGGAGATGCAGTTGAGACCGGCGCGCTTGGCCTTCAGCAGGCGATCGGACCAAAGTTCCGCCGGAACGCGGAAGTAATGGATCGATCCGCTGACCAACCAGACCCTCCGCCCATCCACCCAGAAACTTCGGTCATCATAGGTTACACTGGCCATACACAAACTCTCCCGGACGTCACGGTGCCAGAAGTGCCACTTTTGTGAAGAGTTTACGCCCCGAGGCGCACCATGCAACAAAAAATCTGAAACCCCAACACGAAACCCCCACATTTGCCCTTCACACTCCATAACAAACAACGCACAATTTGAGCGATCGCCGACAGGCCCCATCCGTAAGTAGTTCCCCGTACAGCGGTTGCATAATATTTTCTCGGGATGTCCGATGCGGTCATATGAGCGGAACGCTTGTCCGGGAAAACACGAGCTTTTCTCGCACGGTCTTTCTTAAGTGCTTAGTTGATAGGCCCTAAGCATCCATGACCCATATTATTCTCTTAAATGGTACGAATTATTGCGAAATCCTACCAATATTGTGGGGAGCCATTTGACAGGATTCTCGGTTCCCTCGCCACGCCACGCCGCTTCCGGACGCGCCGGCGCCTCGCAACCGATGGTCAAAAACGCAATTGAGCTTTTCCGCAGCCCGCTGCCTGGCTACAATTGACGCCCTGCCAAGAACGTTCAACAGGAGTTCATTGAAAGAGCGATGACTATGAAATCGAGTACGGTATTACTGTCTTGTATCGCTGTCTTATGTACCGCGACGTGCTGCCCTGCTTTGAGCAACGCAGCAACTGCTCCTGACCTCGTGGGCAGATCGGGTGTCGTAACATTTCACTGACGTGCAATAAATGTAGCACCTGATTGGTGTTCAATCAA